>DATDYF010000019.1:0-7973 GCA_035289105.1 Candidatus Nanoarchaeia archaeon
TTCTAGGAATCTGAAACTTCATTGTTACCAAGCAGTTACCCAAATTTTACTTATTTAAAGCTTTCTGATTTAATTCAAAAGCTATTAAAATACGCTGCCCTAATCCGCACCATGAAGAAATACGAATACTTTGACCACACAGCAGATGTTGGCTTTTTTGCCTATGGGAAGGATGCCGCTGAATTGTTCAAGAACGCTGCATTGGCAACAACTGCGCAGATGGTTGAAGTTAAGGATGTCAAGCCAAATATTGAGAAAAAAATTTCCTTGAAGGGCAACAGCCTCGAAGGGCTTCTTTTCGATTTCCTTGGAGAGCTGATTTACCTCAAGGATGCTGATAATCTCCTGTTTTCAAGGTACGACATATCAATAAAGAAAGCAGGAAAGGATTATAAACTAACGGGTGCTTTGAAGGGCGATAAGATAAACAAAGAAACGCAGGAGCTAAGGAATGACGTCAAGGCAGTCACGATGCACATGTTCAAGATTGAAAAAACAAAAGGAGGCTACAAGGCAACGATAATACTGGACATATGAAAGTAGAAACAAAAAAACCGGAAATGAAGAAAATCTCAGATTACATCTGGGAGATTTCGCCTGAATACAAAAAAGGGATGAATGTCCCTGCGAGAATCTATGCGTCCAAGAAGCTATTGGATGAGATGGATGCAGGGGTGTTTGAGCAGGTTACAAATGTTGCATGCCTTCCGGGAATCCAAAAGTACGCTTACTGCATGCCTGATGGGCATTGGGGATATGGCTTTCCGATTGGAGGAGTTGCAGCTTTTGATGTGAATGAGGGGGTTATCTCTCCAGGCGGAATTGGGTTTGACATAAATTGCGGAATGCGCTTAGTGACGACAAACCTCACATTCAAGGATTTCCAGCCAAAGCTGAAGGAGACTGTTGACTTGCTGTTTAAGCGCGTGCCTGCTGGAGTTGGAGGGAAGGGATTTGTTTCAGTTAACATGTCCCAGTTTAAAGAGGTTGCAGAAACCGGCTCGAGGTGGTGCATTGAAAATGGCTATGGCTGGGAGAATGATTTAAAGCGGATTGAAGAGCACGGCTGCATAAAGCAGGCGGACTTTTCAAAGGTAAGCGATAGGGCAAGGCAGCGTGGAATTGCACAGCTTGGAACTCTGGGTTCTGGAAACCATTACCTTGAGATTCAGATTGCAAAGTCCGCAAACATATTTGATGAGAAGGCCGCAAAGAAGATGGGAATAGTAACGCCAGACCAGGTTGTCGTCATGGTCCATTGCGGGAGCAGAGGCTTTGGGCACCAGATTGGAACTGATTACCTGAAGACTTTTGGGGAGATTATGCCAAAATATGGAATTCATGTTTTAGACAGGGAATTGGCATGCGCGCCATTCCAGTCAAAAGAGGCTCAGGACTACTATAAGGCGATGGCGTGCGCTGCAAACATGGCATTTGCAAACAGGCAGGTCATACTTCACCGCATACGCGAATGCTTCTCTAGTGTTTTTAAGACATCGGCCGAAGATTTGGAAATGAATTTGGTTTATGATGTTGCTCATAACATTGCGAAGGTTGAAAAGCATAAAATTGACGGGAAATTGAGAGAGGTTGTTATGCATAGGAAAGGGGCAACGAGAAGCTTTGGCCCTGGCTTTGGCGACCTGCCGCCTGAATACGAGGAGATTGGACAGCCGGTTATTATTGGGGGCTCAATGGAAACAGGAAGCTACCTTCTTACAGGAACTCATCGCGCAATGGAAGAGACATTTGGAAGCACTGCGCACGGCTCCGGCAGGACAATGTCCAGAACACAGGCAAAGCACGAATTCAGGGGCGACAAACTGCAGAGGGAGATGGAACTGCATGGCATTTATGTAAGGGCAACTTCTATGTCGGGGCTTGCAGAGGAGGCAGGCGAAGCCTACAAGAGCATTTCCGAAGTTGTCGACACAATAGACAAAGCCGGAATCTCCCATAAAGTTGTTGGATTTTCTCCGATTGGGAATGTGAAGGGGTAGTTCTGGACGGTAAAGATGTAAATATTTAAAAATATGATTTGATTACCTTAACCTGAAAATGGAACACGCAATTAAGGACAATCCGGACTTGGAAGGCAGGATTAGGTATATTTCTGCTTCAAGCACTCCAAGGCAATATGCTGATGAAGTACCGCACGAAACTGACACCCAAATAGACCCTGCAAATTATCTCGCCTTTGTACTCAAGATGAGATTTAATGATTCTTCTTATCAGCGAGTGGGCGTTACTTCTTATCAACAGGGGGCGGTTTCTTATGATACCAAAACTCAGGGCGCCGCAAGCGATGAGCTTAACTTTGATTATCTCCTGAAGCCAGCATCCATCGATGCAGTTGCTTCAAGCACACCCGAATTGTATTTGAGGCCTGCGAAGGGTGCTGATGAGACGGTTTACGGCCTGAGCAAGCCACAGAAAGATGAAAAAAGAGTGTACACGGGAATTGAAAGATTTGGCGATGCATTAAAAAGGGCTTCGGGCATTGCAAGAAAGATTATTGGATACCTCAATCACTATTCAGGCAATTACAGAAATCACGATAGCGATGAGTTAGATGGCGACAAAAAAGAAAAGCCGCATATTGTTACCCATGCGCAAGAGATAGCGCTTGCCATGAAAAACAACAGGGATTCTTCTCCTGAACTTTCCGACCATGTAAGCGGGAAAAATGCGCTGGCAAGGTCGATTGAGTATGCCAGAGAAAATACCCATCAAGAATACGCGGGAGGAAACTCGTATAGAACCACCAATCCCAGGGAGCGGCTTGAGCATTCACTTGGCTTTTCCAGGGCTTCTCAAGTCGGAATTGAGGATACAGGCCTAAAACCCTTGAAACCAGCATACGATGCAAAAGGTCCGGATAAGGCGTCATACCATACAAAAGGCCTGAAGGGTGCATAATTTATTTAAAAGACATGCATTTCTATTTCTCATGTTTTCAGAACTTCAGAAGGTTTTCAAGTCCAACATCAAGTCATTGGAGATTCTGGCTTTGATTAAGGGCAGGAAGCCAGGTGCAAGGATTCTTGTCAGGGAGGATGAAGCAGGGGATGTTGGGGAATTTCTTAATGACAGGGGTATAAGCACGGTAAAATCAGATTTCAAGATTCTCAAGAAGGATGAAGGCCCTTATTCTGACTTCGGGGAGAAAATCAAGGCGGACGATGCAAGGAAGGGCTATTATGTTCTTTACCTTTCAAAGGGCAGAAATGAAGCGGAAAAACTAAAATCGCTTGAAGCCAAAAACGACCATTACAATCTCGGAATTGCTTTAGGCTATCCTGAATGCTGCTGCAGGTTCTTCTGCGACAATTTTTCAAAGGGCAATGAGGATTTAACCCTGAACACCCTGAAAAATTCAATAGGATTCTCCTTTGGATTTCACAGCAACATTGCAATGAGGCATTTTGATGTTTCTTTGCTGTTTCATTTCCCATGCTCCTTTGGGTGCGAAGATTCAATAGAGATTGCAAAAGAGAACCTGAAGATTATGGAAGAAGAGGATGGGGAATGGGCGAAAATATTCAGAGGGATGCTCAAAGGAGCAGTGATTTACAGCCCTGTAGATGTTATTCTCCTAAGAAGGGCCAAGCTTGACGGCAGAAAAGTTCATTATGACGGCATCATGGCGCTAAAGCAGAATGTTCTTTACAATCAGCTTAAGAAAGAGGATTTCATTCTAGTTAGCAACAATTCGTCATTCAGGATTGGGCATGCAGAATATTCTTCAAATATTGGAATTATGCATTTTTCCTAGGATTTTTATACATACCAACAACAGTATCATTAACAAACGATACCTCAACTTTCTTAAGGTTTGCCGGGTGGAAATGGGGGCCGAAAACAACAAGGCGCCCTGTAAGCTCATTGAGAAGCTTTTCCTCGACCTTATTCCTGTGGAGAGGCTTGTCGGGGTTTAAGAATACAACATCATAGCCTGCTATCGAGTGTTCCTGGAAATCGCCGTTTATCAATTCTATGTTCCGGATATTCAGCTTCCTTGCAATGTCAAGCGCCTTGCCGTGCAGCTCACTGTCAAACTCTATGCCAACTGCCTTTTTTGCAAACTGCGAGGCGAGCATCACGATTTTCCCGTCGCCTGAGCCAAGGTCGATGAATTTTCCATGCCTTCCAATCTTTGAAAGGATTTCCCAGGCGGTTTTTGAATCCGCTGCATTCCAGAATCCTATTCCAGTATCCTTCAATGGAAGCCTTTTCTTCATCAGAAGGGAGCGGTAAAAGTTGTCATAGGCATTCTTTATCTCTTCATACTTATTTTGCATACATGCAAACTTAGAATAAGAGTATTTAAAATTATCTGATGTTGTATTTCTTGACCTGAATAAGCCACGCCCTCGGGGAAGCGACCTCAATTGCAATTTCGCCAACGCTCCTGTATTTTGTGGTGTCAATAAACAGGGTGAGGTTGACGTTGGTTTTCGGGATATAGCCTGCAATCTGCTGGTAGTCCTCGAAGCTGACAGCAGATAGATAGCTGACATCAAAATCAAATGCTATGGGAGCGCCTTGAAGGGTTCCCTCAATGCCCTCCTCAACTCCAAAGAGATGCGAGATGTCAATTTCATGCACTGGGGGAATTTCAACCTCCACCTTGTGCTGCTTGACCTCCTCTTCTGATTTCTTGATTAAGGACTCTACCTCCATGATTTCCTTTATTTCGCTCTCCTCGATTTCCTTCAGCTTCTTTATTCTCTCAGCTGGCTTAAGCTTCATTACCTCTTCCTTGTCAAATTCCACCATAAGCATAGCTAATGGCTTGGAGGTTAAATATTTTTCCCAAGAAGGTCCTTAAGCTTTGTGAGAAAGAGCGCGCATGCGACGCATGCATTTTCAGCATCCCTGTAGCTTTCTGCAAAGGCGATTATCAGGGTATCTTTTGGTTTTAGTGAAAATTCCCTTTCCAGAGAAGAAAAGTCGGCTTTACTGTAACCCTCAATTTCCAGCCTTTTGTCGTATTTGAGTATTAATGCGCCTTCTGCGCCGTTTCTTACCGCAATATCCCTTACCTTGTAATCAGCCATTTTCTTTTTAACATTCCTAAGTACAACCCCTTTTTCCCTGAATTTGGGAAAAATTTCCATCCTGACTGTTTTCGGTGGCTCCATAAACCTTGCAATCCTTTCGAGCAGCAAAATCCCTTTTTTGCTGAGGAAATGGCCTTCGCGGTTTGAGTCAATTAGCTTTTTTTTCTTGAGGGAATCTAGTATCGTCCTTATGGTTCCCTCGCCGAGCTCCAGCCTTTTTGAGAGCTCCGCCCTGCTGATTGGGTTTCTCAGGTAGAATATGCTCCTGTACAAGTCCAGAGCTGAGTAATTGGGAATATTGCCTACCATGCGCTTATCATAAAACCAAAAGGCTTTTATACTTTGTGTTGGATATTATATCCAACAAAGGGGTGGTTTGCATAAGGCAGAATGCTTCGCTTGCTGAAAGGATTGAAAAAGAGGCAAAAAAGATAGACAGGGAGATTAAGAAGGCCAAATTGCCAAGAAAAGAAAGGAAGGCTGAGGCTATTTCTGAAATTGTAAAGAGGCTTGCAAGGGGTGTCGAAGAAACGGCAAAGAAGGAAAAGGAGGCTGTTTCCCTGGCTGCTGACAACTCCGAGAAAGCAGAAGGCACACAAGAGAATGATTATAGAAGTCCACAGAGAAATTTTATGCCCTATGATGATGGTGCAAGAACCGCGGATTACGGCAAGATATGGGGCCATCTTGGAAAGGATACTGTGGTTAGGATGTATGGAGGCTCCGGCTCAGGGGAAATTTCTTCTGGCGAGGCAGCGCGGGGGATGGTGCCTTACCAGAGCTTTGAGAGGGCTATGAAATCAATAAAATATTTCACGCCCGGCGGCAGCGGCGCCATCATGCTCGATGCCTTCTTCGGCAATGTGCCAGCGCACGGAATGGACTCAAAGGAATGGGACAAGATGAAGCTTTACATGATGGTTGACAACGGCGTAATGTTCAAGCTGATGATGGGAACGGGGATTTAATAAAGGTTAAAGAAATTTTAATTATTGAGAAAGATGGTTAATATAACAGAGATCTTAAGTGTTCTTTTTACAGTATACATTCTTGGATTTGCACTTGCCTTTGCTATAACTTCGCTCATCGGAAACTATTATTGGTTTTCCTTGTTATTTTATCTAAGGTTTCATAAGAAATACAGCTTTGCAAAAGTAATTCGTTTTGCCTTTAATATGAAGTTCTTTAAGTTGAAAATAGACGTTTCGCAATACAAAGATGAGAAAATCAGACTACTTCTTACTAAATCACATAAATACATTAAATATTGTTTAGGCAGTTGGTTAATATTGTTTGTATCCATACTCTTGATTTTAGTTATCTCTTTGGCGTGGTTCGGAATCCTAAAATTATATGTTTATTTACTGAGTAATTGATGTTTGTTTACAGTTATATGGTTTTTATGTTTTGTATACACAAGACTTAACAGCTCAAAGAAATTGCAATCACTCCATCGGCACTCCTGTCCACAATGTCCAGTCGTTTGAAGGTGAATAGCCGCCGAATATGTATTGCGGAGGCCTGTTCTGGCCGAAATATGAATACTGGACCTCACCCCATTGCTGCGGGCTGGCAACACGCTGGCCCATCCCATATATTGGGCTTCCAAAGTGGCGCCATGTCTTCATCAGCCCGTGGAAATCAGAGACATCTGTTGAGGCGTCTGCACCGGGCTCGACAGTTATCGCCTTGTCGTAGCCGTATTTCTTCATAAGTCTTATGACTTCCGTGACCGGGGCGTTTCCCTGCCCTGGCGCAAGATGGTCATCCTGAAAGCCGAAATTATCAACAATATGCAGGTTTTTTATCATTCCGGTTTTTGCAAGCTTCTCTACCTGCTCAAGATACCACTTGTTGAATTCAGCTTCATTCTGCTCAAGGGTAAGGCCCGGGACTGGCTCCCAAAATTTTCTCCAAAGGTTAAGATGGCCGGTATCCAGGGTAACTCCAATGTGCTGCTCTGCAAGCTTTTCTGCATCCTCCTTTGACATGCCCTGCTGGTAAAAGGGGTTTTTTCGCACGAGCGTCTTTTTTCCTGTCAGGACAGCCTCGTCCACTATCCCATATTCCCCCACCCCATATTTGTCTTCAGGGGTTGTTAAGAACTCAACCATTTTTTTCCTGCTTTTTTCCACAAGCCACTTCAATTCCTCAGGATGGCCACCGAATCGCTCAGGAAAAAGGTTCTCAATCGCAATAAACAGGGGATTTTCAGGGTCTTTTGAGCGCTGCCATGTCCTGATGCCGAGTTCTGCATAAAACCTTGTCGGGTGCTTCTCAAGCCTTTTAATTGGAGTTACCAAATGCGACCTCGTTTCTTCCGTATCTTTTGCCTGCTGCTCCTGGGAAGTGGAAGCCTGCTTTGCAAATTCAAGGTTTTTCTTGTTTTCCCATAGGGCTTCCTTCAGCCATTCTGAAGGGAGCTTTGTTTCCGGAGGCAAAAATGCGCCGGCAATTCCCCTAAGAAAGGTATCTGACTTCATAAGCTTCCAAAGCTCCTCTTTTGGGGTTGTTTCTTCCAAGTTTTTGTAGAATTCATGTGCCTTCTCAAGCTTTGCTATATTCTGTATCCTTTCATCTGCTTCACGACCGTACTGCAATGCCCATCCACGGGAGTGAGCTTCATTGGTAAGCAATGTTGCGTGCAAAAATGCCTCTTCCGGGTATCTTTTCGCATAGTAATCCGGCTCTACACCATTAATCTCCTTGTACCACCTGTTTTCTTCATCGGCAACCTTCCTGAAATCCTCAAAAGTCATGTATCTTACCTCGAAACGGCCTGTTTCCTTGTCGTATTTTGGCACCGGCCCCTTTGTTGTGTGGTAGCGGTACTTGAAAGGAATCAGCCTTCCCTGATAATCAATATAATCTCCCGTCTTGATGTGTGCGGAATTTCCATCTACATCCTTG
>DATDYF010000020.1:0-20425 GCA_035289105.1 Candidatus Nanoarchaeia archaeon
TGTCGGGCTTCCCCACACCAGCAAAGCATCGCACTGTCCATTTGCATCTGTTGCCATGGGCCCATCCTGGCCGAAGCAGCCACCTGTTAATCCCGGTGGCGGCCCTCCTGCGCCGCTTGCAATTATCGCAGTTATTTCAGCTTCGTCTATGCCGTCTGCAGGGTCAACTCCCGAAATTCCGTCAATCGTTGCTGAATCGAATATCAGCACATAGGCTCCTGACTGCGGAGAGCCTATTGCATTAAGCACAGTTACCCTGTCGGTGCATGGCGGAGTCATCTGCAATGTTACCGAGCCTCCGCATGTGAACTGGCTGACAGTTTTTGAGACAAAATCCGCGGGATTCATGAAATCCCCAGTTAATGCTATATATATCTGGGCGGTATATGGGCTTGGCCCAAAGAATATTGCATTGCATTGACCATTTGCATCTGTTGTTGAAGGCCCTTCCTGGCCGAAGCAGCCGCCAGTCATTCCTGTCGGAGGCCCGTTTTGTGCTGTTGAAAGTATTATGCTAAATTCTTCCCTGTCTATCCCATTGGAGGGGTCAACTCCCGGAATGGTTGCAATTGTTGCATAATCAAATGTGAAAACAAATGCACCTGCCTGTGGACCACCTGTTCCAGACAGAACAGTTACGCTTTCAGAGCAGGGTGGCGGGGCTTGCGTAAACTGCAAAGTTATAGTGCCTCCGCATGGGAATGGGCTATAAGTCCTTGAGGTTATGTCGCTTGGATTCATGACATCCCCCGTCAATGTGATAACCACCTGAGCATTGTTTGGATTTCCGCTGGTTAATGATGCGCTGCATTGCCCATTTGCATCGGTTGTTGCAGGCCCCTGTTCTCCAAAGCATCCGCCTGTCATTCCCAATGGCGGTCCATTTTGGGCTGTTGAAAGTATCGAGCTCCATTCTGACCTGTCAATTCCGTCAGATGGGTTTACGCCCGGAATGGTTGAAATTGTTGCAGCATCAAATATCAGCACTAGTGCTCCAGCCTGCGGAGAACCGCTTCCTGACAGCACAGTTACCAGCGAAGTGCAGGTTGGCTGCTGGCAATTCGGAGAGCTTCTGCAGTCATCATCCTGGCAGTCTGCTCTGCCGTCATTGTCGTTATCTAAGCCGTCATTGCAGTTTGTTTCCTTTGTAAATGCATTTATGTTGACCTGGCCGCTGCATGAAGACCTGTCGAATAGTACGGCGCCAATATAATTCGGAGAAGTTCCCTCCCCGCTCGCATCAAGCGCGAGCGCAACCCTTCTCTCCTGGCCGGGGTCGTTTATTCTGATTGTACATGTTCCACCGGAAAGCCCGTTGCAAGCTTCCACCGACCTAATCTGCTGGCATCCAAAAATAAGGTTAACTTCATTTGACTGTATTCCGTCAGCAGTATTTACGCCGCATGCCTGCACTTCTGATTCCTTAAAGACGTATACTGCGCCGGTTGGGGCGTTAAAGAGCTGGCCGTTCACATAAAAGTTAAACCTTATTGAGCAGATAAAAGGAGGCTCGCCTGAGCCGCACAAGGTATCTAAATCAAGCGTCCCGGCTTTTGCGTTTTGAGGAAATGCCAGGCAGCCACCGACAAGCGTGGAATCGACTACGCATGTCTTCTTCACAACATTGGTGTATGAATTAGTCCCTATTGTAGTTCCTGTTCCCCATGATTGTAAGAGATTGGCAATTCCAATAACTCCGTCAGAAAAGTAGTTGTTTTCCACCGTTCCAAAAGCGATGTCCGTGCATATGCCTATTCCGAAATCCGTGCTTATCCTGTTGTTTGCAGAGTAATAATAATAAGCCGGATCAGGAGGTCCTCCTGCCGGGTTTAATCCTGCATACCAAAGGATTATTCCTACGGTGCAGTCGGTAATGGTGCTCCATGAAACATCTATCTTTCCGGCCCCCAAAATTCCAATTGAGCCGAGGGCCGAGCCTGCAGCCGAACACACAATTTCATTCTGGTTCATGAAGCCGTTGCTTAATGGGGCAGCAAATGCAAACCCGACTCCAGAGCCGACATTTATCATCCGGTTTCCGCTAATGGCTATCCCGATGAACCCCATATCTGTAATTGAGATTGCAGGCAAGCCGGGAATGTCATGGATATAATTTCCATTGATATTTACGTTAGTGGCATTTCCCCTGTCGCCCATTATGCTTATTGCGCCTCTGCCTTGGGCGGTATATCCGTTTGATATCTCGTTTCCTGAGATTTCAAGGTTTGCCACGCCATGGGTAATTTGCGCCCAAATGCTGCTTCCGCCGTACTCATTATTTCCGAGGCTAACCCCGTTTCCCGATAGGGTGTTTGCAAGTATAGCAACGTTATTTCCGATATTTTTTAAATAGATTCCATCAAGATTATTTGTCAGCGTGTTTTGATTAACCCTTATATTGCTGCTGCCTGTTGAGACTCTGACGCCCTGCTCCCACCCTTCAATTGCACAGCCGGTTAAACTCGAGGAAGAAACCGCATCAAATGTGACTCCAATGCCGCAATTGCTGCTTCCTGCAAGGAATCCGGGCGAACAGGCAATTTTAACCCCGCTTGCGCATGTTAAAGCAACATTATTTGAAACGGTAAGCCCGTTTACATAGCCTGAAGAGCTGTCACAAATTAGGTTAGAGGTGAGTGTTGTGTCTGCTATAACCCTATCTCCGCACGCGCATGTTTTAATTCCATTTCCGCAGTCTGCGGCATAAGCGCCAGCGACCAAGACAAGCAAAGAAACTATAGCAAGCAAAAACAGCTTTTTCATCATATCACCCTTTTTTGAACATTAGTAAAACAATTCCCTAAATTATTTATTTATAAAGTTTTGCTATTTAGGTTGGATGAAATCAATTCTAGCTGATGCATTAATTTAAAAAATGTTACACTGCTAACATCACATTTATATTAAAATTCAATGGCTTTGACTTCGGTGATAATATGGAAGATAAAGGGGTATATGCTCGAACTATGTATGTGCTGTTAACTGAATTGAACAATTTGAGGAGGAAATCGCCCCGCCAATTCGAAAAGGCAAAGGACACGCCTGTTGAAGTGGTTTGCCGTGAAGATAGAAAATTTCCGCTCATCCCCGGAGAAAAAGGGCCTTATTATTCAATCGGCGTTGGCATTGAGGGGGTGATTCCTTTAAGGACATTGCACTTTTTGCCCCCCGGCTCTTACAAAAACATAGAAGCGCTTATGGGGCCTGACATCGCCTTGATGCAAAAACAGGGCTTCAAAAACATCATTTATAATGGCGCCCCTTTGAACGGCCAATTTAAGTAAAAACTAGGCTAACGGGTAACCATAAAGCCCTTCACTTCTTCCTGCAGCTTCTTGGCTGACTTGTTCTTTTCAAAATGCTCCCTTACAGGGATTATTAATTCATTAAGCTTTTCTGCAACTCCTTTCTTAAGATCTGCAGGATGAAGGCTTCCTTCCCTGAACATTTTTTCAAGCTCGTGGTAAGATGCCATTTCAACATTGCCACCGAACTTTTCCGGCCTTTCTATTTTTATTGAATCAAACCTTTCAAATACAAGGTATTTGCAGTACTCCAGCAGCGGATTTTCCTCCACAACCTTTGCGGGGCAGTAGGCATTCTGGATTTTTCTCTTTATTTCCTCTTCAGAATCTGTCATGAAGATTGCGCTTCCCGGCTTTGACTTTGACATCTTCATCTCCATCGCCCTTTCAACAGGGTCCTCAGTTTTTGGAGGCTGGCCTAAACCCATTAGCATATGATGGGAAACAACAACCGGTTTTGGGAATCCAAGCTTAGGCGCAAGTTCCCTTGCAAGAACATTTACCTTCCTTTGGTCCATCCCGAGCTGGGTTATATCTGCTTTTATATGGAATATATCGGCGCACTGCATGCAGGGATACATTATCTGCGAAGCCTGAAGCACATCAGTTTCTTTTCTCCCCATTATCTGCGATGTCCTTACAATCCTCTTTAATGTGCTGTGTCTTGCAACCTGCATTACAGTTTTCCAGTAATTCTCGTCCTTTACAAATTCATTTGCCCATACAAAATCCACTTTGTCCAAGTCCATTCCGCAGGCTTTCCACACTTCAATTATGTACTTTCCTGCAGTTTGAATGTGCTCAAGATTTCCGCCTAGTTTATTATTAGCCCACGCGTGCCAGTCTGCAACAAAGATTTTGAAATGAATTCCCGCCTTGGTAAGCTTGTTGATGTTTATTGTCCTCAATATCCCCTGGGCAATGTGAATGTCGGTTCCGCTTGGCTCAAATCCGTCATATGCAATTGGATGGAGTTTTGTTTCCAGAAGGTTTTTCAGCTCATCTTCCGTTATTATTTCCTCACCGACCTGCCTGACAAGCTCCATTTTGTCGTTGATATCCATATCCCATTTGAATAACAGCGAGTTTAAATATCTTAGTAAGGCTTTTAAGCTGTCCCAGCCTCCCAAACTTTATGGACCACAACAAGGAAATAGCGAGGGTTTACACAATTGCAGAGGAATTAAGAAAGTATGCTTCTGAATTGGAAGGGGAAGAAATCAAGCCGGAGTTTGGGGTATTCTTCCACGAACTTGAAGCTATTTTGAAGTGCAGCAAAATAAAAGAGGCGCCGGAGCAGATGAGCGCAGGTGAATACCTGGCTTACCGCGGTATAGTAAAAAGACTCGAAGCATATTTGATGCTTAACGCTGAAGTGCCTTGCGACCAGAGCGCCTTCGTTTCAGTTCTAAAAGACCAAATATTGAAAGAGCAACATTAAATTTCCGGGGCTTAACCGACAATTTTATATAAAACACCAAGTTACAGTCTATACGGGTGATGTTATGGCAAGAATGGTGAAGCATGATGCGGTTGGGCCGATGGAGATTAAGATTGGCGATGAAAGCAGGTGGATTTGCATGTGCGGCTTAACGAAAAACAAGCCCTTTTGCGATGGTTCCCATAAGCAGTGCAGCGGAGAAGAAAAAGGGAAGGTTTACAATTACGGCAAAGACGGAAAAAGGACTGAGGTAAAGTAGGATGGAAACTGAATTTTATAAAAGACTCTGTACAACTGCAGAAGACCTTAGAACTGCGCATCAGATTGGCATCTCAGGTATAAAAGACGCCCTCGATGACTTGATTTTGGTTGCTCCGCTGCCCTCTGATGAAGATGCGCATGCAAAAGTAACTGGAATGCGTGACCACCTTCTTAGGTCAATCGAGAATCGGGAAGCCGATAAAGCTACAAATCAGGTAGGAATGGTGGCGTTCTTGGAAGGAATAATAGAAAAGTACCCCAAAGCTACATATGCTCCTCCAGTAAATTATTCGGGTAGGCCGGAAATATTTCAGCGATAACCACTGGCCTCCATCCGAAACATTTAAATATAAGTTCTTATTATCACTTATAATCAATAATAATCAAGAGGCGTTCACTTGAGATTGCTAATAACGAAGCACGCCAGGGACATGATGTTTGAGCGTGGAATTGATGAAGACCAAATAATAAAAGCGATAAAATATGGCGCAAAAACAAAACAAACAGGGGGGTATTTAACCTCATATACTTACTTAAAAATTGCTTATAGGAAAATTGGTGAGGCTTATTACAAAATAAAGACGGTGATGGTGGAATGAGGACGAAATGCGAAGAATGCGGTGGAAAGATTGCGAAAAAGAATGTGGACTATTCTATTTTTGGTACAAGCTTGGGAAAATTTCCGGCTGAAGTCTGCTCAAAATGCGGCGAAACCTGCTTTGAAGAGGAGACATCAAGAAAAATGACTCAAATTGCCAAAGAAAGGGGCCTTTGGAAGCTTGAAACAAAAACTAAGATAGGTAAAGTTGGGGATGCACTGGATGTTAGGTTCAATAAGAGGCTTGCAGAATTTTTAAATCTAAAAAAGGGCGAAGAGGTAACTATTTACCCTGAAAGCAAAAACCGGGTTGTTATAGAGATATGACGCTTGAATAAGCTTCAACTATGGCAACAAGCCACTGGCCACCCTGACGCAAACCATAAAAAGGGGTAGAACATTCCTAATTCATGATTTCAGTATCTGCGCTTTGCGGCTATCTTTACTGCCCGAGGAAACTGTTTCTTCAGTACGTATTAAAGCTTGAAGAGCCTCCAAAGGAATCACTTGTTTTAGGCACAGTAAGGCATAACTGCTATGACGGCATCAACAAGGCTGAGGAAGGTATCGTAAGGACCATAAAGCGCGGATTGGTGTTTGAAAGCATACTTGCAGCTTACAAAAAAGAGCACCTTAAAATTCTGCGGGAAACGGTAGAAAAAAACACGCAACAAATAAAAAATGTTTGTCTTGCTCCGGAAGATGTTTTCTCGCAAACACTTAGCTATATTATGTTTGAAAGCCGTCAGAGGGCAATAAATATATTCGATTTTGTAAGGAAGAACAATGTTTTTGGAGATGAGCTTTGGGAGGCTCTAACACCAAAAATAATTTCAGAGCTCAGCATCCAATCCTATGCATTGGGGCTGCGAGGCATTATTGACATGATAGAAGTTTATCCGGACAAAAGAATTCCTGTTGAGTTGAAAACTGGAAGCATGCCGTTAAGCGGAGTCTGGCCCGGGCATAAAATCCAGATTGCCTCCTATGGATTGCTTTTGGAGGAAGAATTCAAACAGCCGATAAATGAAGGGTATGTCGTTTACCTTGATGCAAATGAAAGAAGGCATATCCCCTTCAATGTTTTCTTAAAAGACGAAATCAAGGATTTAATAAAAAAAGTCAACGAGCTGAAGGAAAGCCCAAAAGCTCCGCAAATCCTTTCAAATACGTCAAAATGCAAAAGCTGCGGATTGAGGGAGCAGTGCTATAATACTAGTTACATTAATGAGCTGGCAAAAGGCATTGCCGCTTAATTTTTCTCAAAAACCCCGAGCTCGGCAAAATCGTTATTACGATACTGATAAAGCACAAATCCCTTCGGAGTTTCCTTGAAGACGAGGCCGTTTCCTATAAGTATGGATGCATTTAGGTCTGTATCGCTAGGAGGGTCGGGAAGGTCGTTAACGTAGGGATGCGTGTGGAAATGGCTTACAACATTTGGGCTGTGCTCAACCTCCGATGCATAAACCGCCATTTCGTATGAAAGGCATGCGATGTTCCGGAGGTGGCCTGCAAAATTTTCCATCTTCGCCCCAACCGCTTCCGAAAACTCCTTTTCGAGTTCTTCAGGCAGCGTCTTCCTAAAATCCTCTGCCACATCCATTCCTTCGTGATAGATTTGAAGCCCGGTCCAGAGCGTGTCAGCCCATGCGGACATTCTCTTTGTCAGGAGCCCAACAATTTCCCCGTATCTTTCTTCATCCCCTTCAAGAAACTCGCCTGTGTACCTGATAATCTTTTCCCTGTTCGGGTAGTCCCTGTATTGGAATGAGAAGCCTTTTGGATTCCCAAGCACATATCCGCCCTGCTCGCATTTCCTGCCTTTGAAAGTATTGTATATTGATTCCCAATTTGTTTTGATAGCAGCCATAAGCCCTTCCTTTTCCCGCTCATATGTTTCATTAATCCTTCTGGCCATTTTCAATTCCCTCATCCTTCCTTTCAGGATGCTGGTTTGCGGAACTAATTCAGATCCCTCAAGGATTTTCAAAACATGCTCGAGGCCCTTGTCTGAAGGGTTTGAGATGTAATTGCCATACTCCTCAAAAAGAGCTGCCAATTCAGGATTGGAGCTCTCGTTGCTCAAGTCCCATTCGCTGTATACCCCTGTAAAAAATCCCCCAAACTTTCTGCCATTGAGGAATTCTTCATAACGATTGATAAAATGGGAAATCCTATCATTAATCTCTTCCCCCCTTATTTCGGGCTTCGGGATTGTCAGATGTTTATAATGTAAATAGCCCCCATAGCCCTCCAAAGCCAGCACCCCCAAGGTAACGGCGCTTGCGATTGCATTCCGGATTATTTTTGAACTTCTTTTTTGCTTTTCTTGTTCTAAGATTCTGCCTATTTCTTTCCTTGAAACCCTAAGCTCTTTGGCAATCTCCCTGGCGCTTTTCTCTTCCGCCAATTCCAAAATTTTTTTCCTTGTGCCTTCATCCATCTTCATTTCCCCGGCCCAAGCAGAAGAAAACGGTATTCTGGCTTTTCCATTAAATCAGAAATCTCCCTGGAGGCATTTTTTGCGCTTTCCCTGATTCCCGCCCTTTCATCCTTCCCTGCAACTATATCCAGATCGCCAATTATGCTTGCTGCAACAACCCCTGCGGCTTTTGCATACCTTACTGCCTGCAATCTTGCATACCTGTTTTTTGAATGTTTCATCGCCTCGGCCAAGACTGGAATAACATTCCCTGCAAATATGGCTGTATAGCTTGTCACATCTTTTTTGTATTCATCCGGCGCAATTAAGCCGCCATTCCTTGGCCACTCTTTGAAAAGATATTCAACTATTTCGGCCAAATGGTAGATTGTTGCGCTGTCCGGGTGCTTTGCCATCAAGATTGCAGGCGGTTCTGAAGCAGTTAGCGAGGTTTTTCCTGCAGCCTCAAAAAAGAACCTTCTCTTTTCAGGAGACTGTCCGGTCAGCCAATGGTCGAGCAGTTCGTAAGTAGTATTTTCCAACCCGTATTTTTTAAGAAATGAAAAGTTCCAAAGAGGATTATCTTCTTCCATCCCCAGGGCCTTCCTTACGCTGTCAATCTTTTGAATGTATTCTTCAACTCGCATTTTATTTCCGGGACTGAAATACTTATATAAACCTTTCCTTACTCTAGAGGAGTTACTTAGAACTGATGCCCCCGGCAAGTGCTTTCAAATCCCGATATTCAATCAAAAACTTTAAATATGACTGCTACAATCATTCGCATAGCAGTATGTGATAATGTGAGGGCAAAAGATGGCAGAAGATGACAAGAAGTTTTCCAGGCAACTGATAGGGAAGACTGTAGTGAGCAAATCAGGAAAGAGGTTTGGCGAAGTTGGCGACCTCATCTTTGAGACAAGAAGCGGAGAGCTAATTCATATCGTTCTGAAAAATCCGACATCTTACTGCGAGAAGCTTGAGCTTGAGAAGAGCAAAGACGGCAAGCTGCTTATCCCTTACAGCTCTGTTGTCGCAGTTGGCGACTTCATGGTGATTGCTGAGGAAGATATCATCTGAATTCTTCGTAATTCTTATAAACTATGCGGCAAGCATTCAGATAGTGCACAATGCAATGACTTAGTGAACACCTGATGACCCGAGAGGGGATGATATACGGAAGTAACTGATGAGCATGCACAAAACTTTCTCGTAACATTTATAACCTAAAGTAGATTCCCTATACCAATGCAATTGTACGACAGTGTTGTTGGGTTTGGCAAAAGGATGATGCAAGTAGGCGGCCTGTGCGCAATTCTTGCTGGCTGCAGTGAATCAGCACCAAGACCCAACCTTTCGGCCGATTTTAATAACGACCAAAGGCAGGACAGGTTATCGTGTGTGAATGGCAGTTACCGTAATGTGTGCCACGATGTCTTAGTTCTATTGGGCAATCCGGATGGAACCTATTCAGAGCCCCATAAAGTTATGAGCAGAAAGAATTTCTTGGTTGATATCGGAGTAGCAGATGGGGATAACGACAAGATACTAGACATTATTTTTGTAGAAGGCTATGTTCCAGCTTTTGAAATCGTTAGTGGAGATGTTTTTATTGCGCCAGGAAATGGAGATGGAACATTCCAGCAACCCAGGCCGTTTGGTCAGAACCTTAGATAAGCCGATCAAGTTCACATAAACAGTTTTTTGGTGCTTTTATTCCCAATTTTAGGAAGGAAAGTTCCTAGTCCTTATTCGGGATATGCAGCCCATAACCGCCCCTATGGCCTATGTTGAAAAATTCAGGGTCAAAAGGCAAAATCAGATAAAGCCGTTTGTTGGTTATATAAAGCAAAGGTACCTTAAGGGGTGAGCATGCACAAAATTTTTAATGAAGCCTGCATTCCACACTAAAAATGGCGCAAATTACCGGCTGGGAAGTAAGCAATTCTCCATTGCATTTCTATAAAAGCCCAGAGCAGCAAAAGATAGAGCGGGAAATGGGGCTTTCCGCAAGGCCGTCTCATAATTCGCTGATAGTGGAGCATCTTGGGTTTAATGGAGAATGTTATCAGGGAGTTAAGGGCGTAAAGGACCAGACCCTTGCGTTATGGTATGCTGTATCAATCGCCCAGCGCCCCCTTGCAAACAGGAAGGTCACTGCAATTTACGATGTACGCCAGCAAAATAGGGAAACATACGCCATAGAAAAACACAATCCGAGATGGTATGCCATGGTTCTCTCGAAAATCATGAATCTTGGTTGGGACAAAGACATGAACGGGATTCTTTCAAAGACGCAGGAAATTGACGAAAATGTTGTACCATACTGCCTTGACAATATAGTGTTCCCATACCGCCAGCAAAATGGAGATGTGGAGGTTACGGCCTCCTACTGCCCAAGTGATGGTGTTTTTGATGAGATTGAAGGCAAAAAGTTAATTGTTAAAGCAGTTTCCGACCCTTTGACGATTGCTCTGGCTCTTGTCTACGTTATATCCCCTTCGATAAAGAATGCTGGAGAGTGGAATGAAGCAATGAAGCGCCTTGAGAAAGGTGCTGATTCGACGCTCAACATCATTAAGTCAAAGATACCTGAAGCAAGGCACCTGAACAGGGCTTAGTAGAGGTTTATCATACGGAAAATCTTGTTTGCAGGACACATATTTTTTTAAATGCACCACTTGCAACTAACACAAAGTGCTATTGCTTTTCTGGAAAAGTTTAAATACTAGTTATATAACAGCACTCTGGTAGTGTATCATTTTGAAGTAAAAACATATTATTACCATGTGGTAATGGGGCTTGGGGGGTGGAGTAGGAGCTCTTTAGCTTTTCATTGCCGAATATAAAATAAAAGGGGGGTTTAAGATGATTGTAAAAGAGGAGTTTTTGGCAAAGCTGAGAAGGTATTTTGGTTTAAACCTGTACGAAGTGAAGATTTGGACGGCATTGCTGTCTAGAGGCGTTTCTACCGCAGGCGAGCTTTCTGACATCGCAAATGTTCCAAGGTCTCGTTCTTATGATGTTCTTGAGACACTTGAGAAAAAGGGTTTTGTTATAATGAAGCTTGGCAAGCCCATTAAATACATCGCAGTCGCGCCTCACGAGGTTGTCGACAGGGTAAAGAAGAATGTTCATGAAGATGCAAAGGAAAAGGTTTCAAGATTGGAGGAGCTCAAAAGCACAGATGTCATTAACGAGCTTAACACTCTGCATACCCAGGGGATAGAGCTTGTTGAGCCTTCTGATTTGTCGGGTTCTTTAACTGGCCGCCACAACCTTTACAACCACCTGGAGCTTATCATGAAAAACGCGGAAAACAGCGTTACCTTGATGACAACGGAGCAGGGATTGATGAGAAAGGTTGAGGGATTGAAGCCGGTTCTTGAAAAGCTGAAGAAGCGCGGAGTAAAAATCCGAATTGCTGCGCCGCTTACAAAAGAGAATGCATCCGCAGCTCAGGAGCTTTCTGGCATCGCAGAGGTGAGGCACACAAACTCAAAGGCAAGATTCTGCATTGTTGACGGCAAGGAGATTGTGTTTATGATTATGGATGACACCAGCGTCCATCCGACATACGATGTAGGCATATGGGTAAACACCCCCTTCTTTGCAGGCGCGCTGCAAAGCTTATTCGACCTGTCGTGGAAGGACATGAGGCCTATGAAGAAGTAGCTTTTTAATTTTCTCTTTATTGATTTGATTTACGCAGGGATAATCCTAATCCCTTCCTTTTCTTTTGTTAATATTCCGTGCTTGCCCTCTGAGATATGGTACGCCTCGGCAATCTCGCTGGGAATTCTGACTGCAAGGCTGTTGCCCCACTTTGAAAATACAACTTCCTTTGCCTTTCTTAGCTTTCTGTACTTGCCAGCCAGCGCTTTCAGGTGGTTCATTGTTACAATTTCCTCGCCACACTCATTGCACTGAAACGCCTCAAACTCTACGCCATCCTGCTCCATAACCTCTTTCTTCATTTTCATAGTTCCTTTATTGCATATCGGGCAGTTCATGGTGTATCTACAAGTATATCCCCCTATAAAAACCTTCTCAATAAAATCCGGAAGATTTCCGGTTTCCTTAACGCAACATTTATATATTCAAAGTATATACTATAGCTATATGGCCACAGAAATGATTACTTTGAAGCTTGACGGTGTTTTCCTGAAAGAGATAGACCAAGCCGTCAAAGCGAATAGATACCAAAACAGGACAGAATTTATCAGGAATGCCCTTAGGGAAAAGCTGGAAGAGGCAAAACTCAAAGATGCGATGATTCAGCTTTCTCATCTCAAAGGCGCTTCAAAAAAGAAAACTTCGGAAAGGGAGCTGGAGAACATACGTGAAAAGGTATTCAAGGAGCTGTCTAAAAGCGTTAAATGATTTCCTCTGGCTTGTAATGAGGGAAATATTTATCTTACCAACTCCACATTCTCCATGCCTTTAAATGCCCTATCGCCGGTTAAAAAGAACCTTTTATCTTCAAGAGCATAGACATATCCAAAGCAGTCTATGTATGAAAAAGAGGTTTTTTTGTGGTTGTACCGGAAAATCATCGCCTTCGGGATAACTGAAATCGGCAATTCTGCCGTGATTCTGGAAAATTTCTCAAGAAAGAAATCTGCCGCCTTTTCATCGTATTTTTTCAGCAAAAAGTAGAACAATTCTGCCAGGTTCTCTTTTAGCGTAACTACATCGCTTTCCAGGAATTTTTGATAGGCCTGATTGCCCTCTGCAATCTCAATCAGCGCATAAGTGTCCAGAAAATATTTCATTCCAACCTGCTCTTTAGATCTTTGTCTATCTCCTTTAACATTTCATCTGTAGACTTTCTGGTTTTTGCCTTTAATCCCCTTAGCATTCCAAAAGTCTCTTTCAATGGATTTGATTTTTTAGTCACCACAACCTCTACCTCGTCATTTACGGACAAATTCTCTTCCTTCAGCGCATCTTTCGGGAGGATTACCCCTACCGAATTCCCCCAGGCCTTTAATCTTGTCTCGGACTTAATCATAAGTTAATTATATGTATAATTAATATATAAACCTTCCTATCTGGTGGATTGAAATCAAGCAGATTAAAAAACTTTTCCCAACAAATTCCGGAAGATTTCCGAAACCTCTCAAAACCTTTAAATATTTCGGGCTATTCTCTATCAGCTAATGACGGTTAACAAGTTGTTTGGAGTTTGGAGCGCCTTTTTCTACTATGGATAAGTCCCCTTAAGCAGGGACTCGGATAAATGCCATGATAGAATGCGCTTTATTATAGGCAAGAAATAAAAAGGGCTGCAGGGCAAATGGTCAAAATGGACATCATCCAAAAGCTTGAAAGCAAGGCAAAACAGCATAGAAAGGAAATCATCCAGATGGTTTATGATGCACAGTCCGGCCATCCGGGAGGAAGCCTTTCTGCTATTGACATTATTACCGCATTATACGGCTACAAGCTAAAATTCAACCCAAAAAAGCCTGACTGGCCTGACCGCGACAGGTTTGTTTACAGCAAGGGACATGCATGCCCAGCATTATACGCTGTTTTGGCAGACCACGGATATTTTTCAAAGGGAGAATTCAAAAAATTCAGAAAGCTTGGAGGAATGCTTCAGGGCCATGCTGACAGAAAGTGGACTCCAGGAGTTGAATTTTCCGCGGGCTCATTGGGGCAGGGATTGGGTTTTGCAATTGGAATTGCATTGGCAGGAAGATTGGACAAAAAGAATTACAAGGTTTACTGCATGATTGGAGACGGAGAATGCGAGGAAGGCGCAGTCTGGGAAGGAGCAATGGCTGCAGCTCAATTCAAGCTGAAAAATTTAATAGCAATTATGGACTCAAATAAGGTCCAGCAGACTGGAAAGGTAAAAGACATCATGAATCTGGAGCCGATTGAAGCAAAATGGAAGGCATTTGGCTGGAGAACCATTGCAATAAACGGCCACAATATGAAAGATATAGTCTCAGCGCTTGACAGCGCAGTAAAAGACGATGGAAGGCCCTCAATAATAATTGCAAACACCATAAAAGGGAAAGGCGTTTCATTCATGGAGCTCAACGAGAAATTCCACGGAAAAGCCCCGAATGATGAGGAATACAAAAAAGCAATGGGGGAATTGAATGCCTGAGATTGCAACAAGAGATGGATATGGAACAGGCCTGCTTAAAGTAGGAAAGAATCCAAACATTGTTGCCTTAGACGCAGATTTATCTGACTCCACAAAAAGCATAGAGTTTGGAAAGGCTTTTCCTGAGAGATTCTTCAATGTTGGAATTGCAGAGCAGAACATGATGTCAATTGCGGCAGGATTGGCAGCTTCAGGAAAGACAGTTTTCGCATCAAGCTTTGCAATATTCTCTGAGCGCGGATTTGAGCATTTCAGGAACACTGTTGCAAGGCCAAACCTCAATGTAAAGCTGTGCGGAAGCCACGCAGGATTTAAAACAGGCGAAGATGGAAGCAGCGCCCAGTGCATAGAGGATTTTTCAGTTTACCGCTCACTGCCCAATGTTGCAGTAATAAGCCCGGCAGATGCTGTTGAAACTGAAAAGGCAGTCGAATTTTTAGCATCCTACAAGGGCCCAAGTTACATGCGCACCACGAGGGCAAAGGTTCCGGTGATATTCGATGAAAACTATAAATTCGAGCTTGGAAAAGGTGTCGTTTTGAAGAAAGGAAAAGATGCTGTTGTATTCGCAACAGGGCCGTTGGTCCATGAATCTCTGAAAGCCGCCGAAGAGTTGCAGAAAGAAGGCATAAATATTTATGTAGTCAACATACATACAATAAAACCAATAGACGAAAGCCTGGTCATAAAGCTTGCAAAAGAAACAAAAGCCGTTGTAAGCGCTGAAGACCACAACATAATTGGCGGGCTGGGAAGCGCAATTGCAGAAGTTTTGTGCAAGAATTATCCTGCAGCAATGGAGATGGTAGGAGTTAAAGACACTTTCGGAGAATCCGGAACTCCGGAAGAGCTTTATGAAAAATATGGATTAACGCATAAGCACATAATCAAGGCTGTCAAATCAGCAATCAAAAGGAGGCCAAAATGAAACTGTTTATCGATACCGCTGAAGTGGGTGACATTAAAAAATACGCCTTTATTCTGGATGGCGTTACAACCAATCCCACATTAGTCATGAAGTCCGGCAGGAAGTTTGATGAGGTTATAAAAGAGATTGCCGGCATTGTTGACGGCCCAATCAGCGCGGAAGTGACAACACTTACGGCAGATGAGATGGTTAAGCAGGGCATTGAGCTTTCAAAGATTCACAAAAACATTGTCGTAAAAGTCCCATGCACGGCAGAAGGCCTAAAGGCTTGCAAGGAATTGACAAAAAAAGGAGTGAAAGTTAATGTGACTCTGGTTTTTTCCGCTAATCAGGCAATCCTTGCGGCAAAATGCGGCGCGTATTTCGTCAGTCCCTTTATTGGCAGGTTAGACGACATAGGCCAAACGGGATTGGACCTTGTAGAAGAGATTGTCGAGATATACAAAAATTACCGCTTCAAGACCCAAGTATTAGTCGCAAGCGTGAGAACCCCAATTCACGTGAAAGTCGCGGCAAAAATTGGCGCAGACATATGCACCTGCCCGACAAATGTCATTGAAAGCATGTTCAGGCATTCCCTCACAGATGCAGGTTTGCAAAAATTCATGGAGGATGCGAAGAAGGTGAAAAAATGATAATTGTACTAAAACCAAAAACATCTGAAAAGGACATCAAGGCAGTGTGCGATAAAATAAAGAAGTTTGGAATGGCGCCCCATGTTTCAAAGGGCGAGCAGAGAACCATCATAGGCGCCGTGGGCGACGAAAGGCTCTTCAATCAGGAGCAGGTTATGGCAATGGGCTGCGTCGAAAAGGTAATGCCGATTCTAAAGCCCTACAAGCTTGTAAGCAGGGAATTCAAGAATGAAGACACCATCGTCACCGTTGGCGGAGTCAAGATTGGGGGGAAAAAGCTTGTTGTTATGGCCGGGCCATGCTCCGTCGAAAGCAGGGAACAGCTTTTTACTACGGCAAAAGCGGTCAAGGCATCCGGAGCCCAGATATTGCGCGGGGGTGCTTTCAAGCCGAGAACATCGCCGTATGCTTTCCAGGGCATGGAGGAAGAAGGCTTGAAGCTGCTCGCAGAGGCAAGAAAACAAACAGGGCTTAAGATAGTTACCGAAGTTATGAGCCCAACTGATGTCGAGCTTATTGGGGAATACACTGACATATTCCAGATTGGGGCAAGAAACATGCAGAACTTCAAGCTGCTCAAGCTTGTCGGCAGGACAAAAATTCCGGTTTTGCTTAAGAGAGGCCTGTCTGCGACATTGCTGGAATTGCTGATGAGCGCGGAATACATAATGGCGGAAGGCAATCACAATGTCATTTTATGCGAGCGCGGAATAAGGACTTTTTGCGACCACTCCAGAAACACACTTGACCTGAATATCGTGCCCGTACTGAAGAAACTGACTCATTTGCCGGTAATTGTTGACCCGTCGCATGGCACAGGAAAATGGGAACTGGTCAACCCAATGGCCAGGGCTGCTGTTGCCTGCGGCGCGGACGGCCTGATAATCGAAGTGCACCCGAATCCTGTAGAGGCGGTTTCGGATGGCGACCAAAGCTTAACGCCAAAAGCCTTTGCCAAGCTTATGAAGGATTTGAAGCCGTTCGCAAAGGCAGCCGGAAGAACAATATAATGGAGATTGTAAGAATAAGCCTGAAAAAGAGGATTGACAATTCTTACCCGATTTACATAGGCTTTAACATTGCCAAGTTTATATGTTCTGACTTAAAGAAGAAAAGTATCGGCAATAAATACCTGGTTATATCCGATTCAACAACCGGAAAACTGTTTGGGCCGAAACTGGTTAGTTACATGCGGAAAATAGGATTGAAGACTGACATTCTTCTATTTCCCGAGGGGGAGAAAAACAAAAATCTCAAAACATATTCAGGGCTTATGGAAAGCGCCTGCAAATTCGGGCTCGATAGAAAATCCGCAATTATTGCTCTTGGAGGCGGAGTTGCTGGCGATATGGCTGGCTTTGTTGCAGCAACCTACATGAGGGGCATAAATTATGTTCAGGTTCCTACCTCTTTGCTTGCCATGGTTGACAGCAGCATTGGCGGAAAGGTTGGAGTTGATTTAAAGTGCTTAAAGAATGCAGCTGGTTCATTTTACCAGCCAAAGGCAGTTTACATCGACATAAAATTTCTGGAATCATTGCCCAAAAAGCAGATGGGCTGTGGCCTTGCGGAAGTGATAAAGTATGCAGTGGTCGCTGACAAGAACTTATTTTCTTTTATTGAGAAAAACATTGAAAAGCTTATCAAAAAGGACAAAGATGCGCTTGCCAAAGTCATTAAAGGAGACTGCAAAATCAAATGCTCTATTGTGGAGAAAGATGAGCTGGAGCGGGATTTGAGGGTTGTTGCAAACTACGGCCATACAATAGGCCATGCAATCGAGGCAATTACAAATTACAGGGAATTCAACCATGGCGAAGCGGTTGCAATTGGAATGAATGTTGCCGCGCATATTTCCAATGAAATGGGATTCATGCCTTCCAGTGAGGTCGAAAGGCAGAAAAAACTCCTTGTCAAATCCGGGCTTCCCTGTTTATTCCCGCGAAACCTCAACCCTGCCGCTGTTATTGGCGAATTGCACAAGGACAAGAAATCCTTTGGAGAGGATATTGTGTTTACGCTTCCCGAGAGAATTGGAAAAACATTGCGATTAAAGGGTACATACAGGATTAAAGTGCCGAAATCCACCATACGCAAGGCAATCGAGGAATGCAAATGATATGCGTCCCTGTTTTTGGAAATGGCGATAAAGAGATTATAGGAAAAATAAGAAAATCCTCTGCAGACATTATAGAGTTCAGGGCAGATAAATCATCAGGATTCAATCTCAAAAAAATAATTTCCTCCTGCAAAAAGCCAATAATTGTGACAAACCGGAAAAAAGAGGAAGGCGGGGAGTTTAAGGGGGGCGAAAGCGACAGGATAAAAGTTCTCGAGGATGCCATTGAATGCGGCGCTGATTATGTTGATATAGAAAACAGCTCCTACCCGTCATTGTCAAAAAGGGGAAGGGCAAAAATCATCGTTTCCTATCACAATTTTTCCGTCTCGTCTGACCTGGAAAAGAAATACAATGAAATGAAAAGTAAAGGAGACCTGCTGAAAATAGTTGGAACTGCAAATTCCATTTCAGACAACCTAATCGCATTCAGGCTTCTTGAGCAGGCAAGGCAGGATGGGAAAAAGCTTGTTTCCTTCTGCATGGGCGAGAAGGGAGAGATAAGCAGGATTCTTTGCATGAAATTTGGCGCATTTTTGACATTCGCAAAGGAAGAGGAAGGCACTGCTCCCGGACAGATTGACGCAAATATTATGAGGAACGTGTTTAGGATAAACAAATTAAACAAAGACACAAATATATATGGCCTCGTCGGGAATCCTGTTGCCAAAAGCAAGGGCTATTTGATTCATAATGCTGCTTTCAAGTCATTAAAGCTGAATAATGCCTATGTAAATTTCCTTGTTGAGGATGTTAAGGGCTTCATGAAAGATTTTTCCGGGTTCTACTCGGGACTCAGCGTTACCATGCCCCACAAGCAGGAAATAATGAAGTATCTGGACGAGGTTGAGGAGACTGCAAAAAAGATTGGGGCGGTCAACACGGTTGCTGTTGAAAACGGAAAAACCATCGGCTATAACACAGACTGGATTGGTGCTGTGACTGCCATTGAAAAAAGAACAGGCATAGAGGGAAAGGACGTCCTGCTTTTTGGCTGCGGCGGCGCAGGGCGCGCAATTGCATTCGGAATAAAGAAAAAAGGCGGCGCGCTTACCGTTGTTGATACCGACAAGAAAAAGCGTGATTCTCTTGCAAAGGATGCAGATTGCGAAAAAATGTTTCCCGAAGACATCTCCGATATTGACGAAGACATACTTATCAACGCCTCCCCGGCAGGAATGCACCCGAATGTGAATGAGGCTCCTTTTGACATTTCCCTGATTAAAAAAGGAATGGTTGTTTTTGATGCCGTCTACAATCCCCTGAAAACAAGGCTGCTCAGGGAAGCCGAGAAGAAGGGCTGCAAAATTGTTCCGGGCGTTGAGATGTTCATCAACCAGGGAATTGCGCAGTTTGAGTTGTGGACCAGGAAAAAAGCGCCGAAAAAGCTGATGGAAAAAATCGCCCTTAAAAGCCTCAAATGAAAACAGTTGAAATTCCCGGCTCGAAAAGCTACACCAACCGAGCTTTGCTTATTGCTGCGCTTGCAGACGGAATTACGGTGCTGCGCAGGGTTCTCATGAGCGATGACACCATTTATATGATTAGGGCATTGAAGCAGTTTGGCTTAAGGATAGAGGAGAAAGAAGATTCTCTTATAGTTAACGGCGGGCATTTTCATGCTCCAAAAAAGGTTATTAACGTCGGGAATGCCGGAACAACCATGCGTTTTCTTGCAACATTCTCTTCTCTTGCAGAAGGAAAGGTCACAATAACTGGAAGCAAAAGAATGCAGGAAAGGCCCATTCAGGATTTGCTTGACGGGCTGTTTCAGCTGGGAGTAAATGCCTATTCAAAAAAGGGAAACGGCTGTCCGCCTGTTATAATTGAAGGACGGCTTGAGGGCGGAAAATGCAGCATGAATGGCGAAAAAAGCAGCCAGTATTTTACCTCGATTTTAATGTGCGCGCCATATGCACAGCGCGGCGTTGAGATTGTGGTTGCCGGGGATTTGGCTTCAAAGCCCTACATTGATGTTACAATTGACATCATGAAAGACTTTGGCGTTAAGGTCGTAAATGACAATTACAAGAGATTCATTGTAAAGGGCAGCCAGGAATACAGGCCAAGAGAGTACTTTATCGAGGGGGATGCCTCTAACGCCTCCTACTTTCTTGCAGCAGGGGCAGTTTCGGGCAAGGGGGTAAGGGTTGCAAATATTAATCCCAACTCAAAGCAGGGCGACATTAAGTTTGCTTCCGTTCTGGAAAAAATGGGCTGCAAAATTACTTACCGAAAAGACTGGATCGAGGCAGAAGGCCGGGAATTGAAAGGAATCGACATCGACATGAACGCAATGCCCGATGTTGTGCAGACGCTTGCAGTTGTTGCTTTGTTTGCAAAAGGCCCTACTAGAATCAGAAATGTTCCGAACCTTAGAATCAAGGAAACCGACAGGATAAAGGCGCTTGCAATCGAGCTGAGAAGGATTGGGGCAAAGGTGAAAGAATTTGAAGATGGAATAGAGATTACCCCGGGAAAATATCACGGCGCAGCTATTGAAACATACGATGACCACCGCATGGCTATGAGCTTTGCTGTTGCAAAGTTAAAGATTCCCGGCATTAAAATAAAAAACCCGAGATGCGT
>DATDYF010000021.1:0-26477 GCA_035289105.1 Candidatus Nanoarchaeia archaeon
CAAAAAAATAAGTTTAAATACTGAAGATTACTGCCATCAGCTAAAAAGAGGCTTAAATGATATCATTTATACAGGAATTTGCAATATTGTTCCTTGTCATTGTAGGATTATCCCTGATTGTAAAGTTCCTGAGGCAGCCAATTATAATCGCCTATGTCATTGCGGGATTCTCCTTTTCCTTCCTCTTTATAAAAGAGGGCTTCGACACGGAGCAGATAATCATCCTTTCAGAGCTTGGCATAATCTTCATGCTTTTCCTTATGGGCCTGGAATTTGACTTAAAAAGCCTGAAATTCATAGGAAAGGACATCTTCCTCACAACCATTTACCAGTCTGCAATCTTCTTCGCGCTTGCCTACCTCTTCGCCATCCCTTTCGGATTCTCAAACATAGAAAGGGTTTACCTTGCAATCCTCTTCATGTTCTCAAGCACATTGTTTGTTGCAAAATGGCTTGAAGACAAGCACGAAACATCAACATTGCACGGCAAGATTGTCCTTTCAACCCTCATCATCCAGGATATTTTTGCAATTGTTACAATCACAATTTTGGGCATTGCAAAAGAGCCCTCTTTCTCAAAGTTCCTGTTTATTCCGCTCCAGGGAGTCGTTCTCATCTTAATTGCGTATGTTCTTGCAAGGTTTGCATTGAACCATGTCCTGAAATTCTCTAGCAAATATCCGGAGCTTCTCTTTGTCTTGAGCCTTGGAATCTGCTTCCTGTTCGTCTACATCGCCCCCTTTCTTGGATATCCAACAACAATAGGCGCGTTTATCGGCGGAATTACGCTTGCAAACACCATCTACAAGCACGACATCTCAAGCAGGTTAAGGCCATTAATTGTATTCTTCAACATGCTTTTCTTTGTCAGCCTCGGCATTCAGATACATCTCGACATAAGCATCAGCCACATAATTTTTGTCGCCCTGCTCTCCCTGCTCTCATTGACCCTCAAGCCGCTGGTAATTTACGCAACCCTTCGCCTACGCGGCTATGACATGAAAACATCATTCGTTTCGGGCCTTCAGCTCGGCCAGATTTCAGAATTCGGAATCATCATAATGCTCGGCGGCCTTGCGACCGGGGCAATAGACCAGAGGATGAGTTTGATTTCAATAATCTCAGTCATATTCACAATGATAGCCTCCTCATACTTTATAAAATACGATAAAAAGATTTTCATATATTGCCAGCACATCCTTCAGAGGTATAACGAGTACTTCTCTGCGGCAGAGAAAAA
The DNA here is from genome assembly GCA_035289105.1 of Candidatus Nanoarchaeia archaeon. Lineage (GTDB taxonomy): Archaea > Nanobdellota > Nanobdellia > Woesearchaeales > JACQSR01 > JACQSR01. The sequence goes on from DATDYF010000021.1 coordinate 1,241, forward strand.
GGTTGAGCAGCCGGCTGCATTTGACTACAACATAATATTTTTCGGCTATCACGACATTGGCAGGGAATTGTACGAGAAAATAGAAGGCCTCGGGAAGAAAATAGCCATAATCGAGAACGACCCCGAAACCATGGACAAGCTCAGGAGGGAAGGGAGAAAATTCATTTACAACTCGGCTGCAAATCCGGAATTTTTCAAGGCAATAGACTTTGAAAAGGTCGAGCTGGTGATATCAAGCCTCATAGACTCGTACGAAAACAAGATGATTATAAGGCACTTGAAAAAAGCAAATCCAAAGGCAATTGCAATAGTCACAGCAAAAAATCTTAAGGAATCGATGGCGCTTTATAGAGAGTCTGCAGACTATGTCATATGCCCGACTTACCTGAACGAGCAGCATGTTTCTGTTTTGCTTGAAGACTACACAAAAGGCATTCACCAGATTCTGAACAAGAAAATCTCAGAGCTTACAAAGCTTGCAGAAAAGGAGGAAAAGAAGGGGGTGCATAAGGAAGACGACCTTATCTGGGACATCAACAGCCTCCTGAAAGCGCAGAGGCACACAAATATTGAAAGTGAACATTTAAATAAGCCGCAATAGTATTCTTTTGAAATGGACGGTTGGACAATAATACTCACCATATTGGGATTATGCCTTTTCGAAACAATCTCCGGCATAGACAACGCCATCATCAATGCGGAAGTTCTTTCAACTATGGGAAAGAAAGCCCGAAGATGGTTTTTAATCTGGGGGATATTTATTGCCGTTTTCCTTGTTCGCGGCCTGCTTCCGTGGCTTTTAGTCTGGCTGACAACACCTGGTTTGGGCCCAATTGAGGCGTTAACAGCTACCTTCAGTTCCGACCCGCGCGTACTCGAAGCTGTTGAGGCGTCTAAATCCCTGCTTTTAATCGCCGGAGGCACATTCATGGTTTTCCTCTTCTTCCACTGGATTTTCATGGAGCCAAAAAACTATGGCCTGTACGGAGAGAGATTTTTCCACTCCATGGGCGTCTGGTTCTTCGCAGTTGTATCTGTCCTTCTGACGTTGCTTGTTTGGCTGGCTCTGGACAAAGACCCACTGCTTGCACTTGGCGCTGTCATCGGTTCCTCGGCATTCTTCATCGTCCACGGCTTCAAGCAGAACGCAGAAGAAAGTGAAAAGAAGCTAATGGGAAAAGATGTGAAAATGACAGACATAAGCAAGATTTTCTATCTTGAGGTTATTGATTCCACATTCTCAATCGACGGAGTTATAGGCGCATTTGCATTTACATTGTCAGTTCCGCTGATAATACTTGGAAACGGACTCGGGGCAGTTGTGGTAAGGCAGATAACAGTAAGCAACATCGAGAAATTCAAAAAATACCGCTACCTGAAGAATGGAGCTATGTATTCTATACTTATTCTGGGAACTATAATGCTTCTCGACAGCTTTGGCTTCCACATCCCAAGCTGGGTTACCCCAGTCATAACATTCATAGTCATCGGGTTCTTTTATCATAAGTCGGTGAGGGAGATTAAGCCGGCAATGGTGTGATTAAAGATGGAAGTCAAGAAATCAGACGATTTGAAGTGGCTATGGGGAAAATACAAGTCAAAGAGAAAAACCACTGAGCAGATTATGGAAGAAATTGACGAAAACGAAACATAACAAGGCAAACATATTTATACTCAAAAACCAACTTCAGAGCAAAGATAGGGGGTGCAAAATATGGTATCATGGACAGTTATTGGGATAATTATTGCCGTGCTTGTTGTGTTAGTCATAATTCTGTACAACAGCATTATTAGGTTGAAGCTTCAGGTTAAAAATGCACTTGCGCAGATAGACGTCCAGCTCAAAAGGAGAAATGACTTAATTCCAAACCTTGTTGAGACTGTAAAAGGATACATGAAGCACGAGAAGAGGGTTCTTGAGACCACAACAAAGGCAAGGTCCGCAATGCTTTCTGCAAAAACAATGAAGGAAAAGGCGTCTGCCTCAAACATGATTTCAGATACGCTAAAGACGCTGTTTGCAGTCTCGGAAAACTACCCCCAGCTGAAGGCAAATGAGAACTTTTTGCAGCTGCAGGAAGAGCTTGCCGGAACTGAAAACAAGATTTCCTATGCAAGGCAGCACTACAACGACATCGTGATGGAGTACAACACAAAGATAAAGGTTTTCCCGAACACGCTGTTTGCAAAATGGTTCAAGTTCACAGATGAGCTGATGTTCGAGGCCGCAAAGGAAGAAAGAAAGCAGGTAAAAGTGAAGTTTTAGATGAGAATTGCATTCAATGAGGTAAGGAACAATAAATTCAAATCCGTTTTACTTGCCTCTTTATTTATCTTGATTATTGGCTTTCTTGGCGCTGTGATTGGGGTTGCCTATGGAAATCTCTACTTCGGGCTAATCATTGCTGTTTTGTTCTCAATAATATATTCCCTTATCGGCTATTATTCCGGAGACAGAATGATTCTTTCGATGTCGGGCGCAAGGGAAGTAACAAAAAGGGAATTTCCCTATCTCTTCCACACTATTGAGGGGCTTTCGATTGCAGCAGGAATCCCAAAGCCAAAAGCGTATGTGATTGACGATTCTGCATTAAACGCATTTGCAACAGGCAGAGACCCAAAAAACGCCTCGATTACAGTTACAACAGGCCTTCTGAAAAAGCTTAACAGGCAGGAATTGGAAGGGGTTATTGCCCATGAGATGTCCCACATAAAGAACTATGACGTAAGGTTCATGATGCTCACCGTGATATTGGTAGGAATCATAGTTCTGCTCAGCGACTTCCTCCTGCGCTCCTTCTGGTACGGCGGCCATGGAGACAGGCGCGGCAAAGGCAACCTGGGGATAATAATTATCCTGTTTGCAGTAGTTCTTGCAATATTGGCCCCGATAATCGGAAATCTCATAAAGCTTGCAATCAGCAGAAAGCGTGAGTTTTTGGCAGACGCACACGGGGCAATTCTCACAAGATATCCTCCGGGACTGGCAGGCGCATTGAAGAAAATCTCAAAAGACCCAGACCCCTTAGTTGACAAGGCAAACAAGGCAACTGCCCATTTATTCATCTCAACGCCGTTCAGGAAAAAGACCGGAATCATCACAAACTTATTCTCAACACACCCGCCGATTGATGAGCGCATTAAAAGATTGGAGGAGATGTGAAATTATATATTGTCCACAAATAGCATAACTGATTTTAAAATGTGGACAATTGTCACTTGCCATTTTACCACGCAAACCCAGACAGCCCCTCCACAAAGAGGAAGCTGGGGATTATTAATGCAAGAGAACCTACAAGAACCTGCGGAAGGGCTGCAAATATTGAGATGAAATAGATAACAGTTGGCAAAGAGAGCAATAAGCATGCAACCCATGTCCCTGCTATGGATTCTTTCTTAACGTGCGCATCAATCACGTCTCCAGCCTCCGTAAAGATTATGCCTATTGCGCCAATGAGCAGCATGTCAATCCCCAAAACTGAAGTGAGGCTTGTAACCCCAAATGCGTTGAGGAACAATAGTATGCTTACAGGCAGAAAAACCAACCCTACTATGTGGCCTACAACCATTCATTAGATTCCTTGCCTGATTTAATAAACCTTTCGATTGCTTAACTATTTTCCATACTTTTAAAAACATTGCAAAAACTATCCTGTTATGGACATTGACAGAATAGTTGAAAGTTTTCATCCTCTGGAGAGAAAGGTATTTCCGGCCCTAACCAAAGAAAAGACCGTGCAGGAAGTTGCAGGCGAAACAGGGCTTCAGGAAGTTGAAGTAATGCGCGCCTTCCAGTGGCTCGAGAACAAAAACCTTGTCACACTGAAAGAAAAGATTTCTGAGATTGCAAATCTGGGAAAGAATGGAATCCTTTACGCAAAAAAAGGCCTGCCTGAGCGAAGATTTCTTGAGGCAATTGAGGATAAGCCTCTGGATTTGGACCAGGTTGCCAAAACAGCCGGGCTCGAAAAAGAAGAAATTGGAGCGAGCTTGGGGGCGTTAAAGGGAAAGGCAGCAATCAATGTAAAAAGCGAAAAGGGCAAAACAACCGCCTCCATAACCGAGCAGGGAAAAAAGCTTCTTGCAAAGGGATTTTTTGAGGAAGATTTTCTCAGGAAAAAATTTCCTTTAAGCATTTCTGAGCTTAGGGAGGAAGAAAAGTTTGCGCTTGCAAATCTCAGGAAGAGAAAAGATATAGTCATTGCGGCAACCGCAAAAATAAAATCCGCAGAGCTTACGGACTTGGGAAGAAAGGCAGTCCAAAAGGCAAAAGTGGCTGAAAAATTCGAAGACAGATTAACCCACGAAATGCTTTTATCGGGAGAGTGGAAAGACAGGAAATTCAGAAGATACGACGTTAAAATAAACGTTCCTGCAGTCTACGCAGGAAAAAAGCAGCATTACAGAATCTTCCTCGACGAAGTAAGAAGAAAATTCGTTTCATTGGGCTTCAGGGAAATTACGGGCCCGATAGTGGAAACTGATTTCTGGAACATGGACGCTTTATATATGCCGCAGTTCCATTCGGCAAGGGACATCCACGATGCCTATTATATAAAAGAGCCGCAGTATGGGAAGCTTGATGAAAAACTGGTTGAAAGGGTAAAGCAGGCCCACGAAAATGGCTTCGGAACTGGCAGTAAAGGGTGGCGATATGAGTTTGATGTGAAAAGAACCCACCGCCATCTTCTAAGAACACAGACAACAGCGTGCTCCGCAAGGCTTCTTGCATCAAAAGAGCTGAAAATCCCGGGAAAGTACTTCGCAATAGCAAGGTGCTTCAGGCATGATGTTATAGACGCAACCCACCTTGCAGACTTCAACCAGATAGAGGGTTTTGTAATTGATGAAAACCTCAACTTCAGGCACCTTATGGGGTTGCTAAAAACTCTCGCTGAGGAATTCTGCCACACAGAGGAGGTAAAGATTACTCCTGCATATTTTCCATTCACCGAGCCAAGCGCGGAACTGCATGCAAAGCACCCTCAGTTGGGCTGGATAGAGCTTGGCGGCTCTGGAATTTTCCGCCCAGAAATGCTTAAGCCTCTGGGAATCGACAAGCCAGTTATCGCATGGGGAATTGGAATTGACAGGCTTGCAATGTTCAGGCTCGGGCTGAATGATATCAGGGAGTTATTCAGCCACGACTTAAAATTCCTCAGAAACGCAAAGGTGATTTGATGCTTTTTGGAAGAATGACAAACCCGGGCGAAGATATTGTAAAGGAGATAGAAAAAACCCATAAACTAGGATTTGATTATGCGGAAATAGGAATCGAAGCTCCGACGGATTGTGATGTCCTAAGAAAAAGGAAGAATGCAATCATCAAATCCCTCAGGAAATTCAGGCATCCTGCGATAGGCCACACATCATGGTGGTATGATTTAAGCTCTCCGTACAAGAGTGTCAGGTATGGCTGGCTTGCTCAGGCGGAAAAGGATATTCAAACTGCCCATCTTCTTGGGATAAGGCTTCTGAATTTTCACTTCCTTGTTCCCGGCAAGTTTGTCCTGTCAAGCAAAGAATCAGGAATGCCAGTGCTGAACAGCTTCATAGAATCCCTCAACACGATTGCCGAAATGGCCCAAAAAAAGAAAATGACAATCATGCTGGAAAATGCGGAACACTTATTCGAGCATTACGGGTATGTGATAGGCAGGTGCCCGAAAGTAAATGTCCATCTGGATGTTGGCCACGCCTTCTTAATGGGCGGCATGAAAGAAATAAGAAGGTTCATTGCGCATTTCAGCAACCGCATAGCCCATATTCACATTCACGACAACCACGGAACCGCAGATGAGCACATTGCTCTGGGCAAAGGCAGAATAAAATGGAAATCCGTAATTGCAATGCTCAGGAAATCGGGATATGAAGGAACAGTTACATTTGAAGTCTTCAAATCAGACAAAGACCTCCTTAAATCGAGGGATTACTTCAGGAAACTCTGGAGCAGCTGAAATGCCAACCATAAACTTTTCATTGAAGGACCTGCAAAACCTTGTCGGAAAAAAGCTTGCAGTCAGCCAGATTGAGGAATATGCGTCATTTGCCAAAGGGGATTTTGAAGGGTATGACAATGAGACAGATGAGATAAAGATAGATTTCGGCGACACCAACCTGCCCTATCTATGGAGCGTTGAGGGATTCGCAATCTTTTTGAAAGGAATCCTCGAGGTTGAAAGGGGATTGCCCAAACTGAATTCCAGGAGCGGAAACTACAAAATTATAGTTGATAAATCAGTAAGCAGCGTCCGCCCCTATGCTGCCGGCTTTGTCGCAAAGGGGCATAAGATTGACGATTACCTGATAAAGCAGATGATTCAGCTTCAGGAAAAGGTTTGCGACAACTTTGGCAGGAAAAGAAGAAAGATTGCAATTGGCGTTTATTCTTACGATAAGATAACATGGCCTGTCCATTATAAGGCTGTTGAGCCCGAATCTGTTAAATTTGTCCCTCTCGAATTCAAGCGTGAAATGAGCCTAGGCGAAATCCTTGAAAGCCACCCCAAGGGAAAGGACTATGCATTCATACTCGAAGGCTTCAAGAAATACCCGGTTCTGGTTGACAGCAAAAATGAAGTTCTCAGCTTTCCGCCGATTATAAACTCAAACTTCAGCGGTAAGATAGAAATCGGAGACGAGCATTTATTTGTGGAGGCAACAGGCACGGATTTGGAGGCGCTCCAGCAGGCATTGAACATATTTGCCTTTGCATTGCAGTTCAGGGGATTCGAGATATTATCTGTGGACATCCAATATCCCGACAGGACAATAAAATCCCCCCATGAATTTAACGAATCAATTAATGTTGATTTGAAGCAGGTGCATTCAATTCTTGGCTTGGAATTAAGCGAAGCCGAAATGAAAAAGTGCCTTGAAAGGATGCGGTATGGCTATAAGAACGGAAAAGCATTCATCCCGGATTACCGCCGGGACATAATGCATCCTGTTGACGTTATTGAGGATATTGCAATAGGATATGGCTACATGAATCTCAAGCCTTTGCCGTTGACAGGCTATACTGCCGGAGGCGAGCTTGATATTATCCCCTTCATCGACAAAATCCGCGACATAGTTTCAGGAGCGGGATACCAAGAAGTCTTCAGCCCGGTACTGTCAAACAAGGAGCTGCTTTGCAGCAGGATGAATACAAAAGATTCAGGAACTGTGGAAATTTCGGAATACATGTCCGAAAGCTTCTCCGTTGTGAGGTCCTGGATTCTGCCAATCCTGATGGATGTGCTGTCAAAAAACAGGCACGTTGAATACCCGCAAAAAATATTCGAGCAGGGCTTGGCCACGGAAAGAGCCGGCTCAGAAATAACTGACTCGGAAAAAATTGCAATTGCCTCTGCGCACCACAAGGCAGGCTACACCGAGATAAGGCAGATTCTTGACATGACTGCCAGGGCATTGGGAGTTAGTTTCGAAATTTCAGAGACTGAGCACGATTCATTCCTTGCTGGCAGGGTTGCAGTCGCCTCGTTCAGGGGAAAGAAGATAGCAATCCTCGGGGAGATTCACCCAAAAGTCCTTGAAAACTTCGGAATCGAAGTTCCGGTTGTTGCAATGGAGATGGATTTAAGCAACCTGTTTGCGCTGGTTAAGCCTTCTTAGCCGCCTTTTTTGGCTTTTCTTTCTTCCCTTTTGCTTCCTTCTTAGGCTCTTTGGCCGGCTTTTCCTTCTTCTCCTTTGGCTTCTTCTCCTCGACTAATATCCCGTTCTCAGAAAGAACTTTTGAGATATCCTCATGCGAGGCGTTCTTCTTTATTTTCAGGACTTTGTCCAAAGGCTCAAGGTGCCTTGTGTTGCACTTCCTTCTTCTTGTCTGCCCATCGACTAAGACGTAAGGCGCATCCAGAACATCCACAATAATGCACTTCTTGCCAGCATCCCTGCCGGCAACCTTAACACATAACCTTCCGACTTCAAACATTTTAACCTCCGCTCCACAGGGCAACTGTCGCCATATTGCCTAGGAGATTATTGATTTTTTAATCTGCTCCCTCATGCATCTCGAGCATAAAACTCCGCCGTACGGCCTTTCCGGGCGCTTGGCAGTTTTGTTTGTGTTTGCCATCTTTGTAGGCCTTTCTGCCTTGATGCCATGAAGAATAGAGCCGCAATTCCCGCATTTGGCGCGTTGAGGCTTGCGCTCTACAAAGTGCACAGCCACCCTGCCACCGGGAGTTTTCCTGAAAACCCTCCTATACGACCTTGATCTTAACTGCGGCCTTACCATTTTCTGGACGAATCTAGTATATTTTAAAAAGCTTTCTTAAGCCGAGCGAGAACGCAATCGAGAATATTATGTAAGTCCCGAGCCATCCGATTCTCCATCCAAATATGTTCAGAACCTTAACGGCCTCATTGTTAATCTCAATTGACTTTATGTTGCCGGACTTGGACCCCTCGACGACAGGGGCGTACCTTGGACCGTTGGTTACCATTACCGACTTGAACGCTGCCTGCTCGTGATATTCAACCCTGATTGCCTTGTCATCAGCATAATTCCCCTCTTCGCCCTTAAGCACAAAACTCACTCTTTTGTTTGCAATCTGCTGCGTGTCATTCCCAAGCACCGTAAGGCCTTCCGGAACCTTTATGGAGGCTGCCCCCGATGCAACATCGTCAAAATTAGCAGTAACTATAAACTCCTTTTGAGGCGCTATCGGCTCGTAGGCAAGGTTTGCGCTCATCCAGCTGAAAATTATGATAATCGGTATGAAGGTGAAAAGCGTTGCCCTCATGGAGTGCATCATGTACTTCATGTTTGTCTGCATCGCCTTCTTCTGCACCTCCATCATTTTGGACGGGTCATGCTTCAGCTCCTTCATCTGCCTCTGGAATTCCTTTATCTCGTCCTTCAGCTGTTTCATCAGGCTCTGGTTGGTTGTATATTTGTAAATCAGGGTAATAATCAGCGAGATAACAAGCGAAAGAATCAGCATGATTAAAATCGGCGGCAATCCAAGAAGCGGGCTTAAAACCGGATCCAGCAGTTTTTCAAACACCATGGGGCTGAGGCATTAGCGATATTTTTAAAGGTTTGTTATTGCACTTGCAAAATTATTTAAACTCAATATATGGAGGTAGCAATATGGCAGAGATTTCATCAGGCATCTTATTGTTCCTCGTCGTTTTAATCGGATTTGTCTCTGCCGCCTACGCAATCTATTCCCTGAGGTATGCAGGCGCTGAAAACAAGAGGCTGATTGGCTTTAGGGCGGCAGTAATTGTGCTTCTGGTTGTGGGGTATGCAGTTCATACTTTGGGCGATTATCTTACTCCAATGTATGGCGAAAGTGCCGAACGCGGCCTTGAAAGCGTTGCGCACGTTATTATATTTGCTGCATTTGTCCTGTTTTTCTTTGTTGCAAAGGAAGCTGTAAGAATCTCAAAGGAGTACGGGTTTAGGTAAAATGGAAGAACTAATGCTCTTGGTCGCACAGGTAAGCTCAGTGTTAACCACCATAATAGGCGCTGTTTCCCTCGCCTTCCTTTTCCTTTCGCTCCGCAAATTGCTTGCAGGCGAGCTAAAGAACATCTTTATTATCAGGGTAGTGTTTCTCCTTGCAGTTGTGTTAGGCGTTGCTGCGATGACCGTCTATCATTTAACCGAAGAGAGCCAGTACCAAGAGCTTTCAGAAACTATGGAAGGCATCTGGTACATTTTTATCTTCGTCACCCTGATAGCATCACTCTTCGAAACGTACAAGGTAATCTCCTTCTGGAAGCCACTTTCAGAGAAAAAGTTCAAGAAACACAGGCATTAATTCTACTCCATAAACTTTCTCAGCATCGGAGACATGTCCATCATGTGCTGCTGGGCAATCTCTTCGTACAGTTTATAGACTATCATCACGGCAAGGAGTATTCCTGTTCCCCTGCTTAATGCTCCGGTTAAATCTGCAACAGCCCCTAAAAATCCAACCGTAAGCCCGCCCATAAATGTCAGCGGCCAAATGTACCTGTTAAGAACTGTCTCAAGTACCCTTTCATCTCTCCTGAAGCCCGGAATCTGCAATCCTGAAGCCATCATCTGCTTTGCCTGCGACCTTGCATCCATTCCCGCAGTCTGAACCCAGAAGATGCTAAACATCAGAGAGCCCGCCATGAAGAAGAAAAGATAGCCAATTGCGTGGGCAATGTCCAGCCCTGTTAAAGAACCCGTTATAGCGTTCTGAACAATATCTACGCTGTTTGTCCACGCAACTACGCCGGATAATGGAACACCCTGCGAGCTGAAAGTGCCTAAAATAGGGCGCCCCCAATTTTCCAGCAGCCTTCCCCAAAGCTGCACGTTTGCGAGCAATGCAGCAACAAGTATGACTGGAATGTTTGATGTGTACATGAAGCTTAAAGGCCATCTTATTCCATGCCCCCTTATCCTTCCGAACGACAAAGGAACCTCAACTTTCATTGCCTGGGCAAATACTACAAAAAGGAAAACAGTAACAGTTGCTATAATAATTGAAAGCTTCACAAAAACAGTTTGAGGGTCTCCGCCAGCCAATGCCTGAAACAAGGCAGGAATCGCCCCTGCCGCGTATGTTACGCCTGCAACTCCGGTAGGCCCCGGCAAAGGATTAAATGCCTGAACAAATATTTGCTGCGAAACGCCTGCCGCAATAAAGAGGGAAATTCCGGAGCCAAAGCCCCATTTGGAAATGACCTCATCCATAAACATTATAAGAACCCCGCCCAATATTAGCTGAAACACAAGCAGCAGCTCCAAGTCAAAGTAAATGGGCTGTCCGAGCAGCGAAGCAGACGGCGCCAGACCCCCCATAAACACGTATATTGCAGCCTCAAATATTATGAAGAATATGGACAGCAGTTTCTGCGTTCCCTGAAAGCTCTTCTTTCCTTCCGAAGTTGTCAAATCAAATTTTACAAGCCCCGAGCCGTTCAAAAGCTGAAGCACTATTGAAGATGTAACCAACGGCCCTATTCCAAGGGAGATTATAGAGCCGAATGATGCCCCAAGCACTATTGACAAAAACTCAAATTGCTGCAAGGCATTCTCCCCGAGCCCAAACAGCGGCATCAGCCCGAGAACAAAAAATATAACTAATATAATCATAGTCCATTTGAGCTTTTCCCTGAAGCCGAGCCTTTTTTGCGTTGGCCCCGCAACTTCAGGAAGATTATTGATTAGGCCCTGCCAAACTGACATTTACTTTTCCACCTGCCTCTTGTATTGATTCAACTGCACCCTTCGATGCTGCCTGAACGTTTATAACATACTTTCTTGTCGGCTTTCCGTTCCCAAGCAATTTATTGTAGCCAAGCGCACCAAGGTCAATTGTTACCTCGCCTTTGCTCTCGCTCGCCTTCTTTTCGCTAATCCATTTAGAAACATGCTCTTCTATATCTAGAATATTTATTGGGTTTGCCTTAAACTTAGCCCCGTGCATCACAAACCCGTGCTTCCCGAAATACTTCACGTCTTTCCAGATGGAAGGCTTCTTCGAGTCTGCCCTCTTCCCAGTACCGGCCATCCCCTTTCCGCCCCTATGCCCCGAGCCACGGTGCTTTTTCTTCGCTCCCCAGCCGTGCGTCCATGAGCCCCGCTGCCTTGAATTTTTCTTTCTTTTTCGGATAACCATTTAGACCATCTTCCTTATCAGTTCGTTAATATGCTCTCCCCTGTCGCCCAAAACGCCTCCTGCCCTGAATGCAACTTTAATGCCTTTCCTCTCAAAGCCGCCCTTTGGTGGGCTTAAATTAAAATAGGGCCTTAATGCCCTGCCGCCAATCTTCAATACAGGATAGCTGATTTTTCCCCTTGAGTCTGTAAGCCTCCCGCTGTATTCATTGCCCCTTTTCTCAACAAGAATCTTTTTTGTGTCATCATTGATTATACCCCAGGTTGCAAAATCCTTCACTTTCGCAAGCTGGCCCCTTACTGCAGGCGTATCCTCCAGCAGAACGCATGCATGCTTCCGTAACAGCCTTAGATTATCAAGGTTTCTTTCCACATCCCCCCTGATATCATGCACGCCCCTTATCCTGATAGCTGCAATCATTTGCTCTCCCCCGCGCCTTCAATAATGCCTAATGGCTCATTGAAGTCAGGCTGAACTTTCATTTCCACAAGCTTCCTCAGGGCGTTATGGCATGCAGTGATGAAATTGGACTTTGTTCTCGTCTGGCCTTTGGTTTTGGACCATACATCCTTGATTCCTGCGAGCGAAAGTATTTTCTGGCACTCTGGCTCCACAATTAACCCTGTGCCTTTCGGTGCAGGCAGAAGTGTAAGCTCGATGCTGCTTACCTTTGCAGAAACCTTGAAAGGTATTGAATGGTGGCCTTTGCATCCGCATGCCCATGAGCCGCATCCCCTCTTGATTTTGATTACGTTAAGCTTTGCATTTCTCAATGCCTTTTCCCTTGCCGGAACCGTTTCCTTTGCCTTTCCGTAGCCGATTCCCACATAGCCGTTGCCATTGCCGACAACCGCGTATGTTGCAAACTTCGGCTTGTTGCCCTCGTTTGTTTTCTTCTGGGTCTGCTTGAAAACCCTCTTTTGGCCTCCGCCAAACTTTCCTTTCGACTGCCCAATCATGAGAAGGTCCGACTTTATGTTAGGAAGCAGTATGTCTATGATTTCGGGCTCGCAAATTCTCTCCCCCTTGTCAAGTATTTCCTCGACTGATTTTATTTCGTTCCTCTGAACTTTCCTGCCTATCTCGGTCTTTGGGGTCCAGCTCTCAAGGTTTATCTTGGGTGCCTCTACCTTGATTACCTCTATCGGCTCCACTACCTCAACAACGCCTTCTTCTGCCATGATTATGCCCCCATTATTTTTTTCCGCGCGGCCTCAAAAAGCCTTGGTATGTCTTTTGGATCTAAGCTGCTCTTTATGTAAAACCCGAACTGCCTGCTGTAGGCCTCTTTGTCTCCCTGAATTTTTCCAGCATAGGCGGAAATGTGCGCCCCGGATAGCCTGTCTGCCGAAGGCAATATCTCGGCAGAGTGCGGAACATTAACCCCTGCATCAACTACCCCCTTCAGCACCGCAAAAATCCTCGATCCCTTTACCGTCTTTTGCAACCCTACATCTAGAACAGCCTCTTTGATTCCAAGCTCTGTTGCCTTTTTTCCAAGCAGCAGCCCCATAAGGTAAGCGCTTGGGATGTTGCCTGATGGCACATTCCATTGAATCTTCCTTAACTCTGACGAACTTGCCGAAGCTAATACCTTATCTCCGCCAGGGATGTACTCCACTATCTGCACAACCATTCCTTTAAGGGATTTTCTGACTATCAACCTGGGCTTGTTTGATATTATCAGCTTCATCCTCTGCCGATAGTTTGTCTTTCCCCTGAGTTTTCTCTTGAACGGTATTACCACAATCTTGTTCTTTTTCATTTCTTTAACCCGTGCTCCTCAATGAAAAGCTGGATGTGGCGCCTGCTTCTGAAAAACCCGCCCTTTGACCTGCTGTAAAGCTTCCGAAAGATTTTCCTGTCGATTGTTCCTTGGCTCCTCAGCTCCGCAAGCAATTGCCTTTGCGCGCGAATTCTTGTTATCCAATCCGTTTTAGCATTTAATCTGGCAGTAGCCTTGCCCTTCCTTGAGCCGTGGCCTTTTCGCTTTCCCTTGGCGTACTGGAGTTTCCTCTTCCGCACCCTGACATTGGAAGTCGCCCTTTTGGGAATCCTGTTGATTGCTTGGTCTTTTATCAGCGAGCGTATGTCCGCCTTTGTGATTGCCTCCTTTATTTCATCGAGCCTGCCAGCATCAAACTTTATGCGCTTCGGCGAGCATTTCATCACCGAGGCAGCAAGCCTTTTTTGGTTGTCAAGCATCATAGGGCATCCTTCCTGATAAGCATCTTATCCATCTCTTTCTTCACTTCGAGCTTTTTCTCTTCGTCCGTCAAAACTTTTTCCACTCCCTTCTTCTCTTCCTTTTTCTCCTCTCTCTTGCCCTTCGCTTCCTTTTTCTTCTCCTTCATTTCCTCAATGCTTCTTAGGAATGCATTTGCATCCCGCATGTTTATTATCTTGATGTTCTTTGAAAGGCATTCTCTTACAATCTCCGCTTTCTTCCTTTTCCCGACAGTGGAAGACAGTATTGCGCCGGATTTTTTTGCATCAATGCCCTTTAAGTCCTGAAGCGAACTAATCAAAACGCCTCGGAGGTTTCCCTTGAGCAGGCCCCTTTCTTCGCGTTTGCTGCCGTATCCCGGAGAGGGCGTTTTCCTGTGGCCCTTAAGCCCCAGCCTCATCTTTGAGTCTATGCCGCTGGGCTTTCGCCAGGCAAATTTCAGGCATTTCCTCTTGTGAATGTCCTGCCTTACAAATGTCGGCTTCTTTTTTGTGTTCATTTTATCAGCTTTCCGTCTTTATCTGTTATGTAGATTCCATCCTGGAATATTCTCAAATCGCGGTTTCTTACGGAGGTGAGCTTTTCTATGTCTGCGGACACCTGCCCGCACAGTTCCTTTGAAGGCCCCTCAACAATCATTTCCTGGCCGTCCAGCTTCACGCTCACATTTGGCTTTATTTTTAGTGTCCTCGGGAACTTTTCGCCAAGGAAATTCTTTATCACAACCTCGTTTTTTGTCACGCTTACATTCATCGGGAAATGGCCTGAGCATATCTTAAGGCGGTATCTATGGCCCTCTGTAACCCCCTTCAGCAGGTTCTTTATATGCGCGGCTATGGAATAAACTGCCTTCTTCTCCTTTTTCGATACACCCTTGCCGGACAATATTACCCTTTTGCCCTCAATTGAAATGCTGACATTAGTTGCACGAATATCTTTTGACGCCTCCCCCTTTGGCCCCTTCAGCCTGACGCTGGCGCCGTCATAAGCCGCGCTTACTCCATCGGCTAATGCAATCTCGTCCACTATTTGTTTTGGCTTCTTCTTTCCCATTTTAGTAAAAATATGCTATTAGCCTGCCCCCAAGGTTCTTTTTCTTTGCCTCGACGTGCGTCAAAAGGCCGCTTGATGTTGAAACTACCAAAAACCCGAAATCTGCTGCCGGAAGGTAGCGCTTTTCAAATTTCTCGTAATCGCCCTTCTTGATGGAAAACCTCGGCTTGATTGCGCCGCACTTGTTTATCCTGCCAAGCAGGTTTACTGTCAAGATGCCTCCTTTCGGCTCGTATGTTCCTGCAAACTCCCCGAGGTACATCTTCTCATTCATCAGGGCAAGAACATTCTTTATGATATTTGACGATGCAACTGCGCACGTCTGCCTGCCAAGCTTTTCCGCATTCCCTATTTTTGACATTGCCGCTGCGAGTGGGTCGTTCATTGACATTTTTTCACCTTAGTTGTATTTCTTGAATCCTAGCTTTGGCGCGGTTTCCCTGAAGCATTGCCTGCAGAGATTAATGCCGTACTTGCCGACATGCCCCCCTATCCTGCCGCATCTTCCGCACTTGTGCCTTGCAATTCCTGTTGTCCTTTTCTTTGGGGCATTGAACTTCTCGAATTTCTTGAGCTTGAATGGCTTTGCCTTAAGCTGCTTGAAAGCCTTTTTGTAATCGCTGTATGTCATTATTCCTCACCTATTGCAACATCAAAGTTTTTTTTCATGAAATCTATGGATTCCTGCTTCGTTATCCTGTGCCTTCTTGGTATTTTCCTGGTCATGTATGCCCTCCTCTTGATTCTAAATCCCGGCCTCCCCAGGGTAATGCAGATTTGAAGGCCCATCATTCCTATTGAAGGGTCGTACTTTGCCCCCGGAATGTCTATATACTCCTTTATTCCGAATGCTACGTTTCCCTCGTTGTCAAAATTTTCTTCTGATAGCCTTCTCCCATGCGCTTCAAGGGTTCTCTTTAATATATCCTGCGCCTTTTCATTCCTCAGGGTAAGCTTGCATCCGATTGGAAGCCCCGGCCTCAAGCCCCATGTAGGAATCCTCTTGTTTGTGAAGGTTTTCACTGGTGAAATGCCGACAAGGTTTTTTATCAGGGAAATTCCTTTCTCTAATACAGCAGGCTCTTTGCCTGCGCCTATGTTGACAGTAACTTTCTCTATCCCAATCCCCCTCATCAGATTCATTTTATTTCAATTATTGGCTTTTCCTTCCCGACAACGAATGCGTTGCCTTTTTTTGTCTCGAAAATCCCTTTTTCAGGTATTTCATAGATGATTTTGCTTCCCGCAATGTCTTTCACCTTTCCAACTTCGCCCGTGTGGTTTCCCCTGGTAAGCAGGATTACAGAACCCTTTACAAATGGCAGCGCCTCCTTGACCTCATTCCCGGGAATCGAAAAAATCAACGTGTCCCCGACCTTATGCTCTGATTTGCCCAAAAGAAGGGTCCTGCTGTCGTTCAGTGTAATCTGTATTTTTTTTCCGCTGACGGCATTTTTCCCTGTGATTTTGGAGGGCTTCAGGAGCTCTCCCCCGGCTATCTGCCCAAGGAAGAATTTTCCCCTGCTGTCAATCAGCATCCTGTAGTTCCTGTCTGCAAAACTTATTATGTCGAAAAGCCCTAAGGGAAACTTAAGCGAGGCCCTGACAATGCCGTTAACCTTTATCTTGCGCTCATGAAGTGCCCTTTTTGCCTCCCTTTTCGTTAAAGTCACCTTCAAAATGTCCCGCAGCACTATTCCCAAAGGCACGCTCTCCTTGTATGAATATGGCCCCGGATTCTGCCTTATTGTGTATTTCCTTTCCTTTCTCCTGATTGGCCAGCTTTTTGGGGCTGCCACCCTCTTAAGGTGCATTTTGCTTTACCTCTATTGACTTTTTTCTTTCCTTGTCATCCAGATTCAGGTCAACTATCATGAGATTTGAGGGCGCAAATGGAATGTTTGATTTTGTCCCGTCAATCTTTGAAACCTGAAATCCCTCAATGAACACTTTAGTCCTCTTAAGGTTCACATCCAAAACCTTTCCATCTTTTTTCTTGTAGTTTCCCCTCATGATTTTTACCTTGTCGCCTTTCCTCAGGGGTGCGCTTCTTTTGCCGTATTTCTTCCTGAGCTCACCTGAAAGATGCGCTGAAACCATCTTATGCTTGATGTGAAGCGGAGCCTGATGCCTGTACTTGACCTGCTTCTTTGGCTTTGAGCTTCCCTTCCACGCAACTGAAAATTTTTTTTTCATGCTAAACCACTATGCTTGCTATTTTTGCAACTGATGGGTACCTGTCGACAACCTCCTTCGCGATTGCCCCCTTCAGCATTGTTCCTTTTGGGTTCCCCTTGTCGTCCTTCAGCACAACTGCCGCATTGTCCTCAAACTTCACCCTTGTGCCGTCCGGCCTTCTGTATTCCTTGCGCTGCCGGACAATGACTGCAAACACAACCTGCTTTCTCATTTCCGGCTTTCCTCTCCTTACCGATGCCAGCACCAAGTCGGCAATTCCGCAGCTTGGGTACCTTCCCTTTACTGTTTTAGAGCCCACCACGCTGAAAATCCTGATTATCTTTGCTCCCGAATTGTCGCATGTTTCCACCATCGAGCCCTGGGTCAGCCCCCGGGTAATTCGCGCCTTAAGCGGCTGCATCTTCCTTTTCCTCCTCAACCTTCTTCTTCTGCTTGAACTTTGATTCTGCCAGAGCTTCTGAAATCAGCGCATACGCCCTGACTTTCCCAAGGTTCTCGATTACAACAAAATTCTTGGTTTTTGAAAGCGGCCTGCACTCCCCAATCCTGACCATGTCGCCTTCCCTTGCGTTCATGCACGGCGGATTGTGAGCCTTGATTTTCGTCCTTCTCTTTTCATACCTCTCGTACTTGGGGAGTTTTTTCATCTCAGTCCATTCGACATTTACGGTTTTTGCCATCCTGTCGCTTACAACTGTGCCCGTAAAAACCCGCCCCCTAACGCTAAGCCTGCCATGAAACGGGCAGCTTGCATCCGTGCATGCGGCTCCAGGCTCCTTTACCTTTATCCCGATATCTTTTCTTTCCATAAGCTCACCGTAATTTCATTGCAATGCGCTGTTCCGGCTTCATTGCCAAAATGCTTCCGTCTACAATGACGCGCTTTTTTGCAACCTCAAACTCAAATTTGGTCGAATTCTTGATGTACTTTTTCATGCCGTTCCTTGCCATTATCGTTATCATGTTCTTTGTTTCGTCTATTATTATGCCTTCTGTGCTCCCGACCTTTACTGGTCTTCCTATGAGCTCGCCCCGCAAAAGGGCCTCCACCGCCTTTTTCATGGTTCTCAGCTGATGTCTATGCTTTCCGGAGCAAAGCCAAACTCTATTAAGGCGCGCCTCACCTTTTTTATGTGGTTTCCCTGAAGTTCAATCCTGCCGTCCTTCACTGTGCCGCCGCAGGCAAATTTCGCCTTGAGCTTCTTTGCAAGGTCCCTCATATCGATGACCTTGGCGTCAATGCCCGAAATGACGGTGTACGTCTTGTTGAACTTCTTGTTGTCAAGGTACGCCCTTATCCTCTGGCTCTCTTTTGCGATTGACTCGCAAACGCAAAGCTCCTTTCTGAGCCCGCATGTTGGGCAAATTTCACTCATGCTTTTCAGTTACCTCCTTATTTTTCGACTTTTCATTCCTGACTGTAAGTATGCGCGCAATCGCCTTTCTCAAATTCCTTATCTGCATTGATTTTTTCAGCGTGGTGCCCATTGAAACCTGCGAATATAATTTCATCAGCTCTTTTCCAGCTTCTTTTTCCCTGGACGAAAGCTCTGAATCACTCAGCTGCCTTAGTTCCTTCGCTTTTGCCGGCATCTTTTGCCTCCTTCTTCTTTCTCTTTCTCTTCGGCTTTTCTTCCGCTTTTTTCTGCTCCTCTTTTGGCGCAGGTTCTGCCTTTGGCTCCTCCTGCTTTTCCCCTTCTTCCAAAAGCGTGACCTTATCGGGAAGCTGTGTTTCCGGCGGCATTATCTTTACCTTCACCCCTATTGCCCCGGTCTTTAGGTGCGCAGTGCTGTGCGCCGCCCTTACGCCAGTGAGCGCAACATCTCCGCACTTCTTAAGATAGCCCTGATAAAATCTCCATGATTTTGCCCTTGAGCTTGGAATTTTACCGCTGATCAGGATTTCTATGCCCAATGCGCCTGCATTCATTGCATCAGTCATCACCTTATGGCCTATTGCCTTGAATTTTGCAGTGCCAAGCCTCTCGAGGGAATCCGCAATTGTCTCTGCAACAATTGCCGCATCAAGCACCGGATTCTCGACCTCGGAAATTTCTATCTGCGGGTTTTCGAGATTGAAGGTTTTCTTCAGCGTCTTTGTAAGCTGCTTGATGTTCGCCCCCTTTTTTCCGACTATTAGGCCTGGCCTCGACACATAAACAATTATCTTCTCGCCCAACGGGGTCCTTACCACCTTTGTCTTTGAATGCCCTACCCCGTGAAGGTTCTCGCTGATATGCTCCTGTATGCTAAACTCCTTCATCTTTTCCGAGATAAACTTTCTTTCAATCATTTCTTTCCACCGGCCTTTTTCTCTTCCGCTTTCCTTTCCTCTACGACAATTTCAACATTAGCGCGCTTCATCATTCTTCTTCTCTTTCTTCCGTAATGCCAGGTTTTTGATGCCCTGTTTGCGACCATCTTTGCTATTACGAGGCTGTTTGTGTCAAGCCCCTTGAACTGCGCATTTGCCTCAAGCGCATTCAGCAGCTTCAGCACTTCCGCTGCGGTCTTTATCGGATACCTTCCCGGCCCAATCCCTTTCCTGTGGCCCAGCCCGCGGTTGAACCTGCTGAATGGCAGTGCTTTTTCCTTGCTGATAACCTGCGAAAGCCTTTCCTTCGCCTTGGCAAGGCTCTTGTTGCGGAGCACGCTGCATATCTCCATCGCCTTCTTCGGGGAAATCGGCAATGAATTGCCAAAAACCCTTGCCATGTGCTCTTTGTTGTATTCTGCCATTTTATTTCACTGAAATGCTCGCGCTTGATTTTGTGGCGCCTATTCCCGGCGCTGAATGCGCAACCTTTTTCCTTGTAAGTGCAAACTCGCCGAGGAAATGCCCCAGCATGTCTTCCAATATTGCAAGCTGGAAATATTCCTTGCCGTTGTGGATTTTCAGGGTTGACCCTACCATCGCCGGCGTGATAATCATGTCGCGGACATGCGTCTTGAGGTTCTTGTCGCCAAGCTTTATTTTTTTCATGACTTTCTTCTGTGAATCCGGAATTCCCCTTTTAATGGACCTTCGCTGCCTTGCGGGGAGAAGCATTGCAAACTCATCTATGCTCAATCTCTTCAGCTCATCCAGCGTTTTCCCGCGGTATGTAAATTCTTTCTTGGCCATGATTACCTCCTGTGACCTGTGCGCCTTGGAGCAATCTTTCCGACTTTTCTTCCTGGCGGCGCATTTCTTGATGCCTGTGTCGGCCTTCCCTTTGTTCTCGAGCTCTTCGAGCCGAAAGGATGCGCAACTGCATTCATCGAAACTCCCTGAACCTGGGGATAATACTTGTTCCTTGCCTTCATCCTGTGGAATTTGTTTCCGGCTTTCAGGAACGGCTTTTCCAGCCTTCCGGAGCCTGCAATTATTCCAATTGATGCCCTGCACTCCGGCGAAAATGAACGCTCCTTTTTTGACGGCAGCATTACAGTTATCTTGTCAGGAAATTTTGATGTTATTCTTGCAGACGAGCCCGCAGACCTGACAAATTTTCCGCCGTCTCCCGGCATGCTTTCAATGTTGTAGATGTCAGTCCCTTCAGGAATATCTTTCAGCGGCAGCGAATTTCCTATCTCTATCGGCGCTTTTGGCCCTGAAACGACATCCTTTCCGACGTGCACCCCTTCCGGAGCCTGTATCAATACCGCTTCCTGATTGTCGTATTTTATCTGCATCAGCGGTCCTGAATGCATGTATGAGTGTATTATGTCAACAACCTTTCCCGAATGCGAATCTTTCGAATATGAAATATGCTTTGCCGGCCCTTCTGCATTAAAGCTTCTCGCCCTGAATGTTGAGCTTCCCTTTCCGCGCCTTTGCTGAATTAAGTTCTTTCCCATCTACATTAACCCCAGCTGTGTTGCGACGTCTATTGCAGGAGATTCCTTTGCAAACTTCACATATGCATGCTTCTTTCCATCGGAAGATACATACGTATTCACCTTGTCAACCTTAACCTTGAACATCTCCTCTACCGCATTCTTTATTTCCGGCTTTTTTGCGTGCTTGTCAACTACGAAAATCAGCTTGTTTTCCCTCTCCATCAGCCTGATGGATTTCTCGGTTGCCAGCGGATATAAAATTGTCTTTGTCATTTTTTCATAAACAGGCTTTCTTTTCCCATTCTTCCTATTGAAGACTCTGTCCAGACCGTTAGTCTTCCCGGAGCGCATCCTGGCGCAAGAATCTCCGCGTTAAGATTTTGAACCTCTGCAACGTCCACGCCCGGAATGTTTCTTCCTGACTGGATAAGCTTGCAGTTTTTTGAAACTACAACCAAAGGCCCGATTCTTTTCTTGTATTTTCTTCCCCTTGACTTTCCTACTCCTGCCCTGATTGTCTTTACAGAAGCCCTGTTGAGCTCCTCTCCGAGGCCAAGCTTGTTGAGCAGTTCGGCAACATCCCTTGTTTTTGTGATTGACTCTGCCCTTTCCTCGACTATGATTGGATAAATCTGCGGAACCTTATGATTGCGCTTTTGAACATATTCCCTGATCGCAGTAGCGGAAATTGCGCTTCTTATCGCCTTCCTTCGCTCTTCCCTGTTTATTTTCTGGTCCCAAATCTTCGATGCTTTCGGAGGGTGGCCTTTTCTTCCCTTAACAGTTCCGGGAGCAAATGCGCCCACCCAGTTCATCCTGGATCCGGACCTTGACATTACCTTTCTTGGAACCCTTGAAATTCCGTGTCCGTAAGAGCCCCTGTAATCGCGCCTTCTTCTCGACACTTCAGCAGACGCCCTCATTCCTGCAGTTGGCTTTGCCCCGTAAGGCTGCCTTTTGTGGCTTTGGATTGCAAGGACTGCCCTCGCTATCAAATCAGGCCTTACCTCCTCGGAAAACTGCCTCGGCAAATCAATCTTCTTCGCGCTTTTTCCTTCTAGTGTGAAAACGTCTGCCTTCATTTTATACTCCCTGCTTCGATTCTAAGCTTAGGTATTTTATTATTGGAGCCTGCGATGGAATGTTTTTTGGCCGCGTGGCGACATTTAGCCTAATCATCCTTTTCTTTGGCCCGGCAATGCTTCCCTTCAATATGAGGTATGGGTTTTTCACAACCCCGTAATTTATGAAGCCGCCCTTTGGGGTTGCCTGCTCGTCCTTTTTTCCGATTTTGATTATCCATTTGTTGAATTCTGTTCGAAGATGATATCCCATCTGTCCTGCATGCGCGACCCTGTACATTATTTTTCCCTGACCGCGCCACGGCCCCAATGTTCCAGGCCCTCGCTTTGTTTTCTCGGATTTATGCTGCCTGATAGAAACGCCGAATCTCTTGACCGGCCCCTGGAATCCCTTGCCCCTTGTTATTGCGTGAATATCCGCCTGGTCGCCCTCCTTGAAAACATCTGTTACTGCGATTTCCTTTCCGAGCATACTTTTTGCATATTCAAGCTTCGCCTCTTTTTTTCCGCCAACTGCAACCTCGAATATATGCGGCCTTTTCTGCCCAGTGGACGTAAATCCGGGCTGTGTGTGGACTACCAGATTAACATCATCAAAATCGCCTAGGTCTCCAAACTTTTTTGGCTCCTTCTTTGGAAGCGATAGTGTCCTCTGAAGAACCTTATCGGCACCTGTTGACAAAATCTGGGAAGAAAGAGAACGCCCGTATGCGGAATTTTTGTAAAAATTGACGGCAAACACCTTGATTGGGGGGCATTCGACAATTGTGACCGGCATCGAGATGCTTTCGCCCTTTGTGTGGGATGTTGCCCTGTTGTCGGTGATAATCACATGAGTCATGCCGGCCTTGAAGCCTGCAAACCCCAACGGCTTAACAGCCTGAACATCAGCCCAGCTTCTAACTCTAAGCTTTTTGGCCCTTTTCCTCGGCCAATACTGCATTGAACCTCGTCTCGGCGATCTCGTTGTTGGCATAGCAAAGCCTCTATTCCCTTACATAGTTTTTCTATGCAGGAAGCCTTTTGGTGAAGCCTTTCTCAGAGAAACAGTTAGTTATAGTAAATTGCACTTAATCTCTTGGATGTGTGATTGCAATTTGCTATATTGGAAATAAGCATTATTTCCTATAAACTGCGTACTGAAAAACTTCTTTTCAGGCTTAGTTTAAATACACTTCCTATTTAAACTCTCTAGTGGAAACCATTGGAGAGACAGATGCTTTATAAAGGTTGCGGTGAGTTTCAGCCTGCATAGCGAAGTGGAATATGCCGCTGCGGAATACCCCTTTGTGCGCAGCCAAGGTTAATCATCCAGGGGGCTTTTTATTAACTCAAGCTTGTTCTTTGCTACCCTCGTATATATCTGGGTTGTTGCCAATCTCTCGTGGCCAAGCAGGGATTGTATGTATCTTATGTCAACGCCGGATTCAAGCAGGTGTGTTGCAAAGCTGTGCCTCAGCATATGGGGAGTTACCTTTTGCTTTATTCCTGCCCTTTTTGCTGCATTACTGATAACAAGCTGAACAGATTTTCCGGAGCACCTGCCTTTCCTGCCCCTGAATATTAAGCCGGAATCAAACAAACTCTTGATTTTTGCTGCGGTGTTCTTGCCTATGAGGGTTAGCCTGTCCTTTGCGCCTTTTCCATCCCTGACCCTTATGGTGTTGCTTTCAAAGCTTATGTCTTCGACTTTCAGGTTCAGCAGTTCAGACAGCCTAATCCCTGAGGAATAAAGAATCTCGATTATAAGCCGGTGCCTGATATTTTCAGTAGTTTGCATCATGGACTTAATCTGTTGCTTAGTCAGAACATCAGGTATGTGCTTTTTCTTTTTCGGCAACGGCACTTCCTGAGGAGTTTCATGCCTCACAAAAAGAGTGAAGAAGTCAATTGCTGAAGATGCCAACCTAACTGAGCTAGGCTCTTTCCCCCTTTCCAGGAGATGCAGCAAGTAAGCCCTTTTCATGGAGCCGGAGAATTTGCCATTGCAGTATTCCATGAAGTCATTAATGTGGTAACAGTATGACTTGATAGACCTTGGGCTAAATCCCCTTAACTTCATCTCCTCCACTGCCTTTTCCATCCCTTCCGGGAAGAAGCAGGCCTTAAAATGCCTTTCCCCAATTATTCCGGAAATCTTCCGATAATCCCCCTCCCAATCGAATTAACCGAAATAAGGGTGGTTTAATAGTTGTTATGTGCAATTTGGATTTTGGCGTGCTTAAAAAAGATTTATATACATGCCAGTTCTTTTTAATTAATATGATAAAAACATTGATCTTTGATTTTGCAGGAGTCATTACAACCACTGCTCTTTTTCCAAGAGTCGCGGAAGTTTTTGGCAATAAAGTTGAAATGGGAAAGGAAGCATTTTATAAGATTTTGAAGTCTAAAGAAAAAGAATATCTATTGGGAAATTCCACTACAGAGGATTTTTGGAAAGCTGTCTGTCAAGATACTGATATTTCTTATGATGAATTCATAAAAGAAATTTCTTGGTACAAAATCAATGATGAAGTACTAAATTTACTAAGAAGACTGAAAGATAAATATGAATTAGTTCTTCTTTCCGATAATTATGATGCTCTTTTCCAAGCAATGTCTAATGATAAGAGACTTCAGGGCATTTTTGATTATTCTTTTTATTCACATCAACTCCATATGGTAAAAATGTATGACGAAGAAAAAATATTCAATTTTGTTCTGAAAACAATAAAAGCAGACCCTGAAAATTGTATATTTATTGATGATAAAGAAATAAACCTGACTCCTGCAAGTAGATTAGGAATGCATACAATCCTATTCAAAGATATAATACAGCTAAAAAAAGAACTGGCATCTTATTCTATACACATTGCTTAAGCCAAAATCCAAACTGTCCCTTCGGTCGGTCGCCTTGCAGGCTCCCCACATAACAGCGATTAAGAGGAAAATTCTTGCAGAATTTTCCCAAATTTGCTCCACTTCGTTCCGCAAAATTCTCTTAATCGCGATGTTATGTCCAATTTTTTTCGAGAGTTGGGAAGAATGGGGCGACGGACTCGAAATTCATGATTGTCCCAACATCCTGAACAGCTCATTTGTAGAATAAACCTGTACCCTGTTTTGCTTTTCTTTCAATGCTTTATCTTGGCTCCAAATTGCACACTTCATTTTAAGGGCCAATGAAAAGTAAGCTACATCATCAGGATCAGGGCAGAATTCTTCTGCTTCATCCAAATAAGGCAACAATTCTTCCAAAG
>DATDYF010000022.1:0-5538 GCA_035289105.1 Candidatus Nanoarchaeia archaeon
GGGGAGTCATCCACTTCCATAGCTGTGCGAAATTATCAAGGGCAAAATCAATTCCGCCAAGAAGGGAAGCAATAAGCAAGTAAAATGAAAACAGCGAAATGCTTCCGAGCATTCCGATTCCGATAAATTTGTCTTTGTCCATTCTAGATGAAATACAAACCTATGCCCGCAAGGAAAAGGCACAGCAGCGTTATAACTATGCCCTGAAAAGGAAACAAAACCCTGCCTTTAAGGGCTTTTAGCTTAAAGTGAACCCATAGGGCGCCCAGGCTTATTATGCCGCCAAAAATGCTCCCGATAAGAAGCCTGTTGAGGAAATAAACCTTGTTGAATGCAGAGCCAATCTCCCCAAACAACAGCAGGGGAAGGTAAAAGCTTTCATTGTTTATAGACATTAACGGAATCACTGTCAGCAAAAAGGAGAGCAGAACAATTAGATGAGTCTGGTATCCAATGTACTGCCTTTTTACCATTCTTGCAACCCATAACCCTGTAGAGACTCCAAACGCCCCAATAAGCAAACCAATAATGCTTATGTCAAGGCCGTAATAATTCGCTGAAACTGCGGCAGCCCCTACAGCAGCAGTGCATAGCGGGCAGTGAGCGTGGCTTATAGGAATAACTGCAAGCAGGGATAATATTGCCAGCAGCATTATTTTTCTCATCTTTCATCACTAACAGCAGCAGCCTGCCTTCTTCATTTTGCCCTCAAACTGCTTGAGGCAGTTCTGGGAGCAAAACCAGTTGCCTTGCTTTTCAATGCCCTTGCCCTTCTCTTCCTTCATGCCGCATACGGGGTCTTTCCTTTTGAACAGCCCGAACATCAGCAGCCACCTACCATGCCGCCAGAGGACTGAGCTCCGCCAGATACCCTTGCCGGCAATGTTCCATGGTGCTCGTACATCATTTTCTCATTTTCTGTCCAGCCGGACATGTCTATGGCGCCAGTTGCAGCACCTGTTAACTTATTTGACGCAATGTCTTTCTTTAATCCGCTTATCTGGAATGACTGCACAACTGAAACAACCAAGACAAGTGCAACCATCCCCAATATAATATAGCTCATTTTCATTTCAACAACCTCCTACCATTCCTCCAGCGCTTGCTGGAGCTTCGTTTTCAATGCCCCTGTACTTGTTTGAGGCAAGGTTAATGTAATTCAGCTCTATCCCTTTGCCCTGCAAAACCGCTGCCTTTGCAGCTATCTTGCCGGGGAAAGACAAAGTTTTCCATTTTCCCATCTCTTCAAGTATCTGGTCATCAGTATACTCATTTGGATGGTTTTTGATAAGGTATTTTGCAATGCCCCTCATCGCAGCGCTATGGGAACAGCCGCATGCTGCTTTGCCGTCTGAAGTGATTACGGAATCTGCACCGCAGCAGTATTCACAGCTTATCTTGCTGGCAATTGAAATGTACCTTTCCTTGTCTTTTCCGCTTAATGAAATCTGCCTGTCCAGTGTGCCCATCTTGCCCAATGTGGCATCTGCCTTTTCCGGGTCTTCAGCAGAAACATCGTCGAAGCTTACTCCAAGCTCTTTGCCGTATATTTCCGGAATGCCCTTCGGGGTTATTTGTTCCTGCATTTCACTGGTTACAGACTGCTCTACAGGCTGTTCCATGCTCATTGCCGGGTCAACAACTGCACCGGTTGCGCTGCCTGATTCGAAACCCCTCATCTGGGTTGCGTTGTAAAGGGTTACAAGGGCTATAACAACAAGAAGCCCTACTGTAATTTTCTCTATCAAGTTGCCTTTTTTAGGCTTGTCTTGGGATATGCTTTCTTCCATTGAATTCACCTTACAGGCCTAGAAAATGAAACCCCTTTTTAAACTAACTATGAAACTAGTTTCAAGCTATTTGAGAACTACAATATTCGTCATCCCGCGCCTTTTTCTCTCAAGAACTTCCTGCGATTCAAGCTTGTCAAGTATCCTGCTTACCTTTACCTTGCTGAAGCCTGTCTCTTTTATCAGGTCTGTCTGGTAGGCTGAGCCGCCTTTTGACCTGATTATATCATAAAACTTCCTCTCTTCCTCGTCAAATTTAGAGGCGTCAACATGCTTGAACTCCCTTTTTTCAGAGGCCTTTGGAATGAAAAGAAGGTAAATTCCAACTCCAAGGATAAGGAAGGAGATGGCAAATGCAGAAACTATAAGCCATGAAACATTGCTTGTATGGGCAGGGCACTCTTCCATTGGAAGGTCATTCTCGTGAAATTCCACGCACAATGTTGCAGCCTGCTCATCCACATCGGATTTTACAAATATCAATAATGCAAGCAGCACTACTGCCAAGCCAATCAGTGAATAGCCGATTGTTTTTGTGATTTCCATAGCTAAGGCATCTAAGAGTTGATTTAAAAAGCTTTGCAAAAGCTGTAAGGCTTAGGCGGCTTTGCAAGAGGGGATTAAAAACAAAGATTTTATAAAGGCGTTTCAAATTTTTAGGATTATGGGATTTGAAGAGCTTAATTTGCATCCGGATGTTCTGAAAGCTGTGAAGAGATACGGCTTTACCGAGCCGACGATAATCCAGAAGAGATGCATACCGCATATAAAAACAGGAAGGGATGTTGTAGGGCAATCCCTGACCGGCTCTGGAAAGACTTTGGCGTTTGGGATACCCATTATTGAAAAAATCCACCCGGGAAAGGGGGTTCAGGCATTGGTTCTGGCTCCTACAAGAGAGCTTGCAAGCCAGGTAAGCGACACTCTTGCAGAATTGTCGCCAAGAATCCGAGTCACATCTGTGTTTGGCGGTGTTGGCATGCAGCCTCAGATTGATGGGCTAAGAAGGGCAGAAATAGTTGTTGCAACGCCCGGAAGAATGCTTGACCACATCAGGCGAAACACTGCAAACTTCAGTAATCTAAGCTTCCTTGTGCTGGATGAAGCCGACAAGATGTTTGAGATGGGGTTCATTGAGGATGTCGAGGAGATAATCCGGCATTTGCCGAAGAACAGGCAGACTCTGCTTTTCAGCGCGACAATTTCATCCGGAATCCACCATCTAATTGCCAAGCATCTTAGGAATCCCCTTATGATAAAGGAGCAGCTGCACGTGGACAAGGCGCTTCTCAAGCAGGTTTATTATGATGTGGGGCAGCATGAAAAATTCTCGCTTCTTGCGCATCTCCTCAAGCACAAGACGCCAGGGCTTGCGATTGTGTTCTGCGGGACAAGAAGGGAGGTAGACATTTTGGCAAGAAACCTCAAGATGCAGGGCCTTAATGCGATGGCAGTGCACGGCGGCCTAAGCCAGAACAAGCGAACGCGTGCTGTGGATTCTCTAAAGAGTGAAAATATACAGGTGCTTGTAGCTACTGATGTTGCGGCAAGAGGGCTTGACATCCAGAACATTTCGCATATTTACAATTACGACTCGCCTAAAACTTCCAGCGAGTACACGCACAGAATCGGAAGAACGGCAAGGGCCGGAAAATACGGCGAGGCAGTCACCCTGCTTTCAGATAGAGATCATGACAATTTCAGGAATGTGACACTGGACAGCAGCATCCAAATACAGAAGGAAAGGCTGCCCGAGTTTCAAAAGGTGCAGTTCGTGCGAATGACGCAGAGGCCTTCTCACGGAACACAGAGAAGATTTGGACAAGGATACAGGCAGCATCGCCGTTAACCGCAACGCTTAAAAATCGTTACATGTTCTACAATAGGTGAAGCAAAATGAGGCATAGCGATGAAAATACTATTGGTTAACCTTCCCTGGATTGATGACAAGGAGTTTTCTGCGCTAAGGGCTGGAAGCAGATGGCCTCACTTGAGGATGAAGCGCGAACAGCTTCCATACTATCCTTTTCCTTTCTATTTGGCATATGCTGCAGCCGTTTTGAAGCAGAACAACCATGACGTTTACCTCAAGGACTGCGTTGCGGAGCAGCTTAACCAATATAGTTTCCTGAAGTATCTTACAGATCTTAAGCCAGAAATGGTCGTCATGGAAACTTCAACTCCAAGTATTGAAAATGACCTTGCATGGGCGAAGAAGATAAAAGATGAGCTCAAATGCATTACAGTTATGACAGGGCCTCATGCGACTGCTTTGCCGTTAGAAGTGCTGAAGGAGGAGTATGTTGATTATGTATTGCCGGGCGAGATTGATTACAGCTTAAGGGATTTGGCTAATGCAATCAGGGACAATAAGAATACGCATGCGTTGAGCGGTGTCCACAGCAAGCTGCCTAATGGGGAGCTGGTGGTTAACAGGCCATTGCCTTTAATTCATAATCTTGACGAACTGCCTTTGCCTTACCGCGAGGGAGTTCCGATGGAGAAGTACATTGACCCTGCATGCAAGCACGCTCCCGGCATTCAGATGATTACCTCTCGCGGCTGCCCAAATCAATGCACTTACTGCTATGAATCGCAGAATTTCTACGGCAGGCCGAATTACAGGGTGAGAAGTGTAAAAAGTGTTGCAGATGAGATGGAGCACCTGATTAAAACGTACAATGTGCGCGAGATTTACTTTGATGACGCGTTATTTTCTGTTTCTCAGCAGCGCGTGATAGAATTATGCGATGAAATTCTGAAAAGGAAGCTCAACATTTACTGGAGCGCGATGTGCGATGCGAAGCTGAGGAGAGAAACACTGCAGAAGATGAAAGAGGCAGGATGCGTTATGATAAAGTTCGGGGTTGAATCTGCTAATAGAGAGATATTGAAATATATACGGAAGCATATCACTCCTGAGGATGTCATTGAAGTTGTGAAAAATTGCAAAGAAATTGGAATAGAAACGCATGCAACCTACATGTTTGGATTGCCTGGGGAGACTAAGGAGACGATTGAGGAGACGATGAACTTTGCATTCAACGTTGCTCCTGCAGATACCGCACAGTTTGCTGCTGCAATTCCAAATCCGGGGACTAAGTTCTATGAGGATGCAAAGCGAAACGGATGGCTTGTTACAACTGACTACAAGAAATATGCAGGGCAGGATGTGGTGGTGCAGTATGAAGGATTAAGCGCAGAGGATATCTACAGGGCAGTGCACAGGGCAAGAAAGAAGATAATGCTTAAGGTTGCAATGAACCCGAGGCAGTTTTTCCAGTACGTGAAGATAATGTACGGCTATGGCGGGATGAAGGGGGTTGTTGATAACCTTTATGGGAAGCTGAGTTACTTGTTCTCGAGCAATACTAGGCCGGTTTGATCAGGGCGGGCAAATGTTTATAAATTAGGGGAATCACCTATATCGTATGGCAACAACAATTGAAAGCATACATGATGAACTTGTACATATACGCAGGGATGTTGAGTTCATAAGGAGTGTAGTTAGCGAAGACTTTGAGTTAAGCGATGAGGCGAAACTTGCATTAGACAAAGCAAGGAGAACTCCCGAGTCAGAATATATCGATCTAGAATGAGCTATACTGTAAAGCTTCATCCGCAGGTTGACAAATTTCTCAGGAAAAGTGATAATGAGCTAAGTGAACGTATCAGAAATAAGCTGCGGCTGTTAATAGAAGAACCTTTTAATAATCTCGAACATTACGAAGGGAAGGATTATTATAAA
>DATDYF010000023.1:0-3587 GCA_035289105.1 Candidatus Nanoarchaeia archaeon
TCAATATCTTTTACTTTAATTGCAAGCATCACCTTTAACGGCCTTCCAACTGAAAGGCCAACATTTTTCAGGCCGGAAATTCCTTTTGACTTTGCGATTTTTGCAACTTCCCCGAAATCATTTGTCATGTCATACGCGTGCTGGACAATACCTGAGATTTCATTGTATTTTTCCCTGTCTGTGATTTCGGTTTCTTCCAATCCTATTTCCTTTGCAAAATTGGACCAGATTATTGCATCCCTCATTGCGCCTGCACCAACCCCAACCCGCATTTCCTCAAGAATAGTCCTTATAATGTATCGCGCCTCTTTTGGGGTTGAAGAGCTTAGCAATTCTGTGATAAGCGATATTTTTCTTTCAACTGTCCCTTCCCCTGTCAGGCTGGCAAGTTTCTGTATGTTGTCAAACACCTTTGCGACTTTGAGCTCAGAATGTGATAAGGTAGACTGCTTCTTTTTTGCAATAAGGTTTTCTGCGACATTTCCCAGATCGCCCATCTTTCTCCATTCATTCTCAACTTTATCCGGTGAAATCCCTGTTGCCGAGCTTAGCGCCTTTACAACTATCTTTGAGGCAACGCCCAGCTTTGATTCATTCCAGTCAGGAAACACTTTCCCTTCAAGCAGAAGCACTACTCTTGGAGCTTCTTCAGCAGAGACCTTGCCCAGGAATTCTGCAATTATGGCGGTCTTCTGAAGCCTCTTTGTAGTTGCCTCAAGCTTTTCGTAAACTTCCACCAGCTTTTTGTATTCCATCCCAGCCCCTTTAATTGACGAATTATAAAAAACTTGCCTAATCTTAGAATATCAATATTTCTTTTTTTGGGATTTTCGCAATTAGGGGTGTTTTCTTACATTCCTTGATCTCATCTTGGATGTTAGTTAAATTCTTGTCATGTGCAACGACCTTATTCTCACAAACCACGACCCATTGCCCCACATACTTAGAGAAATCGATGTTATGAGGTAACACTTGGTTTACTGCCATAAACTGCCATTACTCATTCAAAATATATAAAACTAACGGTGATGTTCTCGAAATGTTTAAATACTTTCAATAAGGGCTATTGCCCAATATGGAATTCGCCGAATTGGTCCGAACGAGGCGCTCGATACGCAAATTTAAGCCAGAGGCTGTTGAATGGGGCAAGATTGTCGAGATTCTTAATGCTGGAAGGGTGGCTCCGAGCGCTGGAAACCTGCAAAACTGGAAGTTTGTTGTTGTTCAGGATGAGGTACAGCGCAAAAAGGTTGCAGATGCATGCGAGGAGCAGGAATGGATTTCAACTGCGCCTGCAATTATAGTTGTGCTTGGAGAGCCGGAGAAGGCTGAAAGGATGTATGGCTCGAGAGGAAAGTTTCTCTACACAATCCAAAATTGCGCTTCTGCAGCAATAAGCATGATTTATGCTGCGCATGACCAGGGATTAGGCGCATGCTGGGTTGGGGCGTATGATGAAGACAAGCTCAGGAGTGTTCTGGTGCTGCCTGAGAACATTTTTGTGCATGCCGTTATTCCGATAGGATACCCTGCAGAATCACCTGAATTGCAGCCTAAATCAAGGATTGAGCATGTTTCTTATTTCGAAAGATACTGGAACAGGAGAAGATTAGCTGCACCGCACGGGCAGTGGAGCAGGAACGTGATGAAATGGACAAAAGGGGCAAAGAAGGGCATCGAGGAGTTTGGGGCTAAGGTAGAGAGCCATGTGAAGAAGAAGGTTGGTGAGATGAGGGAGGGTGTCCTCAGGAAACGATAGAAAGGGTGAATTTCTAGACTAGGTAATCCGGCTGTATTGAGTCTTCACTGTCTTTTTTTGGAATCGGCCTATGGATGTAGCTTAAAAGTCTATTGTAAACCTCTCCTATTACCTCTTGCGGCTGCTTTTGAAGCCAGGTTAAGAATTCCTCCTGGCTTACAGGCTCTGATAGTGTAACAGCGTATCCCTCAGTATGGCGGCCTTTATAATACCTGCTAATGCCCCTTTCATCAATGCTATAAGAAGAACTATCTTTTAACGGTCCCGGGTGTAAATCTACACCCCCCTTAATGGGTACCAACTCCATTACTCTTGGAAGCAATTCAAGTACCCTCCTTTCCAAATTCCCTCCAAATTCAGAGTGTTGGATTCTTGCCATAGTAAATTATAACGTTTCTATGCTTATTAATCTTTACTTTTTTATCGTCTTATCATATAACACTCAATGCTCCCTTTAGTTTCAGCGTTGAACGTTTCATGAAATTTTTTTGCTTCTTCGCGGATATTTGCCCTAGCGATGCTTATGCCCTGTTTCATTGCATACTGAATCCTCTTTTCATAAAGAGCCATACCTATACCCTTTCCCCTTGAGTCTTCACCCACAAATATCTGCCTCATGTAAAATTCATTTCCTGCGATTTTGTTAAATGTAACTCCCACGACCCTATTTTCCTTCTTGTAGGTAAAGCATGCTTCCGGGCATTCTTCCCACATTAAATTCACCATTTTATATCGCAATGAATATTGTTTCCTGAAAAGCCCTATGACCTCTGGCAAATCTCCTTTTCCCATTTGGTGAACATTTGGGTTATTCTGAGCGGGCATGCTCAAGGGCACTTTTAATACAAGGGGAAGAAGAACAGAAATATTGCCAGCATAGTTATAGATAGGGGTAAATCCTTTCAGATTAGTGCCAATTTTAACTCGGGTGATAATGGGCGCCCTATTGGTTTCAATTACCTCCTCCAGCTCTCCTGCTTCTATTGAACGGGCATCGCAGGCGATAATGAGAACTTCTGGAATGGGGCTTAAACTCATATACGGGTCTTTCACAAATTCCTGCCTAAATCCCTTCACAACTTTTTTGGACTCAGTTAGATAATAATATTCATCATAATATTCAACGTCCCTTACAATTCCTTCTTTATCATTACTGGAAATGCCAAGACCTGACAGCTTTTGCTCAAGATTGCCTTGTTTCAGGTTGATTATAGACATTACAGGAAGGAGTGAATGTTCGTTAATATAGGTTTCTCAGGCAAAGGTATCGAAGAGTTTGGCTCTAAATTAGAAGAGCATGTAAAGAAGAAGGTTGGGGAGATTAAGGGGGTTGGGGAGATGAGGGGGAAGGTTTAGGGTTGGGTTCTATTACTACCTTGTAATGAATAAGACAGCAAGTTTTTTAAAGCCGGTTGGATTATCTGGTTGATATGCACCCAAAAAAACAAGGAAGCGGATATCATGGACGCACGCTTTGCCAGCTGGCCCATGATGCTTTTTTATTCAGGCATTCTAAAGAGGGTAAAGACAACACGCACGTATACCAAGACGCATCTGAACTTCATGTAAAACTTGCACTCGTCCTTGATGAACATGCAGACTTTAGTTCTCCAGAACTTGAAAGGAAGGGAGTTCCAGGAGCAGATAGTGTTATATATGGCTATTTAATGGCTGCTATTTATCGCGGAACAGAAAAAACACCTTTTGAATATTTAGAGGAGATACTTTGCGGGCAGCACTTGAAGGGTGCTCCGCTAGAGCTCAGAAACTTTCTGCATTACAAAGACGAGTTTAGCTACCATCCGGGGGAAGAGATTAAGAAGCCGTA
>DATDYF010000024.1:0-34781 GCA_035289105.1 Candidatus Nanoarchaeia archaeon
GTAATACCACTAAATGTCATCGAGAGCCTTGCCCCCTTAAATGCGTAAAATTTCCCATCCGCCTCTATGATATATGGTGGAATCAGGAAATCAATGACATGTGAATCATTTTCACCCCTATACAAAATTTTTCCATGGGAATTTTCCTGTTCAAAAAAGCGCGAAACCTGCTCCAGAGCCTCTTCGAGATCGCCTAAGACCAATCCCTTCATTTTCTCAGTCTTGTCCAGCTTCTCGCGCAGGCTTAGCTCACCCCATTTACTACGCTTGTACTCATTTGCAATATCAACATTTACGAATTCCCGGAGATTTTCAACCAGACTGCGGTGGCGTTCGCTCATCACGAAAGTAAGTGAGTTTCGTTTAATAAGCCTTACTGCGTCATTTCCGGAAGATTTCCGGATTCATAGCCCCTAAGGCCCAAAAGTTCAGGCATTTATCGTCGAGAAAATCTTCCGAAAACTTTCTGAGCTTTCCAGCTAAAACCGCATTTTCCAAACCGCCGGCAGCTGCTTCTAGCTTCTCTCTTGCGGTTTCTATCATCCCCTTGTCAACTTCAGAGTTTAGGCCTTTCTCAGCCGAGTTCCTGGCATATTCCTTGTCCTTTGCAATAACCGGAATCAAATTATCGGCTTCAAATAGCTGTTCAGGCAAATATAAACCATTGAATTTTCTAAATACCCTTAGATGAAATGGTTCGCCCTTACGACCACTCCCCCCTCTTCCATCCAATACCTTACTAAACCCAAACAAGCCCGGGTCTAAACCAACAAAAAAGTGTTGGTGCCCATCATCGATGACGTATCCTCCTTCTCTAATAAGGTTATAAATAAAGGCCTTGTAGCGCAGTTCGTGTTCAAACTGCACTCCGCACTTGTCTATGTAAACATTAATGCCCCCTGCAATTTCAGGCGGCCTGGTTTCTAAGGCATCTCCAAAATAATCAAACACTTTAAGCCACTGGACCTTGTACTCCCTTCGTGTGCCATCGGGGACTTTTTTGTTCTTATTCAAAGGAGGGTAATGGTAATCATTATTAACTTGTATTTGAGTTCCAGCCCCTATAAACCTGGATATTATGGTTTCTCCTCCCGAGCCCGGGTAATAAACCAATAGGTCCTTATTTTCAGGATTGACGACTTGCCTTAGCAGCATACCCCTTTCATTTGCCTCCTGGCTCCAGCATTCAGATTCGTATTCATTTTTCGGCCTTGCAATTTTCCTTCTTTGCATTATCTCGAGCACTTTAATCTAATAATTAAACCTGTTTTTAATACTTTCGAAGCTCATAGTAAAGTGCACAAATTTTGGAACTATTGTCAAAAACCACCAATCAGTAGATTGGTTGCATGTTCAATAAACATTTGCTATTTAGGCGGTTCTCAAAAATCGAAGATTTTTGGAACACAAAAAATGCAAAGCATTTTTTATTGTTTTTGAGCATGCTCAGAAACATACCATATTACATTTACTGATCGACTTTGTCCATCAGTCAAATATGTTGGAAATGCCCCGGCATTTCTGAGCACAGTCAAAAATCCCCCGGATTTTTGATGAACTGTTGGTATGTTTCTGACATATTAATGCGATCTGCTATTAGAAAAAATGCACTTTTGCACGTACATCTTAATCCAAATCGCCAAACCCAAAACCTTTAAAACTACTAACTCTAAGACTGGGCAAAAAGAGGGGGTTATGAAAAAGATTGGCTTTTATCTTCTAACAATTGTATTTCTTGCCCTGCCAGCGCTCTCCTACGACTACGTTGTAGTAGGAGAAAACGCAGCCCCTTCCGATGTCTTTGCCGCAGCAAAACTGGCAACTGCGCTCAGCACAACAGCAGCAGGAAACTTCTACCCTAATCTCGGCTTTACAGTTATCGGAGACGCCTACCAGTTCAGGGAAGAAGGAAACATGCTTGAGGGCTCTGAAAACATCTCGCACGTTAAAGATTATATAAACTCGAAAGAGCTGAACGCACTGGGCAACGAGACTTTAAGAACGGATAGCGGCGATTTTGCATTCACCCAGAGATTAATCCTGAGGGACGGTGGCTACAGCACATTTGATTATGCAACAGACATTCCAAGAGACGACGAAAGAATCCCAATGAGCTATTTTGTATTCCCGATTGGCCAGAAGCTGTACAAATATGTCTTGGAATTCACCAAGCCCCTGATTGCAAGGAGCGATGGGAATGCATCATATCGTTTAGACATCAAAGACGAGGAAATCACCCTTCTCGGAAAGCGATTCAAAATCATAGATGCGGAGCACCCTGCAAAAGACCACATCAGGCTTACCTTGCTTGAAGAGGAAAAGCACGCTAACCTGAAGGAGGGAGACAGTGTTTCTTTTACAATCAACAGCACGAAATACGACATAAAGCTTCTTGCCGTTGATGACGTTAGCAAAGAAGCAAAATTTGCAATTGATGGGATATGGTCGCCATCAATCCCAAAAGGAGGGACATTCTCTTCCGATACCTCATTATACCTGTATGTAAATGAGCTAATCCAAAACGAAGCCCCCGACCAGAGGGACTTTGCGGAGATAATATTGAGCAACAGGAAAATAACCTTGCAGGACTATAACATAACAAATTCCACCTCATCAGACGCCGAATGGTATGTTAATGATGAAAAGATAAAAGACACAAACATGCAAATCATTGGGGCAGACGAGGGATTGATAGACGGCGGTGATGTCCAGATTGGGAGCATAGAGGCATTCTACACCCCAAGAAACACCTACTTTGCAATGGAAAAGCAGAAATTATCGGACATACTGCTGGACAAGGAAAGTCTCTTCCTCGAAGCCTTTGATTTCCTCTTTGTAGGCTCCGGATATGCAACAAATCCTATGGAAGCTATTGTTCTCGAGCCGATTGGAAGATACAGGTACAACCTTAACCTCCAGAACAAGAAAGGAGATTTCCTGCAAATACCTTTGTTCTTTAACGACAACGGCCGGGGAACTGCTTCTGATGACTTTGAAAGGTTTGGAGACTCGAACAACAACCTCATTGTTGAGGAGTCAAGGCAGATTGCATTAAACGATTATTTTATCGTAACTTCAGATTCTTACGAAGGCCAAACCAAGGCAAGGGGCATAACAAGGCTTCTTAGGTACAAAGGCCAGGATAACATAAGCAAAACCCTGAGATTTGAAGATGTTGCAACAGGAGAGGATATTGAAAGCAACTACCAGGACACATCCTCATCCATAAACCTTGACAGCAGATACCTTGTAAATGTCACCTACAGCAAAAAGGACGGCAACATTTCTGCTGACTTAAACAGCGATGGTTCAATTGATTCCGGAGATGAGGTTTTAATCGTTACAATGTTCGGAAACGTTATCAAGCTGGACACAACATTCTATGACCGCCTTGAATTCACCACAAAAGACCTTGAGTTCGGCATCTTCGCTCCCCTGCTGGAAGGCTATGCCCCGTACGGCGACACAAAAGCACATGACACAATGCGGATTAGCATCGGCAATGATTCAAACGGCTATGCAGATATTGTGCATTTAGAGCGCTGCCTTTCAGGAAATCCTGTATCGCAGGCAGCAATCATGGACACAGTATGCTATCCGACATTCACGGACACATTAGTATTCATGCTGAAATATGACGCCCTGGACATGTATCTTGGCACAGATGAATATGGCTCATACATACAACATTTCAAAAAGCAGAATGAGCCTGACAACGCCTCAATTTACACCACACAGCGCGAGCTTGAAACAATATTTTTCCTCACAGCTGGAGAGATTGGAATTCTTGAAGGGCCTCCTGAAGGCAAAAAGGTATCTGTGATTACAGACACAAAAGCCCTTGAGCTTAATGCATCCTTCATCTCAGTTGGTGGCCCATGCGCGAACAAGCTGACTGCAAAGCTGATGAACATTCTTGAAGACTGTGAAAAACTTTTTACAAAAGAGTCCATAACAGACCCTTACAACGGCAACCTGGTTATTGCAGGATTTACAGCAGAGCAGACTTCTGAAGCGGTAGAAAGTTACAGTTCATAGCATTTTTTCCGAAAATCCTGAAAATCTTACGAATCAAATAATAGAGAAAACGCTTACAAGGGCACGGAAACGGGTTTACTCTTCCCTTTTCTTCTTGCCCATCAGCCAAGTATAATCCAGATCGTCCTCAATTTCAAGTTCGTATCCCATGGCTAAGTTAACCCCACAAACCGAGTTTAAAACCTTCGAGTATTAAAGCCTTGCGGTTATTTTACAATAAAACTGCAGATTCCGGATTTCTCCCACTTTAGCTCGGCATCAACATCCTTTGATAGGACATAGCAGAAAATTCCTGAGATTACGCCCCTGAGCAAAGGGCTTTTTCCCGGAACAGGGCTGTTTGAGATTTCCGCATCAGCTCTGCCCTTACCCATAGAATTGATTTTCAGCTTTCCTAAGCCAAACGTGTCAAAAACCTGCTCAACAAGCCCTTTGACGTTCTTCTGCGTTCCGTCCACCTTGGACATGTAAAGGCCCATCTCCTCTTTTGTAATCTTCTTTACCAAGCCGTAGAACTTGTCATTCTTGCTCAGCTCCGAAACAAGCTCTGACGGAAGCATCACCTGCCTCTTTCCAAGAACATCTATGTCGCCATTTCCCATCTTAAACTGGTGCACAAATTCAAGCTTCTGGATGAAAGGGCTGAGCATAGCTTGGTTTAAAGTGTGATGCTTTATAAAATTTTAGATTTTGGTTATTCTAGTCAAAAAACATAATTTATTTAAATCAGAACCCCTTTTCGATAGGTAAGATGGAGACAGTCACAGTACGTAGAGAAGAATTTGAAATGATGGTAAGAGAGATAGAATCGCTTAGAAACACCAAGGTATATCAAAGGCTATTGGAATTTGAACACAACATCAAAAGCGGAAAAAAGTACGGCAGAAAAGACTTAGGTTTTTGACAGCTTCCATTTCAGCTTTGCGATAGTTCTACTTTGCTTTTCCTGGCTTGTCTTCATCTCAAATTCAAAGACATAAATTTCATTAGTCTGCACGTTATGCTTAAAGTACAGCCTAATAGGGGGGTGCTTATTCTTTAGTTCGTAGATAAAAAGCTTTGAGTCTAAAAGCTCGCCAGCAAGGGGACCAACGATTTCCAGTTTGTCAAACATCTTTGAAAGAATAGACCTTATGTGCTGATTTTTTGCTGCCCTCTTTAGCTGCTTTGCCATAACCTCATCGAAAACCAGCGTATGCCCTCTGACCATGATCAAAATGAAAATCTAGAACTATTTAAGAATAATTATTCTCGGCTATCCAATCTCAAACAGAAAGACATAAAATCTCCAAAGAAAGGTTTAAATACGCTCAAGAACTGCCCCATATCGTGGAAAAGAAAATCACAAGGCAGACTACAATACAGGAAATCTTTGACAGATATCCTGACAAGGCATACCACTTAGCCATGATTATGGCGGATGCAGGGCTTCATTGTGTTGGCTGCCACGCATCAGTGTTTGAATCATTGGAGCAGGGAATGCTTGCGCATGGCATGACAGACGAGCAGATAGACCCCTTAATAGAGCAGCTGAATAGTGAAATAGAATCCACAAAACCTGCAATCTCGCTCACAGAAAAGGCTGCTGAGAAGGTAAGGGAAATCCAAAAGTCCGCAAGGCGCGAAAATTGGGGATTGCAAATTAATTTAGACAGCGGCAACAGGGCAGAATTCAATCTTAAGCAAAACCCATCAGCCGGGGAAAACGAAATAGACGCAAACGGCATAAGAATTTTCATCTCAAGTGAAATGCTTGGCAAAATCACCGGTTCTGAAATCGATTATGTTGAAGGAGAAAAGTCTGGTTTCAAATTGGTAAAAGCTGCTGCCGCATGAAAACCATCTTCATCACAGGAGCATCTTCAGGCATAGGAAAGGCTTGCGTGGATTTATTCAGCAGCAAAGGCTGGAATGTTGCTGCCGCAATGAGGAATCCGTCTAGAGAACTAAACTGGCCCGACAGCGTCCTTGTCCTTCCCCTTGATGTAACAAACAAAGATTCAATGGCCCCTGCCGTTCAAAAGGCAGAGGAAAAGTTTGGAAAAATAGACGTTCTGCTGAATAACGCCGCCTTTGGGCAGGTTGGCGCAATTGAGTCAATGTCTGAAAAGCAGATGCGGAATATATTTGAGACCAATGTGTTCGGCCTTATGAATCTGACAGCTATGATTTTGCCAAAAATGAGGGCAAGAAATGACGGGTTGATAATTAATGTTTCCAGCGTGGTTGGCCAGATAACCTCTCCTTTGTCAGGATATTACTGCGCAACAAAACATGCATTGGAATCAATCTCGGAATCACTATGGCACGAGCTTTCAGAAACAAATGTCCGCATCAAGGTTGTGGAGCCCGGATTTACAAAGACAAAATTCCACCCTTCCAATGTTCGTGGAGAGGTAAAAATCCCGCTTTACGAGGGGAAGATAGAAAAGAAGATTGAAAGAATGGCTAATTACAATAATCCGACTCCTGCCGAAAGAGTTGCAGAAGTAATATTCAAGGCAGCAACTGACAGAAGCAGAAAGCTCCGCTACACAATAGAGAATCACATAAGATTCCAGCTGTTCCTGCACGGGATACTTCCGGATTTCTTTTTCCTTAGCCTTATTAACAGGCGATACCGCAGATAAGTTATTAAAGCAATATTCATTACCTTGCCAGTATGAATAACACCTTCTACTTGGTTAGGAATGGAATTACAATATATAATGAAAGTTCGATATTCACGGGCAAATTGGATATCCCATTGAGCAAGAAAGGGATTTACCAGGCAATTGAGCTTCGCGAAAGGGAGATAGACAGGATAAACTTCTGCCATGTTGCATACTCATCCTACCTCGAGAGGGGGTTCCAAACTGGGCTGATTATTGCCGGCTTAGCCGAACTATTTAGCATAGGTGGCCAAATTTTCTTGCTTCACCATAAAGGAAAACAAAAGATTGATTTAATACCCGATTATCGGTTGGCAGAGAGGCATTTAGGCGACCTGCAGGGCATCAAGAAGGACGAACTAGCAACAATTCACAATGGCAAATACAAAGACCGCCCAGATGTCACAAGATCATTCACCGACAAGCCCGATGGTGGTGAAAGTTTTGAAGACATAGAAAAGCTTGTGGCAAGCTTCTTTGACGACTTGTCGCAAATCCATGAGGGCAAGCACATACTAATATCCACCCATAATGGCCCAATGAAAGCCTCATTGAAATACTTCTCAAATCTACCCGACCAGGATGTGCTAAACTTTGAATTCAACCCCTGTGAAATTTACGAATTCCACAAGTAAATCTTCCGGATTTTTCTGCATCGGATTTATTAAGGGGTTATCTCTTCCAGTGCGAATGAAATGGGCAATTATCTTTATAGCCATCGTGATTCTGCTTTCCCTTTTAGACCTTTATAACAGCGAAGACTCTGAAGTAATCGGCAACCCCTTTGCTGCTTATTTCTGCCCTCGCCAAGACTGCATGATGCCGCTGCTAAGCAGTATCGAGAGCGCAAAATTGTTTGTACACTGCGCTTTTTACGAAATAGACTCAAAAGAGCTGGTAGATTTGCTGGCAAAAAAATCACGCTCGATAGACGTCAAACTGGTGGTAGACGAAGGAAACATAACCGGAGCAAAAAAGGCTCCTGAAAAGAAAACAATGCACAACAAGTTCTGCATAATTGATGGCAGCACCGCAATTACGGGCTCGCTGAATCCGACTGAAAAGGGGATTGTCAGGAATAACAACAACTTGCTAATAATTAAATCAAAAAAAGTTGCAAAAAATTATGAAAATGAATTCCAGGAGCTTTGGTCTGGTGTTTTTGATGGGGGAGAAAAGACCTCTGGTCCAGGAATAAAAATAAGCAACATCAGCATCGAGACGTATTTTTGCCCCGAAGACTATTGCGAGGATAAGGTGGTGAGGGAGATTAGAAAGGCAAAATCTTCCATCTACTTCATGGCATTCAGCTTTACAAGCAATGCAATAGCGGACGAGATACGGTTCTCGAATGCCCGGCATTTTGGCATCGTGGAAAAATCCCAGCATTCAAAATACTCCTCATATGGGAAGCTAAACGCAAAATTCGACAATAATAAGTATCTTATGCACCATAAGGTGTTTATAATAGACAACGAAACAGTTATTACGGGCTCCTTTAACCCAACCCAGAATGGCAACAGGCATAATGATGAGAATATGGTAATTATCCATGATAAAACTCTTGCACTTCAGTACCTTTCCGAATTTGAGTTCCTGAACCAATAGTAGCATTTCATCCCAACAAAGTTTATATACCCCCAAGAGTGAATCCACTCCATGAAGAGGGCAATAGTGGTCGGGGTCACAGCAATAGACAATATCGAGACTCCCTTTGGAAATGTGCAGAATGTCCTGGGCGGCTCTGCAACCTATGCAGCAATCGGCTCAAGCATTTTCGCAAGGACAGGAATTGTTGCACCAGCAGGCGAGGATTTTCCTGATGAGTACATTGAACTTCTCAAAGAAAAGGGGATTGATGTTTCAGGCCTGGAGCGTTCTGGAAAGGCATTCAGATGGGAAGGCTTTTATGATTTTGACATGAACGAGGCGAAGACTTTGCGGACGGAGCTTAACAATCTGACGACATTTGAGGCAAAGCTTCCTGAGCAGTACAAAGATGAGGAATATTTTTTCCTCGCCAACATCGACCCAAAACTTCAGCTGAAAGTTGTAAAACAGCTTCGAAAGCCGCGCTTCATCGCCATGGACACCATGAACTTCTGGATTGAGCACCAAAAAGAGGATTTGATTGAGGTCATAAAAAATGTCAACATGGTTGTTCTCAATGACGCAGAGGCAAGGATGGTTTTTGATACTGTTAACCTTACTAAGGCAGCCAAAGAATGCCTAAGATTGGGCCCGCAGGCTGTTATAATAAAAAAGGGCGAGCATGGGGCACTGCTTTATACTGAAGAAATGCATTTTTCTGCTCCAGGATACCCTCTTGAAGTCATCAAAGATCCGACCGGCTGCGGCGACAGCTTTGGCGGCGCGCTTGTCGGCTACCTCGCATCCTGC
Source organism: Candidatus Nanoarchaeia archaeon (assembly GCA_035289105.1). Lineage (GTDB taxonomy): Archaea > Nanobdellota > Nanobdellia > Woesearchaeales > JACQSR01 > JACQSR01. The sequence continues at coordinate 9,090 of DATDYF010000024.1, forward strand.
GACAATGCCCACGAGGCAAGCATCAGAAAGGGAATTGTTTATGGCAGTGCAGTTGCATCTTTCACCGCAGAGGACTTTGGCACCACGAGGCTGAAAACCCTGACAAAGGAAGAAGTTGAAAAGAGGTACCATGAGTTCAGGGAGATGAGAGAATTCTAGATGGACATTCCGAAGAATGTTAAAATTCTGGCTGCGGCAAAAGGAAGAAGTGCTGAAGAAGTTCAAAAGATTATCGATTCCGGCATCACAATAGTTGGAGAGAATTATGTCCGGGAAGCAAAAGAGAAAAAGCCAAAGCTGAAAGGAGAATTTGAATATCACTTTATCGGCCATCTTCAGAAAAACAAGGTCAGGGATGCAATTAGATTGTTTGACATGATTCAGACTGTTGATTCTTTTTCCATATCAGAAGAGATAAGCAAAAGGGTGGAAAGGCCCTATCCCGTTCTCATCGAAGTAAACAGCGGCGAAGAAAAAGGAAAATTTGGAGTTATGCCGGATAAAGTGATTGGGCTAGTGAGGCAAATATCTGCGCTGCCAAACATAAAAATCAAAGGCCTAATGACAATGGGCCCGAAAGAGAGCCCAAGAAATGCTTTCAGGGAAACAAGGAAACTGTTCGACAAAATTAAATACCTAAAAATGCCCAACGTCAAAATGGAAATCCTTTCGATGGGGATGTCCGATTCTTACAAAATTGCAATACAGGAAGGGGCTACGATGGTGAGGATTGGGAGGGTGTTGTTTATACGGGGGTGAATTATTTTTCAAGCAACCTGTTGATAGAAAGATTTATTAACTTAAACGTATTTTCTGTATATTGACATAATTAAATGGAGGTAAGAAGATGGCAACAGTAACACTTTCAATCCCGGACGCTATAAAGAAGAAGATGGACAAACTACCTGAGATAAAATGGTCCGAAGTATTCAGGAACATGATTATCCAAAAAACAGACTTACTTAAGAATCTTAAGGCAAGAGGTGAGTTGTGATGGCATCGGTCACTTTTGCCATACCCGACAAAGTCAAGGAAGACATGGAAAGCCTTCCCTGGGTAAATTGGTCTGAACTAGCCAGAGAAGAAGTACTAAAAAGGGCAAAGCTTGCCAAGGAGTTTGAGGAATTCAGGAAAATAATCTCCAAATCAAAGTTTACAGAAAAAGATGCTGACCAACTTGCTGAGAGGGCAAAAACAGCCATGCATAAGCAGTTGAAAAAAGAAGGATTGATATGATTGGAAGCTGTTATTGATGCAAATGTATTCTTCAGAATCCTCATCTCAGAAGGGGATATTGTTGATATAGTCTTCAATCCGTCATTGCAGTTATTTGCTCCTGAAAGGCTTAAAGATGAATTCCTCAAACACAAAGAAGAGATAATAGAAAAAGCTGCATTCAGCAAAACAGAGTTTGACACCGTTTCTTCTATCTTGCTTGGCAGAATTGAGTTTGTTTCCCTTCAAGAATACAAAAACCAGCTTTCAAAGGCAAAAGAGCTGCTTGAAGGCCATAATAAAGACGAAGATTTTCTGGCGCTTTGCTTAGCTAAAGATTGCAAACTATGGACGTATGAAGCACGATTCTTCAAGTTAGGATTTGCCATTTCCACAAAAGAACTCTCCAAAGCTTTGAATGGATGAGTTTCTAAGATCCAAAAGATCATTTTTATATCTTTCTTATGTTGCAGAAAGATTCAAATAGTACGTGCCACCAATACAGAAACACAAAAAGATTGTAGAAAGGATGTATTGAAAGAGCTAAGTTAGCAGATTTGTTCTTACATTAACTAGGGTTTTGCGCTCTTCCACAGCACATCAAAGAATTTTCTGTACGATTTTGCTGCAAGTTCCTCTTCGATTAAAATCCCGTACGGATTGTCCAGCCAAATGATAATCCCTACTCTGTTGCCGCATACATTCGTTTCTGTAAGCCCTTCAAATTCTTTTGAGGTGTACCTCACCTCCGTTAACTGCTTTCTGCCCTGCTTACTCCCCCACCACCTCAAAGACTCGTGGAAAAGAAGCCGTGATTTAATCTTCTTTTCAGCTTTCCTGATTTGAATCCCATCCCAAAAATGCGTGCCCATAACCTCGTCTGATTTCTGTCCGCCCCCATACGAAAAATCTTCTTTCATATTGGTGTCAATCAGGTGATACATCATCTCCCTGATCCCATTTTTTCCCCTGTAAATAACCGCTTCAGGCTTTTTTTTCGCCAACTTCTGCTTCTCAAGCAGTTCCGGCAGCACTGACATGAATCTTCTCTTTTTTCCCTCCAAAAAATCAACCAGCAACTTTGGGTTGACAGCCTGATAATGCTTCTTTTTCCCTTCCATCACATAAGTAATCAAACCCTTTTCGATAAGCCTGTCAAGGTTGCGATGAACTACGGAGTTATGAAGCCCAGACTTTTCGAGGATATGGCCTGCAGAAGAGCTGCCTAATTCAAGCAGCGCTAAATAGACTTTAATCTCAGCATGCGTAAGCCCGATATCTTCGAGTACAGATTCGTCCACAGCATCGGGGTAAATACTTCAGTTTTTAAATATTTCTGTTTTATAGTCCTTAAGAGGAGGATAAAGATATTAATACTATTACTATTCTCTAATGATAATAGAATAATATAGGTGACCATAAAATGAAGAGTGAGAATAAATTTCTAATAGCAACAGTAGGAAGTTCCCTACTTGCAGTAGCGGCAACAGTAGGTATAATAGTGGTAGCAGCAGGTAGATATGCAGAGTCAAACTACATAAAACCTACCTATCTTAAACAAGATAAACCTTCGGCAATGAGAGATATAAGTATAGCAATAGGGCATACAAGTATAAGATATTATAAAAATCCGTTTATCGTGGTATATGATAGATATACTAACCAAGTAGACAGAAACAGCTTAGAGGAGATAGACGTTGACAGGGGCGGCGATGGCCATATAGATGAAGTGCTCCGATTTTATCGAAAAGGTGAGTCTCTTCTGTCATCAAATAGCATTGGGATATACCAAGGTAGTTTGGCAGGTATAGCAAATGAAGAAGAACTCATTCCACTTCCTGAAAACCTTCCAACAAGCGAGGATTACAGGAGCGCAGCGAAGACTGCGCTTGAAGGAAGAGGTTATCCGGGCGAAATGATTGATGGATTTGATTTTAATCCTTAAGAAAAAAGACCAAGAAACTTTTTGATTTTTTTCATACAGGGGTATCAAAATGAGATTCGGAAATATAATAAGGATTATGGTTGGCGCTGCACTCGCTACAAAGCTATTTGTAGGAGAAGCCGCATATGCCCAGGAAACCTACCAACAGCCAGATAAAAAGGATAAAGTAGAGTTAAATCTCGGCTATAACGCATTAGAGGTCGCTGTTACCGATAAGGCAGATGTAAGGACCCGTGCATTGACAAATGTAGATGCAACAATTGGAGACCGTCTGACAGTGGGGTATCACGGCCTTAACGAGATGGACAATGCAGACCCAAGCTTATACTACGGAAGGCACGTTATTACTGCAGCTCCAAAAGATTCCCAAACAAGCGCCGCTGCAGTTGTAAAAACTGACTCGGCAGGAGTCTTTGACAAAAAAGTCGGAATAAGGAACACATCGCTTCCGGAAATGCTGGGCAGCTATGGATTTATAGAGGTGACTGCAAATGGGGACGCTACCAACTTAACTGCATTTTACGGAAGGGAGGTTGGACCAATAATCATTGAAGGATACCAGGATGTCGATGTCCCTTTTAAAGGAAAGGTATCCTCGTACTCAGAACTCATCCTTACCAAAAGTCTCGACGGAAAGCTAAGTGTTTTTGGAAGAGCCGAAATCCCGAACAACAATCCTAAAGAAACCAAAGGCATGATAGGATTTGTTTTCCCTTTCTAAGAAAAAAAGACCGGGACATTGGGAGAAGATTTCCTAGTGTTGGGGGTGTTCCAATATCCCAGTCTAATAAATGTGAGTAAATGTGAGTTATAGCTCCTCCTTCAGGTTGACTGTTGCGACCATTGTAAGTGTCTGCTCAATCCCTTTCTGGCCTTTCCTGAATGAAATTATGAAATTGTTAAACTCCTCAACATCCTTGAAGCGCATTTTCAGGAGCAAATCATATTCTCCAGTAATCCCGAACACCTCCCTGACATGGCTGTCGCCCAGGACGCTCTGCTGGATGTAGTTTGATGTTCCCCCTTTTACCAACATAAACACCACAAAGTTTTCATTTAGCGCCTTGCTGTCCAGCTTGACCGTAAAGCCCTGGATTACCTTGTTCCTCACAAGCTGAACCAGCCGCTGATGGACTGTGCTCGGCCTCAACCCGGTTTTCTTTGCGACCCCCCTTATCGGCTCTCGTGAATTCCTCTTGAGCTCCCTGATTATCTTCAGGTCCTTCTCGTCCAAACTCATTTCTTCATCCTTTGTCTATCATATTTATAAATTTTTCTATTTTTGTCTATCTTTTTATGATTTTTTTGGACAAATTTAGGCTTTTATATGGAAATTTATTTAAATCGTCTTAAAGCAACAGCTATTGGTGATTAGCATGGACAAAGGGCAGACTTACGAAGTGAAAGATTTGAAGCTTGCAGAGCAGGGAAAAATGAACATTGAGTTCGCAGAGCGCAGCATGGGCGCGCTGATGAAGGTAAAGGAAAGATTCTCAAGAGAAAAGCCCCTTGCAGGAATCAGGATTGGGATGGCTCTCCACATTACAAAAGAAACAGCTGTACTTGTTAGGACCCTTATCGCTGGCGGCGCGGATGTCGCCATTACCGGCTGCAATCCCCTCTCGACGCAGGATGATGTTGCTGCGGCACTGGCAAAAGATGGCATAAAAGTCTGGGCATACAAGGGCGAAACAAAAGAGGATTACTACAGGTACCTTAATTATGTTATTGCTGCAAAGCCGATGATAACAATAGACGACGGCTGCGACCTTGTTTCTGAAATCCACAAGAACCACGCCCATTTAATCTCAAGCATCATCGCAGGCTGCGAGGAAACCACCACAGGAATAATAAGGCTAAAAGCGATGGTCAGGGACAGGGCATTGAAATATCCGATGATTGCCGTCAATGACAATAAGACGAAGCATCTGTTAGACAATTATTATGGTACGGGCCAGTCAACATTAGACGGCATTCTTCGGGCCACAAACACCTTAATTGCAGGAAAAAATGTGGTTGTAGCAGGATATGGAAGTTGCGGCAAGGGCGTTTCACTACGCGCAAAAGGCCATGGAGCTGTTGTCTATGTAACGGAGGTAGACCCTTTCCGGGCATTGCAGGCAAGATTGGACGGCTTCAAGGTTGCACAGATGAATGACGCAGCAAAAATCGGAGATATCTTCATAACTGTTACAGGAGACAAGCACGTAATCTCTGCCAAACACATCGAAACAATGAAAGATGGGTCAATCCTTGCAAATTCCGGCCATTTTGACATCGAAATAGATGTTGCCGGGCTTGAAAAGACTGCAAAGAGCAAGCGCCGTGTAAGGCCTTTCCTTGACGAATACACGCTCCAAAACGGAAAAAAAGTATTTCTCTGCGGAGAAGGAAGGTTGGTTAATCTTGCAGCTGCCGAGGGCCATCCAAGCGAAGTGATGTCAACCTCATTCTGCGGTCAAGCCTTGGCATGCGAATATGCTGCAAAGAACAGGGGCAGGCTAAGCCTGGACGTAATTAACCTGCCGGAAGAGATTGACGACAATATTGCAATGCTTCAGCTCGAAGCAATGGGAATAAGAATAGACGCACTGACAGAAGAACAGAAGAAATACCTCTCCAGCTGGGAAGAGGGCACGTAACACAAACATCCCAATTCTTATCTATGATGGTGTACAGGATGATGTTCAGGGTGATGAGGCGGGTGATGTTCAGGATGGTGTGGTGGTGCGTGATGCGGAGGATGGTGCGGATGCCTCGGCCTCCTTCTTTCATATATGTAATATCCAATCAAGGCTAAGATTAGTATTGCAATAACGGCTATTGTTGCAATTAGCTTACCGCTGATTTTTGCCGGAGGCGGAGTTACTACTTCTGCCGGTTTCTCGACTTCTGGCACCTCTGCTGGCGGAACAGGCTTTTCCTCAACAGGCTTGATAGGCAGTGCAGCAGCCTGCGTTCCTATCGCATAATAGCTGAATGCAGGGGACGAGGCAGAGTAATATACAAACTCATCATCAAACTTCGTCATGGCAGTGTCCAATGCGGCCCAGCCGCTGCCTGTATGCCTGTAAAGCACAATCTGGGAGTCCGAAAGCTTATTGTCCTTCAGCCACTGCTTTGAAACCTTGAACTTGATTGCAACTGAGGATATATCCGTGCTTTCAAACCCTTGGGGCTTTATCTCAAGGTACTGATAAACATTTGCCGCAGCTTCTTTCAACTCTGCCGGCTTTTCTTTAAGGCTCATTACATATAAAGTTGCTCCAACTATATCATTGATGATGCTCGCTGAAACCTCTGTAATTGCTATCTTGTCATTTTCCACGTCAATACTTGCTTCTGTTCCGGCAGGAAGGCTCGACCAGAACCTTGAGGCTTTTGCGAGGACATTTGATAGGGCGCCTACGCCTCCTCCCCCGCCGCCACCGCCTCCAACTCCCGCTGATGGGGTTTCTTCCGCTCCGGCTGTCTCAGTTGTTGTGTTAAACGTTCCATTAACCCTGCAGTTGCCCTGATAGTCGCAATAAGTTATATTGAAGAAATACGCAGTGCCACCTGATAAACCAGTAAATTCGTACGACTGCAATTCAGTGATTGAAGTTGATTCAGTAGATGTTCCAAGTGCATTTGTAGTCCCATAATTAACTGTCGAATTGACCTTTTCTGTTGCATTCCAGCTCAGCTGGATTCTCGACGAGGAGGTAGCATTTAAATCCAACCTTCCGGCAGTGTTCGGAGTTGTTGAATCGCTGACGTTGAACTTCTTGATAGTCAGGTTTACGTTATTGGAAGCGTCTCTTACGTAGAATGTAACGTTCTCCACCCCGGCTGCAGAGTTCCTTGCATTTACGAAGGCGCTGTAGCAGTATTTGAAGCCCCCATAATCGCCAGAAATGGTCATGCTTGAATTATCAGCTGTCCTGCTGAAATAAGAAACGCAGCTTGTTGCATCAGGCGATACCGAGATATTGAACAGGAATGTTGAGGTTGTAACCGATGTCGCCGGGGATATTATTGTAACATTCGGCGCCTGGCTGTCATTTGCGGCAACAACTGCCCCAAAGTGCGGAACAAATACTTTTGTTTTCCCGCCCGAGCTGTTGTAGCATGGAGAAGTCTGCAGGTTGTTGAAGTCTATATTGCTCAGTCCGGCAGCATCACAGCTTGAGATATTTATGTAGAATCCTTCTCCAACAAAGGTCGTAGCGCTCGGGAACCACAATATCCTGTCAAAGTCCCCTCCAATGTCGTCAGCAAATTCCACCATGCCGAAGTATGAATCGTTTGTGAAGAAGATGCGGTCCAAAGTGTGATTCATGAGCACAAACTTCCTGACTGAAAGCCTGTAATTTCTCTCTATATCCGGAACTATAGCTGAGTGGTTGAGGTAAACGCTGAAGTTCTGTCCAAAGCTTGTCTGAGTGCCGTTTACCCTTAAAGTAATATTAATTACCTCTGCCGCAGAAGTGTTTGCCTGAATGTTTATTTCAATTGTCTGGTTGTTCCAGTCAGTCCCGTTAAATCCGAAAGTTCCGTTTTCAATCTTCAGGTAAACTGTTGAATTGACGCCTGTTGCAGCCCTGATGTAAGAAACAAGGTCTCTAGGAACGCTGGAGTAGTTCGTCTGGGCGCTTACCACCACCTGGAATGCAACTTCGCTGCTGTTTACCCTGTTCCCTGCCGTATCATTTACAGACATCTTGATGGTGTGGAGGCCCGAAGCAAAGTTATATGTCGTGCTGTTAACGCCTCCCTTGTCGCCCTGAACCTTGAAGAGCGTCGAATTAGAATCCAAGTACCATCCAACGCCGTTATTCGAAATCCTGTTAAATGCATCTGATGCATCCCATGTTACAGTATTGTTCGGAGCACCGCTCGAGACTGTAAAGGTGTTGAACGCCGGAGCCACATCATCAACCCTGTACTGATAAACAGAAATGTTCTGATGCCCAACATAATCAGTAACATTTATCGTTAAGGTGAACGTGCCGTTTCTGCCCAAGCAATCTGGCGTGTTGAAAGGCTGGAATATCTGCCTGTTTGTAAATGCTGCGGCAGTTGTGTTGCAGCTTGTAAAGTATGTTCTTGATTTTACACCTGAGGAGCTAGGCGCATCACTGCCTGAAGCATTGAAATACACCTGCTGGGTTATGTTTGTGTTGTTTGCAGTCTCTACAGGATCAGCAACCGAGGCCTCGAGAGTGATGCTTGGGAAAGTGTTATCAACCAGGAAGCGCTGTGTTAAACTCACCACGTTATTGGAGTCATCTATAACTGTCAGGTTAACTGTATGGTTGCCCTCCGAAAGATCTGCCCCCTGCGACGGCACAGTAGCGTTCAGCAATGCCTCCGAAGTCTTTAAGCTATCAACATCGCTCTGCGAATAGGTTGAGCTGTTGAAGCTGTGGACAAGATAGGCAGACACATTTGAAGCTCCGAAAGCGCCGTCAATCTGGTAAAATACATTCCTCAAGCTCGCTGCCTCAGTTATTGTAAAGTTAAGCTTTATGCGGGAACTTGATATGTTTAGTCCAGTATTATTGCTTCCATTAATCATGAATGTTGTAACCGTTGGAATGGTTGTGTCGTTTACAAGAATGGTGAAGTTTGCAGTTATGTTTTCGTTGCCAACCGTATCGTTTGCAATTAACCTTAAGCTTACATTCTTCTCGCCAGCTCCAAACCAGTTATGGCCTGATGGCAGCTTCCATGATATGCTTACGGGGATATCTTTGCCTTCTTGTACGTGGGCAACAAAATTCGTATGGTTGGCTATCTGCCATGCTCCTGCTGAAGTATTGTAAAACTCAAGCCTGCCGCCGTTCATTCCGGTAATGCTTTCGTTCCACAAGGTGTCCATATTAATCTGTGTGCCCTCTGCAACAGCCCAGTCTCTGCTTGAATTGACAAGTGTGCTTCCCGGGGTATTGTCATTTCCATGCCAAAAGGTGCTGTTTGTTGTAATGAACATGCTCCTGAAGTTGTCCATGTCGCCATGGGCTGGAGCGCTTGTATCCACATAAATTGAGATGTTTGTCAGGTTCGCCTGCTGGTCATTTCCGTCTCTCACACTGGAATTGATTACCCAGGTCCCTGTGCTCCCATTAAGCGACTCGCTTAGATTAAATAACGCCCAGCAATAAACGGTAGTATTAGTGATATTCTCCGTCGCAGTCGGGCTGCATGTCATTAAGCTGTTAACCAAAGAAGCATTATAATTTGGACCGCTTGGAGAATAGAAATGTACGGTGATATTGATGGACTCGTTGTCAAGACCAACGCCTGTGTCGTTAAAGGACACATTAACCAAAACATTAGTTCCGGACGAAAAGTTTTGGCCATCCACCGGATACCTTATCTGCAAATTTGGAGGCGTGACATCTGTCGATTCTGCTGCACCGGTGAAGTGGTCAACATACAGAATTGTTTTGGTTCCTTCTGTACGCCAGCATCCGGTTCCTGTTGGGATAACTGCATCTGCATTGTCCGGGTTAACTGCTCCGGAGCACTCGGCTGTCTCATTGCATGTCGGAGAATCGAGCGTGCCGTTGCAATAGTATTTCCTGTCAGAGAGCCTGCTGAACGCAACAACGCCATACCTGTAAAGCGCAAAGCTTGGAATGAAGCTTGCAACATCCACCCAACCGACGGATGTGTTAAAGCCCTGCCCGCCGGCCGCGCCGTCAAACTTGCCGGTTCTGGATTCTATTTGCGTGCCGGCAGCAGCCGCAAGCACTGTTTCATTGATTCTCATCCCAACAATGGAAACGTTAATCTGCCTTCCCACTGCATCCGTGAAATTGAACATAAAAGTATAATTGTAGGCAATTGGGTCAAAGAAATGGTTAGCTCCAGGCTGCAGGTATGCATTTGAGCCGTTCGTCAGGAATATTTTGAGAGTAGAGCTGTTAATTTGCAATGCAGATTGCATTTGCGAAAGATTTGCGCCCCGAATAACCATTAGGTAAGGAAGGCCCGTCAGCCCTAATCCCGTATTGTTTCCGCACACTACATTGCCTGCAGTGTCATTGGCACAGAACCATACTGCGTGAGCACCCGGCGATGTCCGGTTGTCGGTAAAAGAGGGAGTTATGTTGATGGCATAAACAGCACCGAGATTGCTTGAGGTGTTTGTAACATTCATCATAAAAAGCGTTAGGTTTGCACCATACGGGCTGATAGCCCTTTCCGCAATAACCGCCCAAACCGAATGGATTCCGGCAACCCTTTCGTCCGTGACCGTTACATTGACCAAAATAGGCATGTCGGTAAAGTTTGTCTGTGTTGGATCGAGATAGCTTCCGGGAACTATTGGCGAAATGGCAGGCGGCACGGCATCGACGTGAACGGTATAGTTAACAGCCGAAAAGTTGTAAAGCCCGTCAACCGAGTTGTTGGCCACCCTGCAGTTCCATGAGAATGTCACGTTGTTCGTGGTATTTGGAAAAGAAATGTTGAATGTCTGCACGGTAAAATTCTCGGTGGACATGTTTATGCCCTTCATCATCCATGTGCCGTTGTCATTTGCCCACAAGGAAATGTTTGTAAAGTTCCCCCTCGAGGCATTGCAGGCAAAGAAAAGAGTCAAATTGGATGTGTTGAGGTTGTTTTCGGGGCTAATCAGCTCTATATTGTCAACTATCCCCAGAACCACGTACGCAAAAGCGAACACAACGAACAGAACCATGAATAGAAACAATCTCAGATTTAGCTTCCCATCTTTTTGCATCTGAACCCTCTTTTTTACCATCCCAACGACTTATTTCATAGCTCCCAATAGCCAAGTTTATAAATATTTCTAATCTTTGATAACAGGCAAGGGACTAAAATAACCGACTACCTACCAAAATGGAGAAAAACATTATTGCAAACCGGAAAACCATTGCAAGGGCAATTGTATGCAACAATATGTTATCCCAGTCACTCGGCCTGATGTTTTCAATCAAGAAAAAGGTTCTTTTGTTCGAGTTCAGCAAAGAAAAAAGAGTGCCAATTCACACATTTTTCGTTTTTTATCCTATCGATTTGGTTTTCCTGGATAAAAACAGCAAAATCATCGAAATAAGAGAAAAACTCACTCCCTTTTCCCTCTATTCAGCAAAAAACCCCGCACTATATATAATAGAAGCCACTGCAGGTTTTGCGAAAAGGAACAAGCTGAGAAAAGGAACTACCCTTCAACTACAATAGCAGGTTTGTGCGGCATTGCATTTGGCGCCTTCTTGTTCTTGCTCTTCTCTTCTTTCTCTATCTCAATGCTGCATTTGAACATCTTCTCGAGCCCCTCCTTTGAGTTCTCCAGCGCCTCGAGCTCATCGTTTCTCTCCAAAACAACCGTGGGTATTCTGCTTTGGTCCTGAATCAGCTTTGGAAGCACTTTTGAGATTTCCTTTCCGTATATCTTTAATCCCTTATCCATAACTGCCTTCATGATTTTATCCATTTCGCGCGTTTTTGCAAATTCCTCTTTCACAATCCTGAAAAATGTATATTTCCATGCATCGCTGACAATCAGGGTAATTTTCTTCGGATGCTCTATTTTTGCAAGCTCCAATACGTGGTAAATATCGCTTTTTGTGGCACTCACCACATCCTCCATTGCCTCGGCTTTTTCATCAATCAGCCCTTCATCGAATTCCGGCCATTTTTCCACAGAAACAAAACTTTTATGCCCTAATTTCTCCCAAAACTCTTCCGCCATGTGCGGAGAAAAGGGCGAAATTATGATGAGAAGCTTCTCAACTGCTTCCCTGTAAACCTTAGCATCAGCTTTGCCGCTTTCCTTGTAGTCCTGAATCGCGCCTGCAAGCTCCATTATCTTCCCTATTGCAAGGCTCAGCCGGAAGTCATTAATCATTTCAGTTACCTTTTTTATTGTGGAATGCAGCTTGCTTTGGAGATATTTCTCCTTGTGCGAGAATTCCTTCATTGCACCTTTCGGCATATCCTCTGCAAGGCGGTAAACTCTATTGAGAAACCTGAAGCAGCCGTTGACGCCCCTGTCAGACCACTCCAGTTCCTTCTCCGGATGAGCTGCAAACAGAATGAAAAGCCTTGCCGTATCTGCGCCGTACGTGTCGATGATTTCCTGCGGGTCCACAATATTGCCAAGTGATTTTGACATCTTTGCCCCGTCCTTTGTTACCATTCCTTGCGTCAATAATCTTGTAAAAGGCTCGTCGAAATGTATCAGCCCAATGTCCCTCAGCGCCTTTGTAAAAAACCTCGAATACAACAAATGCAAGATTGCATGCTCAATGCCCCCTATGTATTGGTCAACAGGGCACCAGAATTCAACTTTATCTTTGCTGAATGGATTTTTGCCCTCCTTCGGGCTGCAGTACCTGAAAAAATACCACGAGGAGTCAACAAAAGTATCCATAGTGTCCGTTTCCCTTCTTGCATCACCTTTGCATTTCGGGCATTTTGCATTGACAAATTCCCTAGAGTGAGCAAGCGGGTTTCCTTCTCCGGTAAATTCGACATTCTTCGGAAGCTCAACAGGGAGTTTCGTTTCTGCCACAATCCCGCACTTCTTGCAGTATATAATAGGTATGGGTGTTCCCCAGTATCTCTGCCTTGAAATAAGCCAATCTCTTAGCTTGTAATTTACAGCCCTCTTGCCCCATTTATTTTTCTCGAGATAGATGCTTATTGCTTCCATTGCATCGGTATTCCGCATCACGTTAAACTCGCCTGAATTTACCAGAACCCCGTCTTCAACATACGCCCTTGACATCTTTTCAGCATTGATATCATAGGCATCCGGGCTTATAACAAGCCTCATCGGAAGCTTGTATTTCTTTGCAAACTCAAAATCGCGCTGGTCATGGCATGGAACCGCCATTACCGCTCCTGTCCCATACTCCATCAAGGCGTAATCTGCCGCATAAAGGGGGCATTTCTCGCTGTTTACCGGGTTGACGAAATACCTTCCCAGAAAAATTCCGTTCTTTTCCTTCCCCTCGGCAGTTCGCTCAATTATGCTCTCTTTTCTTACCTCGGAGATGAATTTCCTTACCGGCTCTTCATATTTTGTCCCCTTCGTCCATTCTATTACCTTGGGATGCTCCACTGCAAGAACAAGATAGGTAATACCGTAAACAGTATCCGGCCTCGTCGTGAATGTTGTTATTCTGTCTATCTTCTTTCCGTTTTCATCCACGACATCAAAGAAGATTTCAGTTCCATAGCTCTTTCCAATCCAGTTCCGCTGCATTATCTTTACTCGCTCAGGCCAATGCTCTAATTTTTCGATATCGTCTAAAAGCTGGTCAGCATATTTCTTTATGTTGAAGAACCACTGCTCCAATTCCCTCTGCTCAACTTCGCTTTGGCATCTCCAGCATTTTCCGTCAATGACCTGCTCGTTTGCAAGAACAGTATCGCAGCTCGGGCAGAAATTCACATCCGCCTTTTTTCTGTATGCAAGCCCCTTTTCGAGAAACTTCAGGAAAATCCACTGGTTCCATTTGTAGTACTCCTTTTCGCAGGTCGCAATCTTCCTGGACCAGTCATAGCTCAAGCCAAGGCTTTTCTGCTGTTCTTCCATGTATGCAATATTCTTTTTGGTCCATTCCTCAGGGTCAATTTTATTCTGAATTGCGGCATTCTCGGCAGGCAGACCGAAAGCGTCATACCCCATCGGATAGAGGACATTAAATCCATTCATCCTCTTGAACCTTGCATAGCAGTCTCCTATTGTATAATTCCTCACATGCCCCATATGCAGCTTTCCGGAAGGATACGGAAACATCTCAAGAACGTAATACTTATTCCTGCCCTTGACTTCCTTCGTGGCAAAGATGTTCTTCTCTTCCCATCTCTTCTGCCATTTATTGTCAATATGCTTGAAGCCTTGCATAAATCCCAGTAAAAAGAAATTGCTTTTAAAGATTTAGGGAAAACTTAGGGACAGGATGGAGACACCAGAGAAACTTTTGGATTTTTCGGGCCAAATGGATTATAGACCGCCAAATCCTCCGGAGAGGTTTTCCTGAAGTTTACATATGCTCCATTGCTAAGGTACCCATAGAAATTGACATTATCACTTTCGGGATTTCTTAAGTTAATTGGTCCCACCTCTTCCATCCTTATTACTCCATTACTTGAGGTAATTTTCCACCTCAACTCAGACGGTTTAAATGCCTCATCGGTATAGGCTGCCATGACAACTTCGAGCGAGATAGGCAGATTGGCAATAAACTCTATTTCCATGCCGCTCAGTGTCGTGAGTTTGATAGAATCTGTTCCAATAGAGCCATCACCATTCAAGTCAACTTTAATGTCAAAATCACTCTGGGTGGTAGACGATGCGCCGATAATCTTATAATTTCTCCCGCCAAGAACAAGTGTGGCCTCCCCATTGGAGTGTGGCACCCCTATACGTTCGCCAGCCAGATTATCAAATTTAATTTTGGGATTTGAAGCTGTGGACATATCGGCACCCCTATATCTTAATGCATACGTCTTCCTTTTTCCCAAAGGCATCGAATAGTCAGAGACAATAAAATAATCATTTTTGGTTATTGACGTGCCTTCTTTAAATATAAAATCATCGTCATTATCGCCCGTTCTAACATCGTTTCCGCTGGCGAATGCAATCGGAATTCCTACAAGGTATCCATCGCCATCATTAAAGCTCAACTTATAGGCATTAAGTTCTGCGCTCGGGCCTATGTTTATCTTCTCAGAACCTACATTATTCAATCCACTATACTTTATATCCCATGAACCCAACAACGCGTCAGGTTCATCCATCTGCGAGGACAATTTTCCACCTGCTGGCACATAAAAGTCATCACCAGCGGTAACATTGATTACAATTCTCTTAACTTTAGTTGTTGAACTATCTGCAGTCCCGCGCATAAAAACGAATGCGTCGTCAATCCTCTCTGAGCCAACCTCAAGTACATTTGAGGAAACCCCGTCGTCTTCAATTTCGGTGTCTTTTAGGAAGATTCTTTGTGCACCAATATAAAACTCAACAAGGTCTTGAGTCACATCACCGGCTTCGTTTGGTATAATATTGCTTACACCTATCACAACTCCGTCTGGCAGTGTGTAGATTGCCCCGACGGGAAACGAAGGCGTGCTAACACCATTGACTAAGAATTTCACAACAAGAGGCGCAGCATCAGTAATTGCTGTTACGGTAACTTCGTAGTCTTTTCCGTTAACGCTATACGTCGTCGTACTACCCTCTTCTTGCGTAACTTTCAGTTTGCCACCCATCAGGTAAATCTCTACACTGTCTTCGCTTGTTGCGGTCGTTCTTCCAGCTTTTACGATGGAATACTCCCTCCCAAACAGCCTGATGGGTTTCCCCTCAAAATCAACGAGCCTACCATCGACAACATTGCTCTGGATAGTGTCAACGAAAACTATGTTGTATTTTGCTACCGATGAACCCGACCTGAAGTAGAGGAAATCAGATGCCACATCATTATCATTCTCCGTATAAATTACATAGCCGGATGGCAAAAATTGCAGCGTCTCATTATACTCAACAGCACCGAACCTATCAAGAAATACACCCCCCGCCAGAATTGGGAAATCTTTCTTTAATACATTTGGCTTAACATCGCCAAGCGTTTCTTTTTTAATCCCAGTATCCGTCTCTTCGCTAATCTGCAGCCTATTACCGGGCTTTTCAAAGGTATAAGAAACACACTCTTGGCAGTCTAGGGGGCATGTTTCAACTTCGCTAGGATCGCAGATGCCATCGCCACAAAAAGAAACGGATTCACACCTGCATTCTTTTGTGCACATTTCTTCATCTCCGCAATAGAACGGCGGTGCAGGAGCAGTCGGGTCGCATTGCTCTGGCGATGTTACATAGCCGTCTCCGCATGCGCACCCTCCTGAATGAAGGACTTCAACATTTTTGCAGTCTGCTTCGCATTGGTTGGGGTAAGTAACGCCGTCAGAACCGCATACCGGCATGTATATTTCGGGGCATGAGCAAACTTCACAACCCTCATCAACCCTCCCGTCACAGTTGTCATCAATGCCATTGCAAACTTCGGTCGCTCCCGGATTTACATCCGGGTTTCTGTCATCGCAATCTATGTTTGAGAGATAGCCGTCCTTGTCAAAGTCAATGACGCATCCAGAAATGAAAAGAATCAGCGGAACCAGAAGCAAGAGTAATGCTTCTCTTTTTGATAACATAATATTCTCTTCAATTAGGGCATATTTAAATGTTTTCCTTCGTCGTCTTAAATTTGTTCATCAGAGCCAGAATGCAAACCCCAGCAACACTCCCCAGCACATTCGCCATTAAGTCTGTTATTGCATTCTCCCAGCTGTTGATAAGCTTCCCTCCGTCTCCTACGCCGAAGAAAAACAATCCCTCGCCTTCCCCTAAAAACGCAAATCCAAGGTATTCGACAATTTCTATAAGCCCCCCTACGCCGAGCACAATTAGCAAAGTGAGCAGCCACCTCGGAATCCTGTTATCGCCAAGGGTTCGGTAGATAATTAGCGACAAAATCATTGGTCCAAAAAAATGCAGAATCTTGTCATAGGGTATGCCCAAAGGCGAAAGCGCGTAAAAATCAACAAAGCCAAGGGAATGCAGTATAAAGAAGATATTTGTCAAAATCATGATAAAAACATTCAACCTAAGCCTGCCCCATATAAAGAAGGAGATGAAACCCAGCAAAATGAAAAGAAGATTGTCGGGTATGAACCAATGCCTTTCCAACATAACCCCTGCAGCTATAAAAACCGCTTGGATTACTATTGTGGCTACTGCAGAAATGACTTTTGCCTTCATGGGCCATGGTAATCACACTCTCCTTTTATTCTTTTAGGCAATCTTTTTAAGCATCCCTAGCTCGCCAAAAACATGACGAAAAATTCCCCTTTTGCAAAAAAATCGTTCTATCTTGGGCTGTTCTTTTGGGTTCCGCTATTCAACCTAATCCTCTCTCCAATTGCAATTTACTTAGGCATTAGAGCACTCAGGCAAATAAAAAAGGAGCCAGAAGTTTATAGCGGGAAGGGTTATGCCGTTGTTGGGCTCATTCTTGGGATTATTCCCCTATTGCTTGGCCTTATTTACCTCATCTTCTTCTTCTTTCCGGGCCTCAAGGAATTCCTTCTATCCCTCTGACAATATAGAAACGTTTAAATTAACCTTCGATTTTTGAGAACGTATGGATGTTATAATGGCTATTGGGATTGTTGTCTTTTTCATACTTTTCCTCTTCTTGCTTTTGGTGGCCATTACCATCCTAATATCCCTTTTCAGAAAGATAAGCTATTCAGCTTATACTACTCCAATTTCCATTGTCATTCCGGCATACAATGAAGAAAAGACAATAAGGCCGTGCATCGAGGCAGTTCTAACAGCACACTACCCTAAAAAGGAGATTATAGTTGTTGATGACGGCTCAACTGATGCAACAAGGGAGATTGCAAAATCCTTTCCCGGTGTAAAAATCCTCCAGCGGAACCATCACGGCAAGGTTGAGGCATTAAATGCAGGACTGCGTGCAGCATCAAACGAGATTGTGGTAACCCTTGATGCGGATACAATCATCCATCCAGACTGTCTCGTCCACATTGTTGCTCCGCTTCAGGAAAAGGATGTTGCCGCAACTTCCGGTTCTTGCCGTGTCTCAAACAAAAAAAATATTCTGACAGTATTCCAAAACCTCGAATACCATTACAACAACCTTGTCAGGCAGGGTTTTTCTAACCTATTCCATCAGGGAATCTGGTTTTTCGGGGCACTTGCATGTTACAAGAAATCCGTGCTGCTGCATATTGGCGGCTTCAAGAAAGAAACCCTCACCGAAGATGCAGATGTAGCGCTTGAGCTTAATCGTGAAGGATACCGCACCATCAATGTTCCAGAGGCCTATGGTTACACAAATGTTCCCGAAACCTTCGCTGGACTTTATGCTCAGCGAAAGCGATGGTGGAAAGGAGTTCTCCAGTCTCTGCAAAAAAACAAATCCTCCTTTTCCCTCAAATCCTCCCCCTCCATTATATTCCTTTACCTAAATCAATACTGGTGGAGCCTGTATGCATTTCTCTCCCTCCCGATAATAATCTATCAGATTCATTACTGGTTTCCGCAGGGCAGCGTTGAAGCATTTGCTTATCTTGTCAGGTGGTTTACCGTAGCTGGGCCATTATACGTGCTCTACAAGCTGCCTGAATGGGGGCTTTCCTGGTACAACATATTTGGGGTCCTTTCAGGGCTTATCAGCATCGCTATCCTTCTTTATGCCCCGCACTTCTTCCGGGAGCGTTTCAGCGCAAGCAACATTATTGGAGTGGTTTTCTACTTCCCTTACACAATATTTTTAAATGCCGTTATTTGTCTAAGCATCATTAACCCTATAAAAAAGAAATATTTCATAAAATGATGCCTTCAATATTCAGCGAGATAATCCACCAAATCGTCACGAAAGCAGAGCTCTTCTTTAAATGGTACAGCGATGCAGGAAGAGAATTTCTTAATTTCCTTCACGTAATCTTCGACAATGGTTTCTATGTCTTTTTGGGCATCGCCTTTCTCATCTCAGTATTGTATTATATACTACTCTTTCATAACCTTTTTGGAAAGAAAAGAACCAAAAATTACCGCTTTAACGAGGATGAAGCCCCTTTTGTCACCATTCAAATACCTACCTTCAATGAGCTCGCAGCCTTGAATTGCGCTGAGCGCTGCCTCAATTTTGATTACCCGAGGGAAAGATACGAAATCCTTATCGGAGACGACAGCAACGATCCCGAGATTTCACAGAAAATACAGGAGTTCGCAGGCAAGCACTCTCAGATGAAGGTTTTCAAGCGTGAGCGCAATATGGGATTCAAACCGGGCAACCTTAACAACCTTCTCAAATATTCGCGTGGAGAATACCTCGTATTATTCGATTCTGACTTTCTCCCAGAGCGCGATTTCCTCAAGAGGATTATTGCTCCGCTTCAGAACGACCCCAAGTTATCCGTAGTGCAGGCTCGCTGGAAAATTATCAACCCAAACCACAACCTGATAACTGTGCTTGGGGCTACCATGAGCAAGGTCTTCCACTACCTTTTCATGCCGTTTGTGCAGAACTTTGGAGGGGTGTCTTTCCTTTGCGGCTCTGCAGAAGCGGTAAGAAAGAAAGACCTTGTTGATATGGGGGGATGGCAGTCCGGCAGCTTAACTGAAGACATAGAATATTCTATGAGGTTATTAACTAATAATAAAAAGCTCATGTACCTGGAAGACCTCGAGTGCGAGTGCGAAGTTCCCTATACTCCAAAAGACCTATACAGGCAGCAGATGCGATGGGCATATGGCGTTATCGCAGCCGCAAAGCTTCACTTCCGCAACATTGTGAATTGCAAGCTTCCTGCAAGATCAAAATTCTCTATCTTTACCTTTTGCTCCGGGTATTTCCTTGCAGTCCTTTTGCTGGCGCTCTTCTTTTTCGGCACACTTAGCTTCATTACCCACGAACCTGGCCCAATGAACCTGCCGCTCTTCTTCGGAGAAATGGGAAGGAATATTCTTCTTACCTCTGGATTGCTCGTTGCCAGCCTATACGCTGTTTCAAAGGATAAGGACATCAAAAGGATGGATAAGGTTATTCTCTCTTCCTTCAGTTATGGATTTATAGTTACTTACTATGTTAATACGGGGATTTACAAAGTCTTCTCTGGCCAGCCGATGGAATGGCATATGTTAAAA
The DNA here is from genome assembly GCA_035289105.1 of Candidatus Nanoarchaeia archaeon. GTDB lineage: Archaea > Nanobdellota > Nanobdellia > Woesearchaeales > JACQSR01 > JACQSR01. Next base: position 28,949 of record DATDYF010000024.1, read on the forward strand.
AAGAAAGGTAACGAAGCCAAAGCACAAATCAGTACTTCTTAAACGCCGCAGCTGTCTCCAATAGCTCAACATTGCCAAGGAACATCGACCTGCAGCAGTATCTTTCAACGCCTAAATCGTCCAGGGCCTTCTTTTTCTGCTCTCCCTTGGCAGCTTTCTCCTTGTATTCTTCCCACAAATGCGCGATTGGCTTTCCGCATGACCAGCATCTTATTGGAATAATCATTTTCTCACCTGTATGATTTTTGTCTTTTAGCACGCGCTTTTGAGTCGTTTGGCTTGCACACTTCCTTTCTCCTTACGTCTGCAACAAGCAATGTCCTGTCGTAGTTGAGGAAAGTCTCCCTCAATTTCTCGCCTTTTGCATACTGCACCAAAGCCTTTGCAATTCCCAGCCTTGAGGCATCTGCCTGCGAGCTCATGCCTCCGCCGTTTACATTCACATCTATATCAACTTTGGAGCTGACATCCCCTGCAAGAATCAACGGCTCCTGAATCTTAAGGCGGTACATCATTGGCTCATAGGCATCCAAAAGGAATCTGTTTATCCTAACCCTTCCCTTGCCATCCCTCAAAGTAACCCTTGCGATTGACCTTTTTCTTTTTCCTGATGTGAGTATTGTTTTCATAACTGTACCCCTAGTTCCTTGCAAATCCTCTTGAGCTGAACATAGCGCAGCGAAGGCAGCTTCGAAATATCGGCATTCTTCACTGTCTCGAACTTTTTCCCTCCAAATTCTGCGGGAACCCCAATATAGCATTTTACTCTGCCAAGTGCTTCCCTTCCTCTTGGCTTTTTCCTTGGGAGCATTCCCCTGATTACCCTCTTGACTATTCTGTCGGGCATTCTTGGAAAGAAAGGCCCCTTTCGAATGCTTCCCTGAGCCCTCTTTGACTTAAAGTATTCTATGACAAAAAACTTCTCTCCGGAAACGTAAGAGTTCTCGCAGTTTACAATGTTAATATCCTCGCCGAGCAGGGCTTTCTTTGCCGCAACCGTTGCCAACCGTCCAACAATCAAATTGCTTGCGTCTATTATCATTATTCTACCCTATTATCCTTATTTTCTTTCCGTCAGGCTTCTCCCTGAACAGCTCCGGGATTGGAATTACAGATGCCCCTGCCTGCCTGAGCTTTGACAATGCGCTGCCTGAAAACTGGTAAGCCGATATCGTAAGCTTGTGCCCGATGCTTCCAGTGCCAAGCACTTTTCCCGGAACAACAATGAAATCATTCTCTTTTGAGACCCTTGCAATCTTTCCAAGATTGACGGCCCTTCTCTGCCTTGAGGGTCTCTCTAAGTCTGATGCGATTCTCTTCCATAACAGGCAGTTTTGCTCTATAGCCGCCTTCTTCAGGCTGCCTATGAGCTCCTGCAGGTTTTCGTTTGAAGACCCTGTTCTTTTCATCTCCTTAATCCCTCAATATATTGTGCTGTTTCGTTTGGATTCTTGACAAAATCCATCTCCATCTTTTGCCTCTCCATTCCCGAAAGCTCGAGTGTTATCTTTCCAACCCCGAGCAACGGATATGTTTTCATTGTGACCCTCGAAATGTTTGAGTAAGGCACCTCTTTGCCCTGCCCCGTTGATGTTATGCCGCCATAAACAAGCATTCCCCTCTCGAGAAACACATATCTCGTATTTCTCGTGCTTAAATACAGGACCGCAAGTATGGCTATTACCGCAATCACGATGATTGCGATAAACGGCTTAAACGCCACTTTTATTCCCGGAAAGGCGCTTGACAATCCGCTGAGCATTTCCGCAATGCCCAGCACTTTCAGCATTGCATAGCCCGCGATTATCGCCAAAACAGGGCTTAATGTTTTTGCGCCCTGTATGAGCAATGCACTTTTGATGTCCGGTCTTATTTCGTTCATATTTTTATGCGGGGGACGGGATTTGAACCCGCGCAACCACTAAGGTATACGGCCCTCAACCGTACTCATTAAGTCTCCAACTATGAGTTGAAATTGACCGGGCTCTGACACCCCCGCTTTTTTACTGGAGGATGATTTTTGAGCCATTGTATGCAGCATCCCTATTTCTCCTTCAATGACTTGCTAAAATCATTGAGCATGTTTTCAAATATCTTTACCGTCTCCATGAGTATCTTTTTCGCCTCGAGCTGCCCAAAAGGCTCTATGTAAAATATGATGTCGCTGTCGGGCCCGACGGTAATTGCGCCTTCGACAGGGCTTGCATCAACGCACGCCTGGCATAAATGGCAGTCAAGGTGATGCTCTTTCGACACGGCAACCTTTTTGTTCGCCATTTCAAGCGTATGCGTGGGGCAGACCTCAACGCACCTGCTGAAGCTCTCATCGCATTTTTCGCTTATCGTTATCAATGGCTTGTGCTTGTAATAGACATGCGCTGATATCCATTTGGAGTGAACCTTTCCCTTGCCAAGAACAGCAACCGCCTCGAGCTCTATATTTTGCCCTTTCAGAAGCTCCACAATCGGCATTTTTGAGTAAACCGGCTTTACCGCTGAATCGGAGCTTTTTATGTCGCTGGCATAAACTGTTCCGGGGCCTTTGCCTTCAAGCGTTAAGGTAACCTGGCACCTTGCGCAGCCTTTTCCCTCGCACTTGCATTCCTCTGGAAGATTGTATGACTTAAGGTCTGTTGTGAGTGGAATCAGTCCCAAACGGTGCGCCAGCATCTCGTCGTAGAGTATCGATGTGTTTTTCCTTACCTCAACATCCTCTATAGCCATGGTTGGCACTTCCTCTTCGATAAGCCTCCTTATTGTGTTGAGGAACACCGGAGTAGTATCCTTGAAAATTATTGCAATCCTTTCCTTTCCCTTTTCCAAAAGCTTGGCTTCCATCAGACGCGCCTCCCTCTCTTTCCGCCTTTCTTTCTGCACCCATCGTGAGGGACTGGTGTAACATCTTCTATGATTCCTATCCTTAGCCCCATTCTGGACAATGCCCTTATTGCTGCCTGCGCGCCCTGGCCCGGATTCATAGGGCCGTTATGGCCTCCCGGAGCTTTTATTTTCACGTGAATAGAATTTATTCCCTGGTCGCGAGCAATCTCTGCCGCCTTCTTTGCCGCCATCATTGCAGCTGTAGGCGAGCTTTCCATCCTGTCCGACTTGACCATTTGGCCGCCGGAAGCGATTGTTATTGTTTCCGAGCCGGTGATGTCCGTGATATGAATTATCGTGTTGTTGTAAGAGGTGTAAATATGGCAAAGCCCCCATCTCTCGCTTGGCTGCTGTGTCGGCCTAACCATTTTTTCTTCTCCCCTTGTTTTCTTTTCTGATTACCTTTCTCTTCTTTTTTGCTTTTGGCTCAAGTATTATGCGCTCAGGATGCTCTGCGCTAAAAAGGGTTGAAGAGCTGTCAAATCCTATTAGCGGCTCCTCTGCAACCGGCACGATGTAGGACGGGGAATTTATTTTCCTGTCCGCTACTGTTATGTGCTCGTGCACTATGAACTGCCTTGCCTGCGGCATCGACCTTGCAAGATTTTTTCTGCAAACAAGGCTTTGCAGGCGCCTGTTCATTACATCATGAATGCTCAGTGTGAGTATGTCGTCAACCTTTGAGCCTTCCTTAAGCAGGCCAAGATTCTGAGCTTTCTTCAGCAGATGCGCCCTCTCAATTTCTGCCTGGCTGGATTTCACCGCGGCAAGCTTTTTTGCCTGCCTTGAAAACTTCCTCAACACAGAAGCCATCTTCCATATTTCCTTTTTGTTGTGAAGGCCGTAAGCGTCAACAAGCTCCCTTTCCGCCTCTATCCTCGCCCTCTGCCACGGGTGCTTTGGCGTGGAGTACTTTTTCCGCGGTCTTTTGGGGTCGCCCATTTTATGTCTTGCCCCCCATCTTTGGCTTCTTCACGCCGAGCGCTTTTCCCTTGTTCTTCCTGAAATTTGATTTCGTGCTCTGGCCGCGAACCGGCAATCCGAATATGTGCCTCACGCCGCGGTAGCACTTTATTTTCTTCATCATCTTGATGTCGTTCTCATTCGCAAACTGCAAATCTGAAAGGATTAGGTGCTTGTCTTCTCCGGTCTCAACATCTTTTCGCCTATTGAACATCCAGGCTGGAATATTGTATTTCAGCGGGTTTTTGACAAAATCATCGAGCTTTTGGACGTCCTTGTCAGAAAGCTGGCCTGCCCTTTGGTTTGCGCTGACATTCGCAACTGTGCAAGCGGCATGAGCCATCATGAATCCTATCCCCTTTATTTTGAGAAGTGCATTGCCTATAGGCTTCTTGCCGTCCAAATCTGTACTCGCTATCCTTACAAGGTATTTTATTTCCTTTTCTGCCTTTTGCTCTGCCATAAAGTATAGCCCATAGAACTCTTCTAGAGAACCCTAAGCGCGCCTCAGAGAGACTCGGGCTGTTCATCTCCAAAAATCAGGGTCGATTTAAAAAGGTATCGGTTGTTTTGGCTCTGTCCTGAAAGTCCTTTAGCAGCCTAAGGTCGAGCTTCTTTTCTTTCTACATACAGCTGACAAAGGGCATTCCTTATGGGAAATGTCAGCCATCAACGGAAACAGTGCAAAGCGAGAAGCTGCTAAAGGCGAGCGTAAGCGAGATTCAGGACAGAGCCGGTTGTTTTTTCCCGAGAATCTCTATCTCTGAAAAACACAAATATTGATAAATTAGTCTCTATTTCCAAGGAATCATGGACCCTGAAACAAAAGATTATATTCGGCAAGAAACCATTAGGTATCTTAAGGGGGAGCGTAAAGAGATGTTTTCATATTATACTATTAATGGCCATAATATTCCCGCTCACCCCGATCGCTTTGGAGAAATAGCTGATGAGCTGTTTCTAGACCAAAAACATCCGCTCTTTCTGACAGTCCTTGTATCAATTGCCGAAAGGCAAGCAAAGGCATCGGTCAAGCCAATAGCCAAAGAGTAAGAATCCCTTCTTCGCAAACCTTCATAAATTAAATTCCATTACCCGATAGCTATAGCGTTGACAAATAAAGCGATGAAAAAGAAAACACTTCTGGTAGTAGGCGCAGCATCATTGGCAGCCCTGGCATTCGGCTATTTTAATGCCCAGAAAAAGAATCCTAACGCAATAAAGGAGCGGGGCGTGGTTGTTGCTTTAAGCGAGGACAAGAAATCCATGCTTGTTAGGGGTTATGACAGAAAACTCTACTCTGCAACTGAGAAATTTACAAGCGACTTGACCAATGTCGTCGAAGATGACGAGGTTGTAGTTTATGGAGCCAAGAGCAAAAAGACAGACACTGGCTACTTTGTAGGCAATTTCAGGGTGGACGGCCCAGTTGTTAATGTTGACCTATATGCCCTTGAAATCAAGCACTCCGGAAAAACAGAACTGCAAAAAAAGAACCTGAAGAGTTTTGGAGATTTTACTTATGAAGATAACCTTGAAGTAAAGCTGGAGCAAGGCAGGCACACACTTGACATTTGGTCTTACGTTGTTAGATATGGCGAGGGCGCCTCTTACATAGCCGACAGATTCAACATCGACGATAAAGAAGCTGGCGATTTAAGGTTGAATGCAACAATATCTGATGTATATTCAATCTTCAATGATCTGCAGACAGGAGCAAAAAAGCTTGTGCCTGTCGAATTTAGCGCGCTGAAGCAAGGCGATGCTGTTTATGTGGTTCCCAAGCCGCCTCAGTAATTCAGCTTATACCTCAAAATCCCCCCAATACCCCCCAATCCGTCCAACCTTTTCCCGCCGTCATGCTCTGAAGAAATAAGGTGGACTTCGCCGTTAATTGAGTCAACCGTTTTCATTATTTTCTCAAGAATTGGGTATTTTTTTTCATCCCGGGATTTTTTTATCAGCCCGTCAGTAACCAGCAAAACTTCAA
>DATDYF010000025.1:0-14446 GCA_035289105.1 Candidatus Nanoarchaeia archaeon
CGACGAGGCTTTAGCTGTTGCAAAAAAATGGTTGCATCCGCACCGAGATATAAGGCTTAAGCTGATTGAAAAATTAGGGCGTACTCAAGAGTTGGCGTTAGCTTATAGGGAACAAAATGAACCTATAAACTATGCTTTGGCGGTTTCGGGAAGGAACGGAGAAAAAACCAAGTAATCTCGCTCAATAAAAGATTTTCTGGGATGGTTACTTGGATAGCGCCAACACAGAAAACCTATTTAAGTCACATCTCTATATGGAATGTTTTTTGGTCTTTTGAAGAAATCTTTACAGGCAAGTTCCCAATCTCAAAAATGTGCTCGTATGGCTTGCCTTGGCTTAATTTTACTTTGAAAAAGTCGGTTTTAATAAACCTTCCAGTCCAGTAGACAAGGTCCGTTCCGGAAAGCTCGACATTAAGGCCCGGCGGAATCAGAAGGCCGTTAGGTCCGGTTTGTGAAGCACGCCTATCAGTGATAACTAAGATAGAATTACTGCCAGAACTTAGTACATATTGATTAGCCATTTAATGCACCAAATTCAAGGGACTAATTAAACCTTTCGTTTGATTGTGAATACGGCTGCCGGGACTTTCGAAGGTGAGCATACAACGTACGCTCGGCTTGCGTCTCTCTCGCGATTGACATGGGCTTATCCATTTCGAACCCGGGTAACAAGCTCTTTCGCCACTTCTCATGCTGTCTTTGGCAGAGAAATGCTGGGAAGCTCGTGTCTTGCCGCTGGACCACAGCCGTATAAGGCAATAAACTCTGAATCAGTTTAAAATGTTTTTCATTAGATTTTTAAATACGCCCCATTCTCCAAGCCGAAAATTTGGTGATAACATGGAACAGGACAATTATGAAAGGCTTTCAAGAAGGAGATTCTTTCTGACGGCTGGTGGGAGCGTTTTGGGCACTTTATCGGCAGCTTACGGGATAGAGCAAGCATTTTTCCCAGAAAAATCCGGAAGCGGGATTGCCAGAGGGCAAAAACCGGGAGATGCGGTTTATGTCAACGGAACCATAGAAAAAATAGCTGACGACGTGGCGATAGGGGGCAAAGGGGCAGAAGTGCATTTGGTTGATAAGCCGAAGCACCGGCAGATGCTTGTACGGTCAGGAGATGAAGTTTATCATGTTGGGACTACAGTACACCTAAGATGGGGGAACCTTAAAGAGAATGATGAGGTTGAGCTTTACGGTGCTGTGAGGGAAAATTCCGGAGAGCTTGAGAAAGAGGTAAGGAAATTGTTTGGGCTTTCTGAAAATGAAGGTGTTAAATACCTCACCTGGGTTGACCTAGTAGCAAAAAAATAGTTTCCATAATATAATCTTCAATTTATATATTGCTGAGGCTATGTCGTCATTAAATATGGATGCTATCACCTTGTCATCAAATAAAGACATTGAATTTGTGCAAGGGCTTTCTAAAAGTATAAATATCAATTAATGGTTTCTCAACTTACACGTAGTTAATGGTTACTAACTGGTGGTTTATATCATGAAAAAGACACTTTGTATTGCCATTGCTCTGCTTTTGGCAGTAGCTGCTGTTAATGCAATCTGCGGAGATGGCAGAATAAATGGGAATGAGCAGTGCGACGGCATAGATTTGGATGGCCTGGCATGCGGCAGTTTTAACTATTCTTACGGGAAGCTTTCATGCAATTCAAGCTGCGAGATAGACAGGGCAGGGTGCCTCGATATCGGAGAGTTAACCTGCGAAAGCGTATTGGCTGAAGGCAACGTAACGTGCAATTCAGACCCGGAAGGGGGCTTTCAATGCTCCCCCGGAGTTCAGGGGCAGATAAATGCATCTGAGCTTTGCATCAATGCAGTGGGGCTAACCATTTCTTCCCCTGCAAGCAGCGAGTACTTCAACAGGGAGATTCCTTTGTCAGTAAGCGCATACCAGCAGGGAACCCTTTCTTATTCGCTTGACGGGAAAAACTTCAGGGAATTATGCGAAGATTGCGATTCGTATGAAAAACTTTACAAGTACCGGTATGGGCCACATAACATCCGCGTAAAGGCAGATTACGGAAGCTTTGAGCAGGAAGAATCTGTCTGGTTTTCGGTTGTAAGGCCGTCATTTTTCAGGGAAGGAACGGTATTCTGGTACGGAAATCCCAACTTTGGCAGCTTTTCGCAGGGCTATTCCGAGTTCAGAAAGGTTGAAACTCTCAACGAGCAGCTTAACGGCAATTTTGTCAACACAAAGATAAGAATCAGCGCAAAGAATTTGCCCCAGATTTCGGGCAATGAGGAATATGCGGTATGGCTTCACAAGTCAGGGAGCGATTTTCTAAAGCTTGGAAACCTGAGAGTTAACAAGAAAACTGCGAGCAACCCCTACAACACCGGAATCACAGGCTACTTAACTGACAATTGGTATGACAATACGGTTGACGGCTATGACGGAGCATTCATAGAGGTCGAATCTTCAAATTACAATTTGCCTTACCCTACAACAGAGGCTGTGCTGGCGTTCAACAGCAACGCGCCAAGAAACTTTTTGCTGAACGGCACAGCATGCATCAACGGAAGACAGTGCGAGTCGGGATTTTGCAACTCCAGCATATGCAGTTAAGCAAAGTCCGGCTGCCCAATTTGTGAATCTTGAAAGAAATAACTTTATAAGAAGGCAATATACCCCCTAATTAAAATGGATAACGACCGAGCTACAGTTGTTAAGAGTCCCTTAATGAAGGGGGTTGAATATCTTGCATATGGAGCCAAAGTTGTAGTAGCGGCTTCAATTGCAGTGCCTTTAGGTGTGTTTAGGTATTTGGAGGAAGGGGACCCTTCTGATAATACTTTAGAGGCAAGAACCGATTCCTTGCTTCGTGGCATTAAAGATACGGAAACTAGAGAGAGGATTCTAAGGAATTATGAAGAGGACAAAAGAGCAGAGACTTTGGGAAGAGAAATTTTTAGTGAATATAAGCCTTTGCCTGGGCCTCTCCAATATATTGTAGATTTCTTTCACGATATAAAGCCTGAAAAGCCATAATCGAAGTTTTGCTCTGCTGCCTAGTGTTACGTTTTTCTTCCGAAAAAAAGGCACATGGTTTTATTAAGGAGTAAAGATGCCCCTAAGGGGTGTGCCGGCGTTGGCTAATCAGGTAAGCCGCGAAGTTGAGCTCTTCGTGCCTATGAAAGGCATCAGGGTTCAAAAAGCTTTCGGTTCCTGGAAGCATGGAATTCCCTGCGCCGGCGCGCATCAACTTAAGATAGTCAAACTAGGCTAGGGCCGCTAAACAACAACATTCATCCTTCTCTCTTTTGAAATAAGGCGTTCGAGATAATCAATTTTCCTCATAAGCTCAATCTTCTCGCGGTCGCGCTGGTTGAGGATTTGGGCGTACCTTGTAAGCTCGAAATCTCCTGTCTTTATGCTTTTGCTGATTTCCATGAATTTTGCAATTTCTCTTCCAAAGTCGTCAATTTTCATCATTGCGGCATCTATTTTTGTTTTGCTGTTGCCGTATTCCCCTATACTCTTATTTAACCCCTCAAGGTATATCTTCAGCTCTTTTTCCAACTCTTCGTCAAACTTTGCAAGAATCTTGACCTGCATCTGGCTCTTTATCAGCTTGAAGTCAAAAAGCTCCTTCTGGAATTCTTCCTTTAATTCGCTAAGAATATTTTTGTCTTTCCCAAACAGCTCCACAAAGCTCTTCTGCTCTTCAATTGCCTTGGAAATTTCACTTTTAAGGGCCGCAAGCTCGTTTCTCATCTCGGCAACGTCATTGCGGTTCTGCCTTGACCTGATGGAAATCTCGTCCATACTCTCCTTAAGCTGGAAAAGGCCCCTTACCTTGTCTATCATAAGAATTACTCTTTGTCTTCAGAAGATTCCTCTTCCTCTTCGCTTCCCTTTCCGCTCGGAACTGCTGCCTTGCTGATAATCATTATGTCTCCAATGCTCCTGACAAGCTGGTGGGGCACAATGACACCCTTTGCCGAGCCGAGAACGCGGTTCAGGAAAGAATTCTTTGATGCCTTGACGCGCCAGCCAAAGACCTTGTTGGCAGCCAAAATGGACTCTTCAATATCGCCAAAGTATTCTCCCGTATCGGTAAAAACGCGCATGTCGTAAGTTTCTGTTATTTTCTTCATTCGCAGCATGTTAAACCCTCCTTCTTTGCAGATATTGGAATGCCGATTTATATATTTTTCTATTGGGGTCTTTAAGGAATGTTTATAAAAGGCCACTGTAACCCAAGCGGAATGAAATACGGGAATCTAACCATAATCGGCTCTTCCCACATTGCAAGAGAGAGCATGAACGAGGTAAAGGGGTTTATTGAGAAGGAGAAGCCGGATATAGTTGCCATAGAGCTGGACAAGCACAGGGCTTCTGCCCTGCTGGCAAAGAAAAAGAGCAAAATAAGGCTGAGGGATATAAGGAAGATAGGGGTAAAGGGATACATATTCTCACTTATTGGGGCCTGGGCAGAGAAGAAGCTTGGGGAGCATGTTGGTGTTGCGCCTGGCTCTGAAATGAAGACTGCCCTGAAGCTCGCAATGAAGCATAATCTGAAGATAGCATTCATAGACCAGGACATAGCAATAACCCTGAGGAGATTTTCAAACGCATTGACATGGAAGGAGAAATGGACTTTTCTGAAAGACATATTTAGGGGTCTAGTGCTTAGGAAGAGGGAAGTTGAATTTGACCTGAGGAAGGTGCCTCCAAAGGAGGTTATAAAAATCCTTGTTGACAAGGTAAGGAAGGATTACCCGAATGTGTACCGAGTTCTTATCACAGAGCGCGACAAAGTAATGGCTGCTAACCTTGAAAATCTCATGAAGAAATACCCTGACAAGAAAATTCTTGCAGTTGTGGGAGCAGGGCATGAGGAGGGGATTATGGAGAATCTGAAGCCAAGGGGCGGGTTCAGCTACAGCTTTTCGGTTGAATAAAAAATACCCACACTAAATTGCAGGGTATTTTTTAAGCCTCAAAATTGGATGAGTTCGGCTTAAAAGCCGAGGCATTAACCAATTTTGAGCAATAAAAATAAAAAACAATTGTTTTTATAAAAAAACAAAAGATTTAAAAGTCAATAAATAAAAAACACCTTATGCACGAGTTTACGTTTTTCAAAGTTGCGCGGTTTTTCCTTGACAACCCTTATCAGGAAGTTTATCTGCGGGAGCTTGCAAAGAAGCTCAAAATAAGCCCATTTGCAGTTAAGGGTTATGCGGACCTTTTGGTTAGGGAAGGCCTGATTTTGGAGGAAAGGAAGGCAAATTTGAGGCTTTTTAAGGGCAATATCGGAAACCCAGTCTTCAGGCATCTTAAGATATCCCTGAATGTAGATGCATTGCTGAAATCAGGGTTAATAGACTTTTTGAAAGAAAATATCCCTAATATATCCTCGATAGTCCTTTTTGGCTCTCTTGCAAAGGGGGAAAACGATTCAAAAAGCGATGTAGATATTCTTGTAATCGGAAAGGAGAGCCGGAAATCTTCCGGAAAATTTGGGGAAAGGCTTAATAGGGAGATAAACATTCATTTTTTCAGCTGGAGCGAATGGAACCAGAAAGCGAAACAGGACAGCCCCTTTTATTTTGAGGTTATAGCGCACGGCATTCCATTGTTCGGAGAGCTTCCAGTTGTAAAATGGAAATAAGAAATGTTGAAGACTGTCTTAACTTCAGGCTATTGAGGAAGATTAGCCCGGATAAAGGCAAGTCTCAGAGGTCTCTTGATATTGCAAAGGCGAGAATAAAGGAAGCGGAAAAGGCATTACAGCTTAAAGTTTACACTTATGCGATTGTTGAGGCATATACCGCCAGTTTCATTCTGCGCGTGCTTTGCTTTATAAGGATGGGATACAGGAAAAGAGCCATTATGCAATTTATGTCTATCTGAAGGAGAAATATTCCAGCAAAATCCCTTTGCCCGTAATTAACTTTCTGAATATCCATCGCACAGAAAGGCACGAGGCACTGTACGGGTTGGAATACAAGCCATCCGAGAACGATGCGCGAGTTGCATTGGAGGATGCAAAGAGTTTCCTTAGGGAAATTGAGAAGAACCTTAATTAGCCATAAGCAATAAATTTTTGCAAAATCCCTGCATCAAGCCTTCTCCATAAACTGCCTACCATAACACTTAAATATTCTTAGGGAAGGAAATGCCTTATGGGCGAATGGAAGGATTTGGGATACAAGCTGAAGCAATACTTTAATTTCACGCCTGCCGAGCTTCGGGGGCTTGCGGTTTCTATCTTAGTTGTTGCATTTATTATCTCATTTGCAGACTGGGGGAAGGGAGAAACGCCGGATGCTGCGGCCGGGCTTTTCAATTTGCTAATCGCAATCATAATAACCGCAATTACATTTTTCGTGAGGGAATCTGCGAGAAGGGTTGCTGCATTGTCTGTCGGCTATCGCGCAGAATACAAGGTGTGGCTGTGGGGATTGCTGATAGGGTTGGTTGTTGTTTTTGTAAGCAGGGGATATGTATGGCTTCTGCTTCCGGGAGGAATCCTGCTGCACCATCTTGCGGGGCACAGGCTGGGGCACTTCAGGTATGGGCTTAATTTTTTCGGGCTTGGCATGGTTTCCATGGTTGCCCCAATTGCAAATCTTGTATTGGCGGTAATAATTAAGATTGTTAATGCATACCTGCAGTTGGATGTCCTTACAAAGGCGCTTTACCTGAATCTGCTTCTCGCAATCTTTTCTGTTTTGCCTATACCTCCAATGGATGGCTCAAAGATGTTTTTCGGCTCAAGAATGGTGTATTCATTTATGTTCGCCGCAATAATCCTGGCGTCTGTTTTGTTGTTTCTTGACATTCCAATCTGGGTGTCTGTTTTGGGTTCTTTCGTGGGGGCTGTGGTATGCTGGCTTCTCTACTACATATACTTCGAGCGCTTTGCGTGGGAAAAGGGGCCCTATCCATGAGCCACGAATTCCTTTTCAAGAGCTGGGTAGAGTTCTGGTTCTTTGTAACTTTGGTTGCCGGCTTCATAATCGCATTGCTGTCGGGGAGCGCAGTGGTGAGCTATGTCATAATTTTTATCTGCGGGATGATGTCCGGAAGGCTGATATTTGAAAGAAGGGAGAAATTTGTTGCGCCTTATTACCTCATAATTGTAGGCTTCCTAATTGGATTTATGGTGGGCACGCCATGGGGCGATGATGAGGTGGTTGTTATACTATACATTCTAGGAATCCTGCTCGGCTACGAGGTTGTTTCCAAGAGCTGGCTGCATGACGTTAGGTATTAGCCTGAATATCTTATAAGTCGACTTGTCAGAAATAACCTCTGACTTGTGGAAATCGTCAACTTCAATCTGCCCTACTTCCTTTAGCGTGAATTTCTCTTTAAGCGAATCCAGCAGCCTTTGCTTCTGCTCTTCCGTTCCGAACCCGAAGCAGGACTGGGAGATGTAAACAGGGCGCTGCTGCGATGATATAAATGCAATGTCTGCGGCAAGCTTTTCCTGGTCATCCGTAAGGGGGCATGACATGGCTGCTCTGGAATTGGTGTATTCATAGTAAGGCAGGTAATCCCCATAATCCACAATAAGCGAATCATCTTCAGTTATGCTTTCCATGTATTCTACAAGCTCATTGCCAGTTGCGTGGTCCTTTCTGTATACAAGGATTGGATGGATTGAGAGAAAAGAGGAAATAATTAGGATTAAAAGAACGATTACTGACACTATTCCATACTTTTTTCTCAAATGGAAAACTGCATATCCTGAGAAGATTGCGGCAACCATGTAAAGCTCTGTGAAGAACCTTAAAGCAACTGAAACGAAGCTGGAGAAGAATAATAAAGCAACTAAGCCCCAGACCAAAAATATTGAAGCATCTTTTTTGCGCTCCTGAAACATCCTGAAGAGCCCGTAAAGCGAGAGGAAAAGCCCAAATGCGGTAAAGGCATGAAAGAAGGAGCGGAGCAACGACACGTTAAAGCTGGAGAATGAAAGAAATAAGTTTGCCTCCTTCTGGCTGAGGATTGAGTCGTACTGGAAGTACAAAACTAAAATGAACATTATTGTAAAAGGAACTGAGACCGTTAACATACTCCTAACAGAGTACTTGTCCATTTTTGAGTCTTTCAGGATGTAAATCAGCCCGAATGGAATCAGCGCGAGGATGCTTGGAAACCTTATGAACAGGGAAAATCCGAGAGAGAGGCCGAATAGGATTTTGTAGAAATTCCTGTCGGTTTCCAATGCTTTCAGCAGCGACCATCCAGCAAGAAGGACGAAGAATATTGCGTGAGCATGATCTTTGCCGTGGGTGGAGACTGAGAGGAAAACCGGATTAAAGGAAAATATCAATGCGGCTGCAATTCCGGTGAATTTGTTGAAAAGCTCTTTTGTGAACAGGAAAACAAGGGGAATGGCCAGAGAGCCAAAAAGCACCGAGGTAAAGTTTAGCGTCAATATAGATTTTGTTGCTCCCAAGATGTAATGCGATATTGTGTAGAAAATTGTGTTTAAGATCACCAGCCCGTAGCTCTTGCTCACTGCAGGCTGAATGATTCCTGTTTCCAATGTTTTCTCAACAGCCATCGCGAGCTTTACAGTGTCGGTATGGAACATTCCAGGAGATATGTAGTAGAGGCGGACTGCGAATGACAGCAGGAATAGGAACAGGAAAATGTGTTTTGTGTTAATCGCCTCGAGATTAAGCCCTTTTGGAACCCATACCTTTTTCTCGATAATGTGGGATAGCCTATTTGCAATGATGTATGTGATTAGAACGATTAAGGCAAATCCGATTAAAGAAACTATGAGAAAGACAGCTGCCTTTGTGCTGCCTGCAAGAGAAAATGAAAAAAGCACTTTAAGAAACAAGACAAAAACAAAGAGCAAGGGCATGCCGGACTCAATCTCAAGCTTAACGCCAAAAAGGGAAAACCTGTCCGGGCTGTACACTATGAAGATTATAAAGAATAAGAGCAGGAATATGTCCCACGTGTACTGGTTTTTCTTGAGCAATGCCTGAATGTCCATCACAGCAGCGGAAGCGCGGGATTATATATCTTTTTCGGAAGCGGGGAGTTATTGGGCATAACCCCTGTACTTTCATCCTCCTAAAAGATTCATTTTTAATGGGATAACATTTTCATGCCGCATCCTACCAACCTTCACTTTTGTAAACTGCCGCTACAATTGCGCAAGCAGGTTTGTCTTCACACTGTATTTTTTCAATCAGGCAGTCTATAGAACCAAAATTCCCTTTGCGATAACTTATTGCGGATTTCAAACTATCCCCAATTCTTTGTTTAACTTCCTCTTCACTTCTTCCGCATTCTTCCATAAAAACTCCGCTTCCATCTTCTTTAGCTACCCACCCTAATCCTGCATAAGCTTCTTCTCCGGTAGAAGTTGCAAAACATTTTGAAAGAACAACATACAATTTATTCCCAATACCTTGATTACCTCTTGGTAGCTTTCTAATCTCGACTCTACTATCCGGCGGGATTACTGAGCTTAGGGTAATTAAATTAAAATCTCCGATGCCAGCATCCCAAAGTGCGGCATCAAAAGCTGACAATTCTGTTTTTCCAGTTCCTTTCCCGTAGGTCAGACTAATCAACATTATTTAGCCTCCAATAGAGTTATAATTGCTCTACAATCCCTTTAACATATTGATAAAACGGAACAAACAATGTATGGGTCCTGGCAGAGCCACAATCCTGCAATCCATTGGGATAAACATCCTTTGTTCTTTCATAGTCTGCTAATTTCCTGTCTAAAATGCCGTTTTGGAATACTGCCTGTCTAAATCCCCATGCTCTTTGTAAAATGTGCCCTAAAGAATCTCTTTTTACGTTTCCAATAGTGATTATTCTTTCCGGAAAGCTCTCTCCGTCTGGCTCTGTAAAATCACAGCTTCCGCCATACGGTGTCATCCAAACATTGCCATTATCAGCAATTTGTAGCCCGCAAACACCTATGCAATATGGTGTTGGCTGCGCCTCCCAATAATTTATTCCTGTTTGTTCAGAACACCAATCAACAAAGCCAATTACTCTATCTCTATCGGGGATTCTGAGAGCTTCCCAGACTTTTCCTGTTGCTCTGCCGCCTTGCTCCAATCTGGCAATTCCAAAGAAAATGTTATTGTCCCAAGAATATCTTGCAACATCCTTGATTTCATCAATGTTTTCAGTATTTATTGAAGTTAAAGTCGTGACTAAACCCAGGCGAGTATAGGTTTTTCCATTTCTGTGTGTTGGCTGTCTGTATCCGGAATCGAGTAAATTTTCCAACCCCCGGTAAACCTCTTCTGCTTTTCTCTCCCCAAGCATTTTATCGAATACTTCCGGATTGAAAGAATCTAGTTTGATTCCCAGACAAACATCATTTTCATATAATCTTTTGGCAATCTCAGGGGTAATCAAAGAAGCATTTGAATACATAAATGTTACAAGTCCCGATTCAGAAGCCTTCTCAATGAGGTGTAATACCGCAGGATCTAAAACAGGCTCGCCTTCATGGCATACCTGAAGATATTTTGCACCTAAATCCACTGCTTCTTCCAACAAAGATATTTTTTCTTCGGGAGTTAAACCTTCGTCGGTTTTCTCACCCGCATTATAAATACAATGCGGACAGGCCATATTACAATCTGGAGATGAAGCTATTGAGATTGCAGGAAGTAAGTTTTTTCTTCCTACTTCCGACTGCAAGTAATCTAAAACCTGCCTGTCATCAAACCACACGAATTCTTTCTTTGGCATGGTAACCACTTTATAATCAGGGGAAAGGCGATTTCTATAAATATCTTTGTCGTAGTTCAAACTACAAAAACTTTATAAAACAAGTCCAATCTATCTGGGCTATGCACAGAGAACTCAAGGAATTCGGATTAACGGACAACGAAATCACCATCTACCTGGCTTTGCTGGAACTTGGCACAGCAAATCCTGCCGAAGTAACCCAAAAGACAGGGTTCTCCCGTGCCTATGTGTATGACGCACTTGAGCGAATGCAGGAGAAAGAGATGGTTTCTTCGGTTCTCAAAAACAATAAGAAGCATTACACTGCTACTGAACCTAAGCGGCTGGGAGAACTGGCCGGGCAACGGTTGGAGAAAATCCGGAGATTGATTCCCCATCTGGAAAGCCTCCAAAAAGTCTCCAGGGAAGAAATTAGAGTTGAACTTCACAGGGGCGTATATGTTTACAAAACACTTCTACAGGATATAATTTCAACATTAAAGCATAACGGCGAAGTTCTTATTTTCGGCATTGACGATGAAACCCTTAGCCAGTTGGATAAGCACTACCTAACCAATCTTAAAATCTACTTTTCCAAACTGCAAAAATTAAGCATAAAAGAAAAAGTTATCGCCAAGAGGAGTGCAAAAATCATTAAAGAATCCAAAACAACCGCCTATAAATTTCTTCCCGGAAAAGTAATCGGAAGCACTGCTTTTGAGGTTTACGGGGATAAAGTGGCTATTTTCCTGTGGGGTTCGCCGAATCATTTAATTTTAATCCAAAGTAAAGAGGTTGCCAGTTCGTATAGGAACCAGTTTAACATACTCTGGAAAAACGCCGTATCCAAGTGAGTTTTTCTGGCCTATGAAAATAGAAAGATTTAAATATAATATAAATATTACAAATATTACAATGACGGACGTTACAGTATCGCTGAGGGTGGACAGGGATGTCCATGAAAGGATGAGGCAGCATGAGGAGATAAACTGGAGCGGTGTGCTGAGGAAAACAATCGCGGAAAGGCTGGAGCAGGCTGAGGCAATCGATTATGCCCGCGCAAAATCTGCAGCTGATCAGATGGACAGGATAAGGAAATCAGGTATTTTTAACAGGGGCAGACCTTCTGTGGAGATTATCAGGGAATGGCGGCAGAAAAGAAAGTAGTTGACGCTTCAGTTGTTGCGAAGTGGTTTTTGGACGAAGAAGACTCGGGAGTTGCGCTTAAGCTAAGGGCAGACCATCTCGCAGGCAGAGTTCTAATCGTTGTTCCGGAGCTCCTTTTTGTGGAGGTGATGAATGCCCTTAGATACAAGAAAAGTGATGAGGGATTCCTTCTGAAAGCAAATGATGCGCTTTGGGACATCCAGTTGGGGGTGGAAAAACTGGGCAAGAAACTAATGGAAAAGGCAATTGAAACTTCCATAAGGCATAAAGTCACATTGTACGATGCAACTTATATTGCTTTTGCAAACTTGCACAACGCCCCCCTTGTAACTGCTGATAAGGAGCTTGAAAAAATTCCAAATGTTACAATGCTATCCAAAAGCATATAAATTCTAAAAATACTCCGGGCTGCATGATCAAGAACTTCACACCAAGATTGTACCAGGAAACCATACTGGCGACGTGCGCGAAAAAGAATACGCTGGTTGTATTGCCTACCGGGTTGGGAAAGACCAACATCTTTTTGATGCTTTCTGCTTTAAGGCAGAGGCAGTTTCCAAATTCAAAGATACTGCTGATTGGGCCAACGAGGCCTTTGATTGAGCAGTATCTAAATGTATTCAGGGAATTTTATGATGTTCAGGAAAGCGATTATGCGGTTTTCACAGGTGAGGTAAGCCCCGAAAAGAGGGCGGAGAGGTGGAATTCTGCAAAGATAATATTCTCAACCCCGCAGGGGCTGGAAAATGACATCATCTCAGGAAGGATTAAACTTGAGGATGTGAGTTTGCTTGGAGTTGACGAGGCGCACAGGGCAGTCGGGGATTATTCTTATGTCTGGCTCGCGAAGCAGTATCAAAACAATGCAAGGTATCCCAGGATTATTGGGCTTACAGCATCTCCTGGCGCGGATACCGAAAAGATTTCTGAGGTGTGCAAAAACCTGTTCATTGAAGACATAGAGGTGCGCACTGAAGACGACGATGACGTGAAGCCGTACATAATGGATGTGGACCTGACATACGTCAATGTTCCGCTTACAAAGCCGTTCATCGAGATTCAAAACGAGCTTGAGGCATTTCTCTTCGACAGGCTCAACAAGCTGAAATCGTGGGGGATACTTCACAGGACTGACGTCAAATATGTAAGCAAAAAAGACCTGCTGCAGCTTCAGGCAGGCATTCAGGGCAGGATTGCAAAGGGCGAGAAGGATTTTTTAATCTGGAAGGGGATTTCGGTTTTGGGGGAAGTGATGAAGGTTCACCATGCTCTTGAATTAATTGAGACACAGGGCGTTTCATCTTTTTACAAGTACATGGAAAAAATGAACAGCGAGGCGCCAATGTCCAAGGTTAAGGCGCTGAAAAATGTTGTGGGTGATGTGAGATTCAGGAATGCCCTGGTGAAGGCGTCAAAGCTTTTCGAGGAGGGCGTTCAGCATCCGAAGATGATTGAGCTGCAGAAGATAATTGAGAATGAAAAGGCAAAAAATCCCGGCTTCAAGGCCATAGTGTTCAACCAGTTCAGGGACAATGCTCTTGAGATAACTTCCATACTGAACAAGATGGAGGGAATTTCCGCGCAGATATTCGTAGGGCAGATGAAGAAGGGCGAAACCGGGTTGACGCAGAAGGAGCAGAAGAAGCTGGTTGAGGATTTTGGGGAAGGGAAGTTTAATGTCCTTGTGGCGACTTCTGTGGGAGAGGAAGGGCTTGATATTCCGAAAGTTGATTTGGTGGTGTTTTACGAACCCATACCAAGCGCAATAAGGCACATACAGCGGCGCGGGAGGACCGGAAGGCTGGAGAAGGGCAGGGTAATGATATTGGTTGCCGAGAAAACGCGTGATGAGGGGTCAAAGTGGTCTGCGCACCACAAGGAAAAAAAGATGTACAAGATTCTGAAGACGATGAAGGCAGATTTTTCGGTAAAACCTTTGCAGGAACAGAAAATTATTGAAAATTTTACCCCAAGCGGAGTGCGCATCTATGCGGACCACAGGGAGAAGGCATCCCAGCTAATCAAGGAGCTTATTGACTTAAAGGCAGACCTGAAGCTCGAGCAGCTTACACATGCGGATTATCTGCTTAGCTCAAGGGTCGGGGTGGAATTGAAGAATAAAGAGGATTTTGTCAATTCTATCATAGATGGAAGATTGCTTGAGCAGATTAAAATGCTAAAGGAAAACTTCGAAAGGCCGCTGCTCGTTATTGAAGGGGAGCAGGATATTTATTCCGTGAGGAATGTTCACCCGAATTCAATACGCGGAATGCTTGCCACAATCGCTATAAGCTACGGAATCCCAGTAATTATGACGAAGGATTACAGGGAAACTGCCGCACTGCTGATGGTCATTGCAAAGCGGGAGCAGGAGGAGCTTGGAAAAGATTTTTCGCCCCATGCTTCAAGAAAGCCTTCAACTTTGGGAGAGCAGCAGGAATATATTGTTTCTGCATTGCCTGGAGTTGGCCTAAATCTCGCAAAGCCGCTTTTGAGAAATTTTAAGTCTGTGAAGAATGTTGTAAATGCTGATGCAAAGGATTTGGAAGGCATTGAAAAGATTGGACCGAAGAA
>DATDYF010000026.1:0-25863 GCA_035289105.1 Candidatus Nanoarchaeia archaeon
CCGGCCATTTGGAAACACCTCTTATTATGTTAATTCGTCTATTAAAGGTAGTTATATTTAAAGGTTTTTGTTGGGGTTTGCCCTAGTTCTTTTGTTGGGATTAAAAAATAGAAGTTGATGTCTATACATGGTCTAGACTAATGGGGCGATGTGATTTATGATTAAAAATCGAAATATATATATGATACACCCAGTAACCTCATGCGAAAGGGGTTCGTTATAATCGGATTGATTATTTTGGCTTTATTTCTTGCTGGGTGCAATGCCGGGTATTACCAAGTAAAATTCAGTTGCAACACAACCTCTCAAAACTTCACTATAAGCGAGGAAACATGCACAACAACGAGTTCCTTAAATGATGCGGCAAACTACAACTGTTCGCAGTCGAGGGGAAGCGTAGATGTGCTCGTTTTCCAGAACGGATGTTTTGTTAAATAAAAGTTGCCGGGATTACTCCACAGCCTTCATTCTCTTCCACTCTGCCTCGTAAAGGGCTTCCAGAGCAGTGGCGAAGAATTTGGAAGTTACCCACACGCCAACATCGTAGCTTGAATGCACTTCCTCGTCGTTTAACAGCATGAATGTTACTTCCTTGCCGTCCACCAGGCAAAATCTTGCCCTGATGTCAGACTGCCTTATCTCTGCAATCTTTGACATCTCCTGGACCTTCTTTACAATTTCCTTTGTTGCATTGACTCCAATCCTGATTTTGACGCCCCTTGATTTTGCTTTTAAAAGAGCAGATTTCAACGCTTCAGACTTCCTGATGAAACCCTTTGCGGTTGTCATGATAATAATAGATGTTTCAGCCTTTTTTATTTGAGATTCGAGATGGTCATAGAGGTTTTTTCTTCCCTTGACGCAGCCGCTGATGTCTGTAGGGTCCACAAGCTCAATGCCTTGCGTGTGCAGAAGCTTTAGCTCGTCAATAACCTCGCCCTGCTTTAAGTCCTCCATTGACTTTAGCTGCTTTTCGGTGTCCTCGCTTATCTTCTTCTTTACCCTCTCCAAAACCTCTTCCGGCGCAACTGCAATGTACTTTATAGGCTTGCCAAGCTTCATTATGATAAATCCTTTTCTTTCAAGGCTTTCTAGAACGTCATAAGAACGGGACCTTGGAACATTTGCAATGTCGGAAAGTTCCCCTGCTGTTGATACGCCACGAGACAGCAACGCCGTCCACAACTTTGACTCATATGTGTTAAGCCCAAAATCCTTGAGCTTGCTTAAAAATTCCTTTTGGACAATCATGTTTTTCTCCCTTTCTTGGCCAGACAAAGCCCTTTTTATCTAAATCGGCGTTAATTACCCTTATTTCGCCTGATATAGCTCTTTTTTTGGCTTCTTCAATACAGGGCGATAATATTTCTCCTTATCACGCTTCGAATACCATTCAAAGTGTCCCATAACCAAAATGTTCGACTATTATTGCCCCCATTCATAGGAGGTTTATAATGGGAGGTTTCTATATAAATGTTTCTATGATTTGCTATTCGAGAGTAATGAAAATGGTATTCTGAAATATAACGTTGAGAAAATATAGATTAAAAAGGTTTGGAAAATTGGAGTGCAGATAGTGACTACTACTAAGTGATTAAAGACCAAAAGATTTTTAAAGTGGCCTGAAAGCCTAAGCATTATGATAGGGTATTCTGCTATAGAGAACCGGACTGTAGATATATGCAATAGATGTAATTCCATTACCATTCCTTATCATTACAGGCCAATTGAATCTCCATCACAAGTCTTGTTGATGCAGCTTGGCCCTTACAGATTGTCTGACAGAGACTTAAGCATTGTCAAACGAGACCATTCAAGAATAAAAAGCGACAAGATAGATAAGAAAGATTGCAATCCCTGCCCTGCGGAATCAATTTCTCTGGCAGAGTTGTACTCAATCTTCAACCATAACATGCCCCCTATAGTTCAGGTAGTAAGCGATAGTAAAGCTGAAATTTCAAGGGTTCAAAGCCTTCTTGAGCCAAAGGGGATAATTGTAGACCCCCTTTATGTTCAGTCGCAAAAGGAACTTGATGGTGTTTTGGCGTCTTTAGGGAACCCTGCATATGCAAAATTGATAGACTGGCAGCTTACCCCAAATGGAAACAAGGGAGAAGGGATTTACCTTGCTGAACATGTGGTCATTGAAGGCTTTCCGAGAGAACGTGTAGGATTATGGTCAAAGCGCCATGCCGAGCTTAGCGAAATGGCAGCAAATTTTACCTGCCTCCCAAAACATCCTGTAGAGCTTTCAGACCGAATGATTCTGAATTGGCTTGATGTAAGGCTCTAATACCATATTTTTGCATTCTTAAGCCTCCTTTTATTTAATTTCAATATGGAAAATATATCTCATCATTACTCTAAAGTGATAAAAATCGAAAGGTTTAAATAGACACTAAGAAACATATGTTTTATGACATATATCCCAAGATTTGCAAATGCAGAAGTGGTAAGGCACTGTTCTACTTGCGATACCCTAAATAAAGGTACGCGTTATTTTCGCCTTCAAGACAAAGACCTCCCTGTGATTTCAAATAAGGACCCAATGATTATTCTGACCTCTTCGTACCTCTCTCAGAATTGCGTGCCTGAAACATACAAACCACATATTAAGGAGATTATGGAAAAAGAGCCAAAGGAATGCCCAAAAGAACCAATAATTACACTAACAGAATTTTACAATTTGATCGGCCTAAGCCTTCCCCAGAGGGTTTTTATGGTTACTGATGATAAAAAACTGGCTGTCGCCGTGGAAGAGGCACTTGGTTTTCATAGGATAATCGTTAATCCTGTTTGTGTAAGTCAATATGGGGGCTTACTGGATAGAGGTGCTACTCTCGATAACGTTTTATCTATGGTTGGAAACCCGGGAGACATTGGAAGGTACGATGCACTAGTCCTGGACGGACAGCTCACAAAAGGCGGCCATGCTAATGAAGGCCTAAACATTGCTGAAAAAGCTATGAAATCTGGCGTCGATGGCGGCAGGATAATCATTCATTCAAAGAGAATAGAAGAGCTTAGGAAAAAGGCGGTATCTTTGCCCGGCGTTGAATTATTTTCAAAGCCCACAGATGGTGATTATTCTTATCTTCTTGCAGCCCTAGCAAAAAGAGCACCAGAAAGCGCTCATCTAATAGTATAATTCCCACTATCAGGTAGCAAATAAAGATAAACTATTTATACTCGTTTCAATTTCCCTTTTCAAAATGACCAGCTATGTGGTTGGGGACAGGGAAATAATTGAGCACGTTAGAAGAATTCTAAGCAAAAGCGGAATTGGAGCTTTTGTAATG
This sequence comes from Candidatus Nanoarchaeia archaeon, assembly GCA_035289105.1. GTDB lineage: Archaea > Nanobdellota > Nanobdellia > Woesearchaeales > JACQSR01 > JACQSR01. The sequence goes on from DATDYF010000026.1 coordinate 3,300, forward strand.
ACGGACAAAGAGAAAGTATTGGTGCTGGAAACCGAACAGGATGTGCGCAAGTATTGCGAAGATGCCCTGAGTCGCCTTGGTTATGAGCCCCACGCCACGGCCAGCTTCAGGGACGCTTTGGATTTGGTTCTTCATCATGCGCCTGAATACTCTGCAATTGTTCTTGGCTTCGAGTCGAGCGGAGGCGGGAAAGGCATCGCCGAGATTGCGGCAAAGGCAAGGGACTGCGGATTCGATGGCAAGGTGGTTATAGCGTCCGGATACGACATGAAGAGTGTCTTTGAAAAGACAAAAGAAATTGGAGCGTGGTACTTATCAAAACCCTATCTAGCAAGAGACCTCGAAGCTGCAGTGAAAGGGAACAGTCTTGCGCTCTTGGAGCATACATTCAAAGCTTTAAACCCCAAACTTTAAATAATTCACAAATATTCATTTTCATATGAGTGGCATAACATCAGGCAAAACAATAAATTCTGAAATAGGCCGTGCTATCATCATTATTTGATAAGCCTGCTGAATTAGCGGGCGGAGAACTTTCAATGATTACAAAAAACTACAAAACGGCAACGGTTTACGACACAACGCTGAGGGACGGCGCACAAAGCTCTGACGTAAATTTGGGAGTTCGGGATAAAATTGAGCTGCTGAAAGTGCTTGACGATTTCGGGGTTGATTATGTTGAATTAGGCTGGCCTGCTTCAAATGAAAAAGACATGGAGGTTTTCCTCGAAGCTTCAAAACTTAAGCTGAAAAACGCAAAAGTTGTCGCCTTCGGCTCCACAAAAAGATTCGGAATTAAGGCAGAGGACGATGCAAACCTGAGGGCAATCATAAGCTCGAAAGCAAAAACTGCCTGCATTTTCGGCAAAACCTGGATAGACCATATAGAAAAACAGCTTAAGATTACTCCTGAAGAAAACCTTGCTGCAATTGAAGACAGCATAATGTTTCTAAGAAAAAATAACATGAAAGTCTTCTATGACTTGGAGCATTTCTTTGATGGATTTAAGGACAACAAAAGCTATGCCCTGAAATGCATTAAAACTGCCGCAAACGCAGGGGCAGAAGCAATAGTAATGTGCGACACGAATGGCGGCACCTTGCCAGACGAGCTTGGGAAAATTGTTTCTGAAGTCAAGGATTTCATGAAAAAAAATAAAATAAACGCAGAACTAGGCATCCACTGCCATGATGATTCCGGCTGCGGAGTTGCAAACACATTGAAAGCCGTTTCTCTTGGCTGCACCCACGTTCAGGGCACAATAAACGGCTTTGGAGAAAGATGCGGGAATGCCAATTTGTGCTCAATCATTCCGGACCTTGTGCTGAAAATGAATGTAAAGCTGCCTAAAATAAAATTAAGCCGGCTTGAAAACATCAGCTCCATTGCATTTACGCTTGCAAACAGAAAACAAAACATCCACCAGCCGTACGTAGGAAAAAACGCTTTTGCGCACAAGGGCGGAGTTCATGTGGATGCTGTCATGAAAGGAGCTTCGTATGAGCACATAAATCCTGAACTGGTCGGCAACAAAAGGGAAATCATTCTATCCGAGCTTTCCGGAAGGGCAAACATCGTTGAAGTTGCAAAAAAGTTCGGCATAAGTCTAGACAAGAAAGACCCCAAAGCCCTGGCAATGCTCAAGGAAGTTGAAGTAATGGAGAAAAAAGGCTATGATATTGGCTCGCTGGAAGCAGAGCAGTATCTTTTAACAAAAAAATACTTTGGAAAGTACAAGGATTTCTTCAAAATCTCAACCTGGCGAATCATGTCCGAACAGAGAAACGGAGAATTGTCAGAATGCGTTTTAACTGGATTTGTTGACGGCAAGGACAGGCAGGTAGTTGCCCCTGTAAAAGGCGGCCCTGTTGACGCTACATTTACTGCGCTAAGAAAAATGGTTGCAACAAGCTACAAAAATATCGAAAATGTAAAGCTAATAAACTACAAGGTCATGATTGCTGAAGACTCCGGCGCAGAATCGTCAGTTAGGGTTTACATCGAATTCAAGAGCAATGGAGACGAGTGGGGCTGTGTTGGAGTTTCAACAAACATTCTGGAAGCCTCATTGGAAGCTATAGAAAAGGGTTTCAGGTATTTTTTGCTCAAATACGGCTAAAGGCCTTTCTGTGCCCTTAAGACGTGCAATGTTGACAAGGCAGAATTTCCATCATACAAAAGCCCTGCGTCCTGTTTTGGGCCCGGCACTAAAGTTGAACCGCGGACTTCTGCAGATGTTTCAAAGTAATATTTAATGTTTGCTTCCAGCGCATCCGCTATTCCTCTTGCCTGCTCTTGCTTGAAATAAACGTCCTTAAACTTTCCCGGCTTTCCCTCAATCTCGGTTCTTCTCCTAAGCCTGCTGTCTCTGCCCCTGTAAAATACGCCAAGCGAATCCTGTATTGCGTTTTGAAGCGCCGAAACATCCCCACTTGACCTGTAAGCGTCCCAGCCAGCCTGGATTTTTTCGTTTGAGTTTCCGTACACATTCATGTTCTTGTAATCATTGACATTGAAATAAGAGCACAAAGGCTTCATTTTCATTCTCCTGATTTCCTCAATGCTCCGGTTGCTGTAGCAAGGCTCGTTTGCGCTTTCCTTTTTCCATTCATCGATTATCCTTTGGCCTTTCTTTTCCCTGACTTTGCTCTCAATAGTTTTTTTTGCGCCTGTTTCCTGCTTTGCTTCCATCCTTGCTTCCAGAGTTTGGGAAGGACTTTCGACCAGCCTCGATGCAAGCTTTGCTTCCACTCCAGCATAACCTTCAAGAGAAATGGTCATTATTGCGCCTTCGGGCACATAGTTCATGTTTGTTCGGTTGTATGGATTATTCTTATGCAGTGTGGTGACCAAGCCATTCAATGACTTTAATTCTTCATGCGTAAACTGCCCCTTATTTTCATACCCTAAAATTACCCTGGCAATCTTGCTGAAGTGGTCGCCTTTTTTGACCCTGATTCTTATTGTTTCTGTCTGCTGTTTTTCTTTCTCAGCATATGATTCCGAAGGCATTGGAATCGGAGTAGGCTGTGGTTTGCCTGTTATAGCAAATGTTGAAAACCCAGGCGTTACAGCTTCATAATAGATGTGCTCAGAATCTTCGCCTGTTTTATTTGTCGGAAGCTCTACCAACTTGCCGTCTATGACTTTGGTTAACTTAACTTCTGACTCACTAAAGTTATTTGTTGTTAACCATGATTTTTCCACCTTAAACGGAATTTTCGTTTCAGCATGCCTATTATACTCGGATTTCGGGCTTATGTCCATATATTTGTATATTTGTTCTGAAATCTGTGACGCCTCTTTCGGTGCTGAGTCAAGTTCTTTGATTATTATCCCTTCCAGGTCTTCTTTAGTTAGTGTGGGAGTTGGAGAAGGGCTTGGCACAAGAGCAGGAGATTCTGTTGGCTCTGGCGTTGGAATCGGAGTAGTTGCCGCGGTTGGTGCAGTATACTGCTCCGGAGATGGCGCAGAGGCAGCAACTGTGGTTGGTTTTGCATTGTAACCCTCATTTGCACCTTTATACCTGAAGAGAATTGAGCCATATGCCGCAACAGTAACTGCCAAAAACCCTGCAGCAACCCATTTGAAAGCCCCTGAAGAATAGTTCATTTTAGAGATTATTTTTGAAAATATTCCTTCCCCTGCAAGTTTGTATGTTGGTGAAGTTGGAGTCTCTGGTTTAAAAATCTCCAGTACATCGCTCTCAGCTTCTTTAAGTGGCGTCTCTTGTACAGCCGCAACTTTTTCCAGACCCGGCTCTTTTTCCCTGCCCGGAAGCGCAGGAATCTCGGGAGGTGCCTCAGGTATTTTTTCCTTTGAAATCTTTTCGGCTAGGACATCGAATGTTCTGTGCAGGAATATCTGCACGCTCCCATTGTACCTACGCTCTTTTTCTGTTGCCCCTTTCAGTTCTTTCAGCAGCTTATTTTGCTGCGAATAGAGAGACCCGTATTCCTCAGTTTCCCTCTTGTCATCAGGAGTTTGCATAATCCGGGATTCTATGCTGTTCAGCCTCTGCTCGAGACTTTCCCTCTCCCTGCTTAATGCAGATTCGCCCCTGTTCTGGTTTACTCTGTCAATTATTCCCCTTGCCTTCTCCAACTCTGGTTTTTCTGTCTTGGTCGCCAAAATCTCAAGTGCGTCGTAATATGAAGGATTGGATTCAAGAAAAGACCTGGCGCTTGGCGCAATTTCCGAACTTATATCTGTCATCCCCAAAATTCCCAACTGCCTCATATACTCCAGCGCTTTAGAATGGTCTATATCACTGCCCATATCAACCCCCTGTTCCACCTGGGAAGCTGGGCGGGAATAAAAGGTTTTCTCTTCTACAGAAGAACTATGGCTCTATTCTCTTTATTGGCAGCTTGTCAAAATCCTTGTCATAGGTGCAGATTGCATCACACTCATATGTCTCAGCAGTAGAGTAATGTATGCAATCTAAGAAGCTCAAGTGGGATTTTTTTAGGCTCCTCATTGCCGAGAATACCAGATTTTTGTCCACATCTAATATGTTAACACTTCCCACCCTGAATATCCATCTCAGAAATTGGAGTGCTTCGTCCTTGCTTGCTATCCTTCCTATGCCATTAGCACTTTCTGCAATAACCAAAGTATTCGTAACAAAACCACCAGACTCCAGCAGATTTCTGCACTTTCCGCAATTATCGCTGATTGTAAATGCGCTGATAAAAACTGGCGCATCAATAAATATCATAGAAGCTCTCCCGCATTTTTACGATTTCTTCTGTGCTGACCTTTCTTTTCTGGTGCTTTTTCAGAGATGCGTCGACCTCTTTCCACAACTCGTCCCAATTCAGCGGTTCGAATGGCGTAATAACTATTTTCTTTCCCTTTTTCTCAATTTCCATTTTAGTACCGGGTTCGATATTTAGAGCCTTTCTCCATGACGCAGGAATTGTAATCTGGTATCCTTTGCTCATTGCAGTTATCATGAGCTAATGAATTCATTAGAAATATTTAAATTTTTCCCTAATTTCCAATTCTCCACCCGAAACAAAGGGGCCTTATAAACTGCAATGATTCTATTTAAAAATGGAAGTATTTATAAATAACGCGCCTATTATCTTTATTTAAATAATAACCGCCTTTCTGAGTTCAGGAAGGTGCAGTGGGGGAAAGCAGCGACAATTTTACGGTTATTTAAACAATCGAAGGCCAATTAAGCGAGGAATTCGAAAATGACAAAGAAAGAACAGAAAAGGGATATAGAAGTGGTCAACATCGTTGTATCTACTTCATTGGAGCACGATATACCGCTTGAAAAGATGGCAGCAACGCTCTCGAACACAGAATACAACCCAGAGCAGTTTCCGGGGCTTGTGCTTCGCATAAAGGAGCCTAAGACCTCTGCGCTTATCTTCTCTTCAGGAAACGTGGTATGCACCGGCGCAAGGTCGATGGACAAGGTTGAAGAGGCAATCAAGAAGATAATCAAGTCGCTTGAAAAGATAAACATAAAGATTACCATAAAGCCGGTAATCAAGATTCAGAACATTGTTGCTTCAGGCAGCGTAGGCATGGACCTTAACCTCAATGTCCTTGCAATGAAACTTGAGAACACAGAATACGAGCCGGAGCAGTTTCCGGGGCTGGTTTACAAATTAAAGGAAGCAAAGGCAACATTTTTGCTGTTCAGCAACGGAAAGGTCGTCTGCACAGGGACAAAGTCAGAGACGGAAGTTCACCGGGCATTGGACATGCTCATTGAGAATTTAAAGAAAGTCAAATAATTTTTTCTCGGAGGTGGCTGAAAAATCTACGGATTCCAGGTAGATTGGGAAATGCAAAATGGAAGCGAAAGACCAGATAAGGAAATTCAGGGAATTTATCGAACAGCACATGCTCGAAAATATGATGGAGCATTTTAGGTCCGGAAAATTCTGGCTGGACATTGACTTTGTCAGCCTTTCGATGTTTGAGCCTGAGCTTGCAGACAACCTCCTTGAAAATCCCGAGGACGTCATTAAGGCTGCGGAGCTTGCAATTGCCGAGTTTGATTTTGAGAATGCCCAGAAATTCAAGGTAAGGTTCCACAACCTCCTTGATTCCCAGAAGATTATGGTTCGCCACATAAGAAGCGAGCACATAGGGAAGTTTTATTCCATGGAGGGCATTGTGCGCCAGAAATCAGACGTAAGGCCCCAGGTAACATCTGCAAAGTTTGAATGCCCCACGTGCGGCAACGTCATAAACGTCCTCCAGCTTGACCAGTCTTTCAGGGAGCCTTCAAGGTGCAGCTGCGGCAGGAAGGGAAAATTCAACCTTGTCGGAAAGGAGCTCGTTGATGCGCAGGGACTGGTGCTTGAGGAATCCCCCGAATCGCTTGAAGGCGGCGAGCAGCCGAAAAGGATGAACGTTTTCCTGAAAGACGACTTGGTAAGCCCACTTTCCGAAAGAAGAACAAATCCCGGCTCAAAAATAAAAGTTATAGGGTATGTAAAGGAAACCCCGATCATCCAGCGCTCCGGAGTCCGTTCAGTTAAATTCGACCTTTACATTGAGGCAAACAATGTAATCCCGATAGAGGAAACCTTCATTCAGGTTGAAGTATCGCCCGAAGAGGAAAAAGAGATTATAGAGCTTTCCCATGACAAGGGGGTTGTTGACAAACTTGCAAATTCCATCGCGCCGTCAATTTTCGGATTCGAAAAGATAAAGCAGGCATTGGTGCTGCAGATGCTCGGCGGAGTCCAAAAGACAAGAAGCGATGGTGTCGTAAGCAGGGGCGACATGCACATCCTTCTCGTCGGAGACCCGGGAGCTGCCAAATCCGCAATTCTGAAAGCAGTTAGCAGGATTTCTCCAAAAGCTAGGTATATTTCTGGAAAGGGTATTAGTGCAGCCGGCTTGACTGCATCGGTAGTGAAGGATGAATTCCTGAGGGGCTGGTCTTTGGAAGCTGGAGCGATGGTGCTGGCCTCAGATGGATTGTGCTGTATTGATGAGATGGACAAGATGGGCGTTGAAGACACGGCTGCGATGCATGAAGCACTGGAAAATCAGAGCTACCATCCCGATTTCGAGATAATGTTTTCAGATGGGAGCGTCGAAAAGATTGGAGAGTTTGTTGACGACCTCATCGAGAACAATAAAAGCGGCGTCATTAAAGGAAAAGATTGTGAAATTTTGCCGGTCAGCGACGTTGAGCTCTTGACAACTGATTTGAATAAAATATTCCCCATAAAGGCAAAATGCGTTAGCAGGCATAAAGCGCCAGATTACTTTATCAAGATAACTTACTCAAGCGGGCGCTCAATTACTGTAACGCCCGAACACCCAGTTTTTGTTTTTGGTGATAAAATTGAGGAAATCCCGGCTGGATTAGTTAAAGAGGGGCAACTTGCGCCTGCTCCAAGAAGCTTGCCGACCAAAAACACAGAAAGCAGGTTAAATGAGGTAGAGTTTAGCCATTTCAACAACAAGGAGTTGTTTTTTCCAGAATATTTGACTCCGGACCTTACAAGGATTATCGGTTATGTAACAACAGAGGGCCATTCTCATTACAGCCAGAAGAACAGATATGCGGAGATAGGAGTTTCAAACACAGATTTGTCTATTATCTCGGATGTTAACTACCTATTCAGGGACACGTTTGATGCTTACCCCAATATACGCACAATTACTAACCGGCCGACAAAAGAGCTAATGATAATCAGGATGTGTTCGATTCCTTTTTACAATTATTTTAAAAGCAATTTTAATGGCAGCATTAACGGTGCGAGAAACAAGTATGTGAACAACACAATTAGAACTTCTCCGCACAAAATTGAATTTCTTAGGTCTGCGTTTAAGGGGGACGGATTTATCGACAGTGGCAGCGTAGGTTTTTCAACCTCATCGCCAAGCCTTGCGAAAGGATATCAGGATTTGTTGCTGCAACTGGGGATTCTAAGCAGGATTAACTTGGAAGATAGGAAGGGGAAGGTGTATTACAAAACCTCTGTCTCTGGACCCTCTTCGTTGGAAAAATTCGCTGAGTTAATTGTTGAGTTTGATGACGAAAGGATTGGCAGGATAGCCTCATTTTGTGAAAAAAGCAAGTCCAAGCTAAACGAGCGGGATGTTATTCCAAACAAAGTCATCGCAGAATTAAACCGCCTCCTAAAAAGTTTCCACCTAAGTGACGGATACTTTTACAACAACATCAAAAGGGGGTTTAACGCGCACAGAGAAGTAGTGCAAAAATACTTGTCAAGATTAGATAAGAAAATTGGAGAAGCTGAAAAAGTGCTTGACGACGATGCAAGGGCAATCCGGCTGGCAGCCTTAGATGCAAGGGAGATTGCTGGCTTGCTGAAAGTTTCAATTAGTTCTGTCTACTACATAGAAAGCAATAAAACGCACAGGGATTACGCAAACCTTCTCTCTGCTGCAAAAGATCTTGCTAAAAAGAAGGTTGAATCGGCAAAATCTATCTCTAAAAAAATCAGGATATTGCTGGACTCTGAAATCAGGTTTCTTTACATTAAAAAAGTTGAAAAAATAAAAAACAATGGTGAAAAGTGGGTTTACGATGTCACCGTCGAGCCCACAAGAACGTTTATCAGTGAAGGACTTGTGTTGCATAATACCGTAAGCATCAGCAAAGCCAACATCCAGGCAACATTAATCGCAAGAACAACTGTGCTTGCTGCCGCAAACCCCCAGTATGGAAGGTTTGACCCGTTCAAGATGATTGCAGACCAGATAAACCTGCCCCCGACATTAATCAACAGGTTCGATTTGATTTTTCCAATAAAAGACATTCCCAATAAAGAGCGCGACGAGAAGCTAACAACGCACATACTGAGCCTCCACCAGAGGCCGGATTCAGTGAAGCCTTTAATCGAATCAAACATCCTGAGAAAGTACATTGCATATGCAAAGCAGAAGTTAAAGCCGGAGCTTTCAGATGAAGCGATAGAGGAAATAAAGGCGTATTACCTTAAAATGCGCGCAACCGGCTCCGAAGAGGGCGCCCTTCCAGTCATCCCAATCTCAGCAAGACAGCTCGAAGCGCTGGTGAGGCTTTCCGAGGCTTCCGCAAGGGCGAGGCTCTCCGTCAAGGTTTTGAGGCAGGATGCCCAGTGCGCGGTAGACCTCCTCCACTACTCCCTGAACCAGGTTGGATTGGACCCCGAAACCGGAAAGATAGACATAGACAGGATTGCAACCGGCGTTTCTGCCTCGCAGAGAAACAACATCTTCATCATCAAGGATATTATCTCCGAGTTGGAAGGAAAAATAGGAAAGACCATCCCGATTGACGACGTAATCCAGGAGGCAAGGATAAAGGGGATCTCAGGAGAAAAGGTCGACGAGGTCATTGAGAAGCTGAAGCGCTCAGGGGACATCTTCGAGCCGCGAAAAGGATTCCTGCAGAAGATCTAAAATGGAGCAGTTCAAAAGGCATGTGGCATACAAGGCAAGCATTGCGCAGTTGCTTGGCTCTAAATTCATCAAGGAGGCAGACCTAAGCTATCTTCTTATTGGAGACAGGAGGGTTTCAAGGGTTAATATCATTGGCATTGTTGTTGGAGTCGATGATGCAGCCGTTATTTTGGATGACGGCAGTTCAAGAATTGCCTTAAGGACATTTGGGGAATCTTTGGTTTTTAATGGGGCCGTCGGCGACTCCGTATTGGTTGTAGGCAGGCCGAGGGAATTTGACAATGACAGGTATATTGTTCCGGAGATTATTTCCAAGATTGACAGCAGGTGGATGGCTGTAAGGAAGCTAGAGCTCAAATTAATTCCCGAAGCCGAAAAAACGTATGAGGAAAGTGAAGTAATCCGGGAAACTATTGACGACGACACTAGCACAAAAGTTTACAACCTCATAAAATCCCTCGACGAAGGCGAAGGTGTTGAGGTCGAAAGGGTCATTTCAGGAATAGAATCCGCAGAGAAAATAATTTCAAACCTCCTAAAGGAAGGCGAAATCTTTGAGATTAGGCCTGGAAGGGTCAAGGTACTGGAATAGTGCAGTTACTTTTATAAACCATCCCCGATTTTCCCAGTGCATGGAAGATTACACTGAATTGCTCAGGAAGGTAAGGGAAAAGCTGCCGGAATCCTCTACGCTGAGGGAGCGCTTTGAGGTTCCAAAGGTTCTGGGGCATATTCAGGGCAACCGCACAATTGTTTCCAATTTCCCGCAGATTGCGCATGCATTGGGCAGGGAATCCCCGCACATGCTCAAGTTTATCCTGAAGGAGCTTGCGACTCCCGGAGAGCTGAAGAGAACCGGCTTGCTGTTTGGGGCAAAAATCCCTGCTTCCAGGATTAACGAAAAAATAAGGCTTTATGCAGACAGGTTTGTTTTGTGCACTGAGTGTGGAAAGCCAGACACAAAGCTTGAGAGGGAAGGCCCCATCACAAGATTAAAATGCGCCGCATGCGGAGCAAAGAACCCTGTAAAGGAAATTTAGAACCATCTGCCCAATCCCTGCTGGACCTCTTTATCTTTTCCAAAAACCCCCTCAACGCGCCTTTTTGTCAGCTCAAGGTTCTGTATTACGTAAGCGGGCACCTTGTATTTCTCCGCAAGGCTTATTGCAGGCTCGAGGTACTTGACAATTGAGCCTTCGGAAACGGTGAACATGAGCTTCCCGGAGCACTTTGTGCATTTTCCGATCAGCGGAGGCCTCCTGAATTTCTCGTTGCATTTTACGCACCTGAACTGCTGTGTTGAGAACTTCCTTAGATTTCCCCTGATGTCCTTCAGAAAATGCTTTTCTATGACAAGCCTTGCAACATCTCTTTCATCAACCGCCCTTATTTTTTCCGCCAGCCTTGCCTGACCCTTGAGTTTTTCTTCCATTGAAGGGAGGAGTTTGTATGCCGAGCATCTTACTCCCCTGTTTATGTCGCTCGTTGGATGTGTAAATCCCATTCCCTCGTACTGCTCTTCAGTGTTCAGCCTGTTTCCAAGCCGCTCAATGCTTACAGCCCACGGGTCTTTAAGCTGCATGCATGCTTCATAGAATTCCAGCGGGTACTTCCACACAACATCAACATCAAAAACCATGTCATCAACCTCTGAAGGATTCAAATCGGAAGTCAGCACAAGAGGCGCATCCTGTGTCGCCCCCCTGTTGCTCGGAAGAAAAGATCTCGAAAAATTAAGCAGCACGTCCAGAAGCAGGGCAACTGAAAGCTCATCCCCATCGCAATCCCTCCTGCACGCAGCATGAAACATCGGATGCGCAAAAAGCCCCTGGGTTTTGGAAAACCCAATTATTCTTCCGGCTATCCCTGCTGAAATGTGGGGGGCTATCGCCACAACAATCTGACCTGCAAGGTCTTCCTTCGATTTCAGTTTGTAATAAGTCTCCATTCCATACATCTTTTCAAGCATTTCATCGACAAAGCACGCAACATTGAAGAGTGCCTTGTCTGCACCTTCGTCAAATGATTCAACACAGCTCGGCAGTATGATGTCCTGCGGCTTTATTTCGAGTATCTGCCCTTCGCTTTCCAGCCCATTGCCGTAAATGTCTTTTTCGTATCCGAGCATTTTTAGCTTTTCGATGCTTGTTCCGATTTCGGCGGGCTTGAAATGCGTTATCGGAAGCTGCGTCATGTCATAGCGGATTGTGCCGTCCTTGTTTACATAAACATCGTGCTTTGCCCTTAGGATTCCTTTCATAAAGTGTTCCGGAATGTGGTCTTTGTTGGAGGTTCCCCGCACCCCCTTTATCAGGTCCGGATAAGCATTGAGGGTTAGCTTCTTTACTGCAAGCTCAAAATAATTCTTGATGTCTATCTCCTTTTTTCTGAAAGACGCTGCCTTGCCGTGCTTCTTGCATTCGCTTTCCCTGACAAGTCCGCACATGTTGCAAAAAAACCTCTTTTCGGTTTTTCCCCCGCAGGTTTCGCAGACGCTGAATATCGTTTCCTTCTCGCACGACTCGCATTCATACAATGGAAATTCCGCAGTTATTTTTCCTGCTTCAAAGGCGCTCTGGAAGCATCTCAGCCTTCCGCCCTCTTCCCCAATCGGAAATAATGTGTGGGGGCTTCCGGTAAGCTGCCTCATCTTTGCTTTCTCCGGCCTTCCCATCCTTGCACCGATAAATGTTCCTGCCTTGTCGCGGACAGGAAATGCAGATATTGTGTTGACCAAATCTAAAACATCACCATGCTCCCTTTCCCCAATCCTGCTTATTAGCCCGTGGATTTCGCTGCCCCCCTCAACATTCAGGGAGCCAAGAAGAGAGTATGCATCATCTTTTGCTATGACGATATGCTCCCTGCCAACTGCAGCATGCGGGATTCCAAGCAGCTCCATCACCCTTTTTGGCGGCTCTTCGTAAGGCAGGATGATTTTGTCAATGCCTTCCCCGTGAACAACCTTCATTTTCTCCAGCCAGCCGAGGAAAATCAAAAATTGCTCGCGCGTTATGGTCTTCCAGTAATAGGTGTACCGCGGATGAAGCGGCAGGTTCATTTTCTTTGATATCAGCACAGCATCTCTTCCGCTTATTTCCAAAAACGGATTCTTCAAAACAGAATTGACAACTGCTTCTTCAACCCCAGTAAATGCAGAGACTTTAACGGCATCGAGAGAGCCGAAGATTGTTACGATGGCCTTCTCAAACTCCTGCGCCCACCATTCTTCGCAATAGCCTGCAGGCACCAGTATATGCGCGCGCGTAAAAAAATCCCCGTAATTGAAAAGTATGTCTCCCAAAAAAAGAATTTCAGAAACTTCCCCATTCAGCTGCTTTGCTTTTGCTTCGGAATCCAGGCGGACAACACTCCCGTTTGCAAGCTTTACAATTGGGCCTTCGATGGAATCGCACACAGTTATGGTAGCGGCTTTTCCCGGCCTCTCAACTTTAAGCTGCGTTCCTGTTGCAATAAACCCATCCAATACTATCATTGTTGCGGGGTGCATGCTTGCCGCGCTGAATCCGCAGACCCTTGAGCGCCCGTATCTTAGCCTAAATCCCCCCGTTGCAAGCGGATGTGTGAGAACAGGCCTTCCGGCAACCAAATCTTCAATGTAGGTATAAACCGGCCTTACCCCTTTTGATTCCTCCTTCCCTTTCGATTTCAATGACTGCTGAAGCCTTACAAAATCCGCCAGGAAGTTCCACTCAGTCAGGTTGAAATCCGCGCCCCAGACGTTTAGCTGCTTCAAAAGCTTTGGTGCCTTTTGCGCAAGGCATTCTCCTGCAACAAGGCATGGCCCGTTTCTGACGCGGTTTGTTTCTATCCTCGGAAGGTCCTTGTAATTGCTGACCTCAACAGTTTCTGAGGGGTCCCCGTCAAGCTGCACTGGAAGGTGCCTTACAAGAAAATTTATCTCCTCCCCTTTCGGAAGATACTGCAGGTTGCTAATGTGCTCGTGGTAATCGTAAATCTCAGTTACCATCCTCTTTATCTCGTCTTCAGTCGGGTCATAAGGTTGGTATCCCATGTTTTTTCTCACATAATCTGCAACCAGCACGGATACAGCCGCCCCTGTGCCTCCTGCACTTCTTATTGGCCCGGAATACATGAGGCAAAAATACTCCCCACTATCTCTTCTTTGCTTTATCTTCAATTCCACAAAGCCTTCAAGCGGCGAAGATACGACCCCTAAAGTCAGGTAGGCCAATCCGACCCTTATTCCAGTTTCCATCGCCTTTAGCTTGCTTTCAAATTTGTAGAATTTTTCCTGCGAGATTTCAAGCGCAATCTCTAATGCAACCCTCCAGTCAAGCTTCCCATACTTCTCTTCGAGTGCTGCCAGCCTTTTGGAAACCCCGCTTCCGACAATCTGGGGGGATGCTATTGAGATTAATCCTTCAACCCTCTCAGCCATGTTTCTCGCGAGCAGCATCTCGACATCACTTTTAGGGTCATATCCTTTTCTCCGCGCAAGCTTGGCTATCCTGTACTCTGCATTGACCCTTTGGCCTATCTGGTCCATGCATTGCCTCATCTGGAGGCTCATTACGATCGTCATTCCCCAAACCTCAGGATTTTCACTTCCCTGGTCTGCAAATTTACTATCGGAACCCTGCTTGGCTCCGGCACGTGCCCCTTCTTTTCCTGGTATTCTGTTTTTGACTGCCAGCAACTGCCGCATATCAGGGTGATGTTTCGGTAATTTGCAACAGAAGATTTATGGATGTGCCCCGTGACAAAAAAATCCGGGATTCTTTCAATTACCAGGGGGTCCCTTTTTGGGTTGGGGAGGTAAAGTGTTGAGGTGTGCGTCGGGGCAAGGTGCCTCCGCTGGAGAAGGAATTTCATGACTAAATCTGCCCGCTCATAACCCCCGTTGTTTCTTATCGTGTCGACGTTTGCAATGTAATAGTCGAAGGAATAGCCATGGTACATCAGCACCTCAAATCCAGGGAAGGTTTCATCCGCATGAATGTTTATGGTGCTCGGGTTGCTCACCAAAACGACATTTTGCATCTTATGAAGTCCGGACGCAAAGTCCTTATAAAAAACCGGCTGGGGCTCTGACATCCTTACGGCATCGTGGTTGCCGGGGCAGATTATTAGCTTGATGCTCTTGGGAATCTCCGCCAAAAGCTCCGCGACCTTTTGGTACTGGTCCGAAATATTCTTTAGCTCCAGATCGTTTTCCTGGCCGGGATAAATTCCGCATCCGTCCACCAAATCCCCGACTATGAATATGTACCCTATTTTTGATGCAATCTCTTTCTGGTGCTCATTGCCGGTCTCCTGGTTGAGCCACTTGACGAATTTTAGGAAATCTTTCTCAAGAAAATTTTTTGAGCCGACATGCAGGTCAGAAAGGAAAAGCGCGTATCCTTCTTTCTGGCTCTTCTTCAGCTCCTTTGTCAGCGGGATGTCCGGCCAAAGAACCTCATTTGCAAAAATGATGTTTTCCCCGTTCGCCCCAACCACCCCAATGACCTCGTCCAGAACAACGTCTTTTGCGGTAGTGTAAAGCTCCGGCTTGTTTTTGCTTACAAGGACCTTTATTGAACCAGTTGGGTCCTCTAATGTGAGCATCAGGTTTTTTGTCTTTGTGAATTCCTTTTCAGATACCATTCCGATTATCGAAAGAGTTTCCTTCTCGCGCTTCTTCTTTGCCCTCCCTATTGAGATGAGATTTGAAAGCTCCTGCCTCTGCTTCAGAAGCCTCTCCATTGACTTGTATCTCGCTCCAAAATAGTCAACAAAGTGCTCAACTTCCCTTTTTCCGGGCTCGTCCCCGTAGCTTTCGACAATCTGCAGGGGGTTTTTTTCAATCAACACATCCTGCCCGGCAATGCCCTCCTCAGGCAGATGAAGCACAAGGTCGCCCTGGGGCAGCTGCGTTTCCTGCATTGATTCGAGAAACTCCAAGCTCACCAAATGCCCCCTTTCCATATAATGGCGTACAAGCTCTTTTTTCTTTTCCTCTTCCATGAGAATTATAGGCTTAGCTCCTGCTCCAGAAGGGACTTTATCTTTGGCGCGAGTATGTGTGAGACCCCTAGAGAGATCTCCCTTGTCCTGCCATACCTCCCTTTCGAGATTAGCTTTACATTTATTATTCCAAGCATGTCCAGTTCCGCAATTACGTCCGAAACCCTCCGCTGGGTCAGTGGCCGCAGCCCGGTCCTTTCGCATAAATTCCTGTAGCTTTCGTAAACCTCGCCGGTGTTTATTGACTCCTGTCTTTTCTGTGATAGGATGGCGTAAAGCACCACCTGGCTTTGCTTTGGCTGGCTTCCACATACTTCAGTCACCCTGTCGCGCTCGATTTTGTCATCCGCATCATCAATGTGCTTCAGGCTTATTGTAGGTGCATCGTTTCTTTCCGCGAGTTCCCCAGCAACCCTCAAAAGTTCTAATGCCCTTCTCGCATCTCCATGCTCTCTTGCCGCGTAGGCAGCGCATTTTTCTATTACCCCCTGCTCAATAACATTTTCCTTGAATGCTATCCCCGATCTCTTCCTCAGGATGTCCTGTATCTGGGGAGCATTGTATGGTGGGAATAAAATTTCTTCTTCTGACAGTGAGGATTTTACTCTGGGGTCTATGTTGTCTATGAACATCAAATCGTTTGATAGCCCCACAATTGATATCTGGCTGTTTTTCAGCTCTTCATTTATTCTTGTGAGATTGTAAAGTATTTCGTCTCCCGTTTTTTTCACAAGCTGGTCTATTTCGTCAAGGATTATTATAACAAGCTGCTTCTCCCTGTCAAGCAACGAGAAGAAGGCCCGGTAAACATCATCTGTCGGCAAGCCCGTGCTGGGTATTTCCTTCCCGTACTCTCTTGAAAGCTGCGCTATAAGCCGGTATTCCGTATCGGCAACCCTTTTCAGCTTGCAGTTTACATAAAAAATCCTTATGGGAACGTTTGCCTTTACTGCAGTTTCCTTTATTTTTTCTGCAGTGTACTTTATTGTTAATGTTTTGCCTGTCCCGGTTTTTCCGTATATGAAGAGGTTTGAAGGCCTTTCGAGCCTTAGCGAAGGAGCCAATACATTTGCAATCTGCTGGATCTGCTCGTCCCTGTGCTCTATAGATTCTGGTATGAACGCGCTTTGAAGCGCCTTCTTGTCCAAAAATACCGTTTCCTTTTTCAAAAAGCCTTCGAAAAAGGCTCCCAACCCCTTTTGCACCATCGGATCTCAATAAGAAATAGGGGTTTTTATACATTTCTCTATTTGAGTTATATACACCCCCCTTCATTTCCTGTGGAAGTGGGTATGTTTATGTTTTTATGTTTATTGTTTATTTATTTTCTATATAGAAAATATAATATTAATGATACAAAAACAAAAAACAACGAACACAAACTTCCACTAGAAATCAAGGTCAGGGAGTGCAGCAATAACAATCAAGATAAGAATCCAAGGAACCATCGTCGTTTCTGCTCGGGCCGAACTCATTGCCGCAGGGATAGAACGTAGACCTGTCTGCAGAGTCATCATTTCTGTAAACCATCCCAAGAACGCATTTTGCATCAACATCCGAGCCCGGAACAACAACCCTGCTGCAAATTTCGTTGCATGAGGTAACTTTTCCCTCATCTCCTGTCTCGGCAACTATGCAGTTGTTGTTAAGCATATTAATAACATCGTTTCCGTTTAACACACCTTCGGTTTTTGTGTAGGCTTTTCCAGTAAGGTAGCCGCACGAAGACATAAACAATAAAACAAACACCAAAACGACAACACTCCACTTCATAAACCAACTCCAGAATCCTTACTATAAATAATTTTGCCTCACAAACCTTTAAAACAAATACACGAAACTTTCTCTCTTATGTACATCGACGCAGTAATCCCAAACAAAAACGAGGGCAAGTTTGCCGAAATTGCAGAAAGGCTTGGTTACTCATCACTCTGCTTCCTCTACCCTGGAGAAATTCCAAAAGAAAATTTATCTTCTTCAAAACTCCACATTTATGCAGGCACACTTTACCCTAACGCAAAAGGCGAAATTGTTTTTTTTGAAAGCAAGGGGGATGATAGGGGGGCATTAGAAAACCCCCAAATTGACTCAATTTTTTCATTGGAAGGGCCCGCAAAAAGGGATTTTCTTCACCATCGCGCATCAGGGCTGAATCATATAATGTGTGACATTGCAAGAAAGGAAAGGAAAATAATAGTCTTTAACCTCACTATGCTTCTCTCAAAAAACAAACCCCTAATTCTTGGCAGGATGATCCAAAATACCCATCTTTGCAGAAAGTACAGGGTAGAAACTGCAATTGCATCATTTGCAAAATCCCCCTATCAGATGAGAAGCCCGCACGATTTAATCTCTCTCTTTTCCACACTCGGGATGCACCCCGAAGATGCGAGAAAGTCCCTACAATCACTTGAAAAAAAGATAAAGGAAAACCAGAAGAGAAAGGAGCACGGGTTCTATTCGGAAAAAATCAGGATTTTGGACCAGTAGCCGGAAATCTTCCGGAAAAATCGCGCAATGACCTATTAATCCCCGCGTCTTTCCAAACCTAATAATCCTTCTTTCCAATGGCGTAAGCAGGATTCTTACGCGGAACAAGCACTTTGGAGGCATAAGGGAGCTAAAAGTCCTGGCGCATTAGCCCGACGAACATTCTGCCGCAATCTTTTTAAACAATAAGTTCTGGGGTTAGTGTTAATGTAGATTGTGGGCTAAAATGAAAAAGAGAGTGTGGAGAAAATTGTTTTCTGTGCTGGCGGCAGCCGCTCTTCTTTTTTCATTTTCCTTGCCGGCCCTCAACGCAGCCGTTAAGCCCTGCGAAAATTATGCGGAAGAAAATTGCCTGCCCGAAGACACTACAGAACGTGGGAACATTGGGGAGGACAGTGCAGTGGGGCATAAAAGCTATTGCCTGTCGTCTAAAAAATGTTGGGACTCATCCGTCAAAAAGAGCCATTGCCCGGATTCTCATGATACCCAGACCAACCAAATCCCTAACCCAGACTGCATCCAAAAAGCAACGATAGACGAACCCATATTTTTCAATGACGGAGGGTCTGTTAAACTAAAGGGTACAGAAATATGCTCCAGAGACTGTGCGGCTGAAGGGACGTGGGGCACATGCGAGCCGGAATCCAGCGACGTCACTGAGCTAATCCCTCCAGACCCCAGCGAAGCCAAATTGGTTTTGACTAATGAGAATAATGTGGGGGGAGGGAAGACTGTTGTAAAATTGACGGTGATATGGGGCGACCCCGACAATTCCGAAGGGCAGTGTGACACCTGCCAATCAGTCTGCATTTCAGGCGCTCCTGGGAATCCTGCCTGGTGCGTCTCAGGCAACCTTGACAAGCGCCAATGGGTTGAAGATGAGGATTTGGGAAACTACTGCTGCGGTGATGACGGATACACCAACCCCCCCTCACAAAATACGGCAGACAACGACAACCCCGACAAGTCAAAAGCTGCTTGCGTGCAATGTAAAAAAACAGGCAGCAGCGATATTGGTCCTGGCGCAAGGGTCTGGCTCGGCGATGACCCGGAAATCTTTAGTGATTTGACCTGGAATAAATGCTGCGGCGATGACGACGTTGCAATGGGAACAGCGCATACAGATGACCCCGACAGAAGCCTTTCATCATGCAATAAATGTAAAATTGGAACATTGAACAAAAATACTCCTACAAAGCGCTCATGGGACGCAAGCGTTGCAGACCCAAACCTAAGGTGCTGTGGAGATGATAACGGCGACGACCCGGATGCGTCATTAATCCAATGCGAAGGAAAAGGGGACCAGGAGCCCTGCCCGATTGGAGTGACAATTGAAGGAAGGATATGGGCTGATAGGGCAAAAGACGATACAAGAAATGCTGAAGGCGGAACTGGAGAAGAAGGTGGCGAAGGAGAAACGCCAGCACCAGCAGTAAAGCCGGAAGTCGGCTGCTGCGGGGATGATAAAAATGAAAAATGGTGTGCCGGGCAAACAATAGACGGCGGCTGCTTTAACAGACAGTTTTACGGCCCAGGATACGAAGACATAGACAATAAAGAAGTTGATACTGAAGGATTCATGTGCAAAACCTGCACGACAAGAAAAACATCTGCCGGAGAAATATTGCCGGGAGAATGGGTTACTTTGATAGAAGCTGCAACTGCTGTCGGGGCAGCCCCTGTAGCTGCAGTTCCGGCAGGCGCTCCATGCTGCGGAGATGACCCTGGAGAGACATGGTGCATTTCGCAGAACTCCGGATGCTATTCATTGGGCGAATACACAGACATTGCGACAGAGCCGGACAGCAATGCGTGGCTCTGCATTACCTGCGCAACCCTCGGAATGACTCCTGCGACAAGGGCATGGGACCCAGTGTCAGTCGGCTCAAACTGCTGCGGCGACGATGCAGAAGACTGCGGCGAACAGCCGGCTTCAGGAAGATTGTGTGGGAATATTGACGGAGAATTTTCTTGGTCCTGGATAATTGCAGCAGACGAGGAAGGAAACGTAAAAGAACTGCCCTGCAACAAAAGACAGTACCTCGCAACCGATTCTGATTGGCTCGAGTGCGGGAAATCTGGTTGGGGGGAAGTGGAAGAATCCGATGATGAAAATGGAGATGACGGGGGCAATTCAAAATACCTGGTAGAAGACATCGGAGGAGAGCCGCATGATTACCTGTGCGTTAAGGGAGAGGTTATAGAATGCTGCGGAGACTCTGGATGCAATTCAGACGGAGATGTGGGAAAGCAAAAAGAGATTGGAGAATCCCAGAAAGCAGGCGGCGATACTTACTACTGCACCACAGAGGGAAAATGGAAAACCAATTTGGATGACGACCAGGAAACCTGCGAAGCTGCCCTGGATGAAGACGAAAATCCCCTAATCTGGACGGGAAGGTATTGCTGTTCTGAAGCGGAAGATTACCCTGAATACTATAATGATGAAGACTCTGAAATCGGGGCATGCTGGGAATCAAAACTTCTCCAAAACGGGCAGGCAGTCAGCTATCCCGGAAAGGGGATAGGGGATATTGTAGTCTCGGCAGGCGTCTTCCAAGGATGCAAGGTTTCAGCCAACAACTTCAATTCAGAAAATGACGGCTTCTTAAATATAAGCGATACCCAAACTCACGAAAACCTAATCACGGACCATAATTACTGCGCTTCCTTAGAAATAAAATTATACCCAGACGCACCCGGAATAAAAACATTTTGCTCCTACCAGGAAGAATGGAAATTATTTACGGTGTTCTCATCAAGGCCTTACCTTAGCACAATAATCTGGCGCGACAACAACACGGAAACGCAAACATCAGAATGCTGCCCGAACAATTACTGCTGGATTGGAAATTACACTACGATGTATGGCAGCGCATACGATATAATCGACGGCTGCGCAGAGGACATGTCAAGCAATCCAGGCGAAGATGCCGTTTTCAATGCGCCTGATGAACAGCAGTACAGGTGCATCAAGGGAAGCTGGGAAATCCCCGATATAAAAGTGTCTCCGAGAGGCAGAAGGGGATTCTGCCCCTCGCCATCAATGTGCCTTGTCGACCCTTACGGAGACCCGAAATACAACGGCAACACGTCAGTAAACGCATTCCCAGTCTGCGTAAATGATGGGCAGTACCTCGACGGCTCTGATTTTTTCTGCAGGGCAGGAGACTGGACCACGAGGACAAGCTTCATTGCAGAGGAAATGCTGAAAATCGACACTTCAAATTATACACTCGCATGCGGAAGCAGCGATGAGGCGCTTAACTTTGTTGATTACTTCTCAAACCAGAGCTACCACATGTACGATTATCTCTACTATGCAAACAATCTCTGCGTCATGAAAACAGATGAAGCAGTCGTTGTCGGAGCTTCGCTGAACAGGGGAGCTGACTCAACATTCCTTTCATTCCTGGAGGCAATCGGCAAGCTGCGGACTTACTGCGACAATGCAAAAGTCTCTGATGGAGCATTCAAGGTTTGCTCCGGAGCAGATGTTTATTACAACTTCAAATACAAGCTTTTGATATTCTCAAAAGAGCCAATCTCATTTGCTGGAGGCGGAGGCTGGGCGGAATTCCTCAACAGGATGCAGGTGATTGAAAGCGATGTCCTTCCCGAAGTTTCTCCTGAAGTTTACGGCGACATGGGCATTTTCAAGGACAGGAGATATTACAGCACGATATTCCTCGACAGGCACGGAGACAAAGAAACTGCAGGCTTGCTCACTGCCCCAACGCTCGGTCAAAAAGTCCTTGCGGTTTCCTACAATAATTTCGATTCCGAAATCTGCCCAACGATTGAGAAATATAACGCCGACAACAGGAAGAAAATATTCTGCACGCAGCCGGGAGTGAATGCATACATAATGACCAATGATGTTAATTCTGCAAGAATCTTTTCAGAATTGACAAAAGAGCTGAGGGTGAAATGAGGGGTAAGATTAACTTCCTTATCTTCATCCCAGTATTCCTCCTGCTTATCCCTTTTGCAGCGTCGGATGGTAGATGTGGAGGTGATAACAATAACCAAGACATCGCCCCCTCAGATGGTGCTTCTGGCTTCTCGCGCGTTTGCGCTTCTGATGGCGATGAGTGCACCAGAGACTGCAGTTGCAGGAGCAATGGAGAGGCGAGCATAAGCATCTCAAATACAGACTGCATATCATCAGCCACCATGAGTGAGGTTTATTTTGATGACAAAGGTAAACTGGATATCAATGGTGAAGTAATAAGTGATGACAATTGTGATGAAGCAGGAGAGGTAGATGGCCTGCAGGATGAAGAATTAAAGCGTAATCTTCAGGAGACTGATTCTGCAGCTATCTCTATCACCAACTTTAACAAATTCGGCTCCGGTGCATCAGACGCCCTCTTTACAATAACTTATGGCCAGCCCGACGATGCTGAAGATCTATGCAAGGGAGCAATTCCCTGCACTTCAATTTGTGATGGTAATACTCAACTCCTTGGTAAAATTGCCTGTGCGTTTGAGGATATAGTCAATCGAGTATGGATAGGAGAAGAAGCACCTTTCGCTAATGGCTGTTGTGGTGACGACCAATATAAGGAAAAAGAAGGGGCAATTCCTGCTCCAATTGAACAGATGTTGCCAAACTGCGGCCAAACAGACCCAAATTGCCAGCCCGACACCCCGGACCTTTCAACCGAGTTTTGTACTGGATGT
>DATDYF010000027.1:0-43140 GCA_035289105.1 Candidatus Nanoarchaeia archaeon
CGCGGTGGATGATTTCATTCATGAAATGCTCCACCCCCGCAAAAAGAAGCAGTGTTTCTATAAGGTGGTTGACTGCAAAGATGAATATCGCGACAAACACGAAAAAGAACGCCTTTTTCAGCTTTCCCTCAAAGAAATCGCCCAGATAGAGCGACAGCACCCCTCCGACAAGAACGGTGTCAAGAACCAGGGCAATCATGCTTAGCTGATTGTTGGAATTCTGGGCAAAGACGGGAATTGAAAGCATAACCAACAATGCTGCCACGATAACTAACACGAGAATGGCTGTCTTAGAGCCCTTTTTTCCCTCCATAAAGGCACACCTAAAACACTCTTTTATAAAATTTGCTGTTGGAGGTCGAAAATGGCAAATAAGCCCAAAAATAGAAAAGTATTTAAATCACAAAGTTATAACAAAAGATAGTGAGAATGATATGGAAGTTGATGGCTACAAAATCCGCCCGAGCAAGCACTTTATCTTGTCTTGGATGAGGAAATGGGATTACGACACCGAGTCCTTAAGAAATGCAATCGAAAACGCGTATAAGGTCGAAAGGGCCGGAAAAAACAAATACGAGGCCTACACAAGGTCGAAGGGAAAGAGCAGAAAGCTTATATTTGTAAAGGACGAAGAGTACAAGGAGATATTGATAATAACCGGAGCTGAGGGAAAATGAGAAAATGTGCAATTTGCGGCAAGGGCGAATTAATAAAAGCAGAGGATATTACTCTCGATATAGAGGGATATATATTCATCGTCAAGGGAGATAGATGCAACAAATGCAATGAGGAGTTCCCGTATGAAGAGGAGACCCAGAGGACCATTGCAGTGGCAAGAAAGCTTGGCGTATGGCCAGAGCCGCTAAAACTCTACAGGCACTTGTCAAAAAGCGGAGGGGGCCTCGTGCTCAGAGTCCCCAGCGATTTGGAGAAACAGCTTAAGCTCGACGAGCACACAGAAATTTCAATCACCAAGATGGGAAACAAGATAGTGATAGAGCCTGAATCGTAGGCATGGCTTAACCCTTGTTTGCCACCAGCCTCAGCGCGGCAATCGCAACCTCGTCAATGCTGCACGATAGATTTATAAAGATGGTGCGCTTAAATTTAACTATGAAGATTGAAGCGAAAAGATGGCTGCAACAGGCAAAAGAAGACCTTGATTCTGCCGAATTCAACTTTCATGGTAATAGGTACAATGTTGCATCATTTTTATGCCAGCAAACAGCCGAAAAGGCGCTAAAGGCATTGCTTATTCAAAAAACCGGTTCTTTTCCGAAGATCCACGACCTGACAAGGCTCGCTAAGCTTACCAACTCACCAAAGAAAATATTAGAGCGATGCGCCGCTATAAACCCAGCATATATATTATCCCGCTATCCTGACTCGCCCCAAAGCTACTCTCACCAAGATTGCATAAAAAGTCTAAGTTACACCAAAGAGGTTTTGGAATGGGCACAAAAAAAACTGAAATAATCAGCAAACTGAAAAAATTCAAGGAACGTAATGGGATTGAAAAGATGTACCTTTTTGGATCGGTGGCATCAGGCCGTATGCACAGGGACAGCGATATAGACCTTATTATTGTATCAAAAAAGTTCAGGGGAAAGGGCGCTTTGGAACGGTCTCCCCCCCTTTATCTAAAATGGAATTTAGACTACCCTGTTGATTTCCTTTGTTATACCCCTGACGAGTTCAACTGGCAAAAGGCGCATATCACTATTGTAAGGGAAGCCGTTAAGAGTGGCATAGAAATCTGACGCCTCTTTGCTTTGGACAGTTTTTTATCTTCACGGGATTTTTATTTCGCCACCAGCCTCAGCGCGGCAATCGCAACCTCAATCTGCTTTTTGCTTGGCTCTTTTGTCGTGATTCTCTGAAGCAATAATCCAGGCATCACCAAAACCCCCAGCACCCTATGACTGGAATATTTTGCGCTCCACTTCAGGAATTCATACGAAAGCCCCGCAACAACAGGCAATAATAAAATCCGCATGAAAAAGAGAATCGCCCTTCTTGCAGCCCAGTGAATTTCATTAATGTCAGGATACAAAGAAGCCATCAGCGGAGTAAAGGAAAAAACAATTATGCCGACAATAATCACTATAAACAGGAAGCTTGTCCCGCACCTTGGATGCAATGTGGGGAATTTTTTTGCATTGTTTATGGTAAGGGGAAGATTTTTTTCATAGCAGTGGACAACCTTATGCTCTGCCCCGTGGTATTGGTACAGCCTTTTGACTTCCCCGACAAGCGATATTCCATAGACATAAGCGAGGAGTATTGCAATCTTGATGAGGCCGTCAACAAAATTAAATAACACCGGGCTTGAATCCTCGCTGATTCCAATAAGAAATGTCAGCACATACGGCAAAAGCACAAACAAGCCAACTCCAAGCGCAAATGCAAAAATTATCGTGACATAAAGCGCAAAATCGCTCGGCTTTTCCTCTTCCTTGGCAGTTTGGGAAGCAGACCAATTCAGCGCTCTAATTCCAACCACAAGCATGCTGATGAGGTTGTAAATTCCCCTGAAGAAAGGAATTCTCCAGAAAGCACTTGGCTTTTTCAGCATCTCAACTTTTGTTTTGATTTTTCCATCCGGCAGCCTGACAGCCATTCCTGCAAGATTCCTCGACCTCATCAAAACGCCTTCTATCAGCGCCTGTCCGCCGATTGCAATTTCTGCTTTTTTTGGCATTATACTATAGTAATTTCTATTTTATTCTCTGCCATTGGCTCAATCACCACTTCCTGCCCCTTTTTTAGGTTCAAGAATTCAACTATATTCTTCGGCAGTTTCACGTCCAATGATGAACCTGATGTCCCAATTCGTACCTTTCTGGACAAGCCCCAGATGCCAAGCTCCTTTGCCTTTCTTTCTATTTGCTCGCTGACTCCCCCTTCAAAGAGAATTTCATTGCAACGGGGGCATACCAGGGCATCGAACTTGCCAAGAACCACGCCAAACTGCCGATACTCTACCCTCCTCCTTGCCATCGCAGACTTTCCGCACGTAACGCATTTCATTTCCATCACCTATTTAAAAAAACCGTTTTTATCAAATACTTTTCACCGGCCATTTTGTATGCCACCGAAAAGTATCCATAGACGCTTAAAAAGCCATCTGTTTGCCTAAATTTTGAACCGCGTTCCAATGCTTCCGTGATTTGAGCCAGCGAGATGCCTTCTGTATTCATTTTCTCCTGGGCATGCCTTGTCACGAGCAAATCCTCTTTTCTTATCATTTCGTATCAATACGTATCAATATGTATGGATTAGTATTTAAATCTTGCTGTCCGGCGCTCACAAAAACAACGGCACAAACACAATCGCCACAATGCTCATTAGCTTTATCAGGATATTAAGGCTGGGGCCAGCAGTATCCTTGAACGGGTCTCCGACTGTGTCTCCGACTACGCTCGCCTTGTGGGCATCGCTTCCCTTTCCGCCGAAATTTCCTGCCTCGATGTATTTTTTTGCATTGTCCCATGCGCCCCCTGCATTTGCCATGAAGACAGCAAGCAAAAAGCCAGTAGTAAGGGAGCCGGCAAGAAGCCCGCCAAGAGCATTTAAGTCCCACAACCCAACTAAAATCGGAACAACTATCGCAATAAGGCTTGGAGCAATCATCTGTTTCAGCGCCGCTCCTGTGCTTATCTGGATGCATTTTTTGTAATCAGGCTTTGCCTTCCCCGCCATCAGTCCTGGAATTTTTCTGAATTGCCTCCTTACCTCCTCCACCATTTGGTTAGCCGCCCTGCCAACTGCCCTTATGGCCAATGCAGAAAACACAAAAGGTAATAATCCTCCAATGAACAATCCTATGATTACATTTGGATTTATCACGTCAATGTTTAGCGTTTGCCCTGCCAGCTTCACGACCTCGTTGAAGGAAACAAACAGCGCAAGCGCCGTCAATGCAGCCGAGCCGATTGCAAATCCCTTTCCTATTGCTGCTGTTGTGTTTCCAACAGCATCAAGCTCTTCCGCCCTTTTCCTTACAACCTTCCCCATCTTTGCCATTTCAGCTATTCCGGCTGCATTATCCGCAACAGGCCCATAAGTGTCAACAGCAAGAGTTATGCCTAATGTAGACAGCATTCCAACTGCAGAAAGGGCAATCCCATAAACTCCGGCAAAATGATACGCAACATAAATTGCGGCTGCAACTGAAAGAACGGGGATTATAGTAGATAGCATACCAACTGAAATTCCAGCAATGATGTTCGTTCCTGCCCCTGTTTTTGCGGCTTCTGCTATCGACCTTGCCGGGCCTTTTTCATTTGAGGTGTAGTATTCAGCAGATAATCCTATAACAATTCCCGAAACAAGCCCGGAAATTGTTGCATAAAACAACCCTGCATCAGAAACAAAAAACCCTATCAGGAAATATGACGATACAGCCATTAAGATTGAAGCCCCGAATATCCCCCTGTTGATTGCTGAATAGGCATTCTTTCCCCTGACCAACAATGCGCCAAGCAGAGAGCAGATTATCCCCAATCCGGCAAGCGCCAATGGAAGCGTCACAAGCGCATTGTCAAAGCTTGAAGCAATTGTTGCGCCAACCCCGAGCACCATTGCAGCAATAATTGAGTCAACATAGCTTTCAAACAAATCTGCGCCCATTCCAGCTACGTCCCCTACATTATCGCCAACATTGTCTGCTATGACTGCGGGATTTCTCGGGTCGTCTTCCGGAATCCCCTTCTCAACCTTTCCGACAAGGTCAGCCCCGACATCAGCGGCTTTTGTGTAAATGCCGCCTCCAACCCTTGCAAACAACGCAATTGAAGATGCGCCAAAGCCAAAGCCGTAAATTATGTTTGGGTCGCCAAACACCAGATAAAGAACGGAAACACCGATAACCCCCAAGCCAACAACGCAAAGCCCCATTACCAATCCGGAGCTAAACGCAATCTTCAACCCTTCATGCATGCCCTTCTCTACAGCAAATGCCGTCCTAGAATTTGCCTTTGTTGCTATTCTCATTCCAAGATTGCCTGCAAGCGCTGAGAATATTCCACCAATGATAAATGCAACTGCAATCTTATGGCCGATTAAAAACCAGAGCACAGCAAAAACAGTGATTAGGAAAGCAATAAGGATGTAATATTCCTTGTGCAAAAAATCCATTGCGCCTGAATGTATCGCATCAGAGATTTCCTTCATTTTGGGAGTTCCCGGATTGGCCCTCATAATGTAAGCCGCAATAAACCCTGCAACAACAAGCGACAAAACACCTACAGCAAGAACAGCTGTCAGCACTATGGATTCCATCATTTCTTCAACACTTCGCTTACGATTATATAAAACTTGTTCTGCACGGGGAAGTTAAACACTGGCAACTTGGGTTATTATTTTGGTTTTAATTGACTTCACGTTTGTAAAATCAGGATCGCATGAAACCAGCCAAAGGTCATGCTTCCTGCAGATTGCGGCTATGAAGATGTCTGTTCTTTCAATTAGTCTCCCTGCTTTCCTAAGAGCGTTTTCAATTTCAACACTTTCAAATGCAGATTCCTTGTCAAAATCCAATATCAGCACAGAATTAAAAAATCCCAAGGCAGCCTCAAAGGCTTTTCCCTTTGCTCCCGACACAACTTCACTTATCGAAATTGAAGTTGCCGCCAACGGGGCGTCTCCTACAAAATCATTTACCTTTTTTCCAAGGCTGGTGCCGCTCAGGAGCTCTATTATTGCAGAGCTGTCGAGAACGTACATTAGCCCCTCTTAATCTTCCTTTGCTTTTTCTCAAAAGACGCGGTAAATTCACGCTTGTACTTTCTGAGACTTTCCCTCCATTCCATCGCCTCTTTGTGACTGAGGTCAGCCATTCCAAAGAACCTGCCAGCAACGTTCATTTTCTCCTCAGCAATTCTCGTGAACAGCTCGCTGAAGCTCTCATCGCCATGCTTCAGGTACCGTATCTTATTGTAGGCATCTTCGGTTATTGTCAGGGTTTTAACTGCCATGCTTACATTTAAACATAAACACATATATAAGCTTTGTGGAAATCTGAGCTGTAAAGTAAACGTCACCTAAAGAGTAGATTTCTTGATGAATGCGTATAGAAACAAAAGTTGGTAGGCACTAGAAAATTATTTATATTAGATTTCTAATCTATTGGGTGATGAAGAACAAATATTTCAACAAAATAACAAAATTATTAGAGCAGGTTCACTCTAGGTTTGCTACAGCACACCAGTTAGAATTCAAAAATGTCTTTGGTGCGGTTGGTGGTTATGTTAATGGTCGCATTTTCATTTCAGGTGGTAAGTTTGGGGTTGCCCTGCGACTCCCACCAAAAACACTTGACGATCTGTTTCAAGAAAAGGGAGTAAAACATTTAAAATATTTTCCAAAAGGGCATATAAAGAAAGAATATGCAGTGCTTTCCCAGCGAATACTTAAAAATAAAAATCAATTAAGAAAGCTTGTAGACGAAAGCATTAAATATGTGCTATTTATTAAATAGTTTACTGATAACTATGAAAAAATTTACATGTAGAGAAATGAGTGGCGAAATGAAGTGTGGGTGCGATTTTGTGTTAGAAGGAGAGAAGGCGATGGATATTGCCATGAAAAGTCATGCCCATGTAATGGCTACCACTGACAAAGCGCATAAACCAATGCGAGATCAAATGACAATAAAAACAAAACACAGTAAAGAAGAACAGAAGAAATGGTGGGACTGGTTCAATAAAGAGTGGGATAAAAAATGAAAGAAAAGAATAGAACAGAAAAAGGTTGGAAGCCGATACCATTGTCATTAAAAATACTCTTCGTTGTATTTATCCTCTGGTCTGTCGGATCTGTTTTGAACGCTCCTAATCTATATGAATCAGGATTACCACTTTTTGGTGTGTTTGTGTATGGGGCCACTGCCATTCTCGTTGTGTTACTTTTAGATATTGTAGGACCAATGACCTTTCTATATGCTCTCTGGAATAGAAAATCCTGGGCGACAGTATGGGCACTCTCTTACATTTCAGTCTTTATTCTAAATAGCACAGTTGCTTTTTTTATCGTAAGAGAACAATTAAGACTCATGCAGATTCTTATTCCAACAATTGCTAATGTTATCTTTTTTATAGTTATTTTCAAAAAAAGAAGTTATTTTGAAGAAAATTGGAATCGTAAATAAAAATGAAAAATCAACAATTAAAAAGATGGCTCCCACTTGGATGGAAAGTTATGGCTGGCTGGGGAATCTTCAATGCAATTTTTGCAGTTCTTGTTCCAATCACTTCTCTCTTTATTAGTCCTACGATTTTCACGTTCGGGGTAGAAGATGCAAAGTTTGTCGGTATGTCATGGAGCGAAATTGTTGCGTCCAGTCCTAATATGGGTCTCTGGATGGTACTGATGATGGTGAGTATGTGCGCTATGCACATTGGATATAGCATTCTCACGACATATGTAGCACAGCGCCCTTATCGCAACGGAGAAAAATGGGCATGGTCTGCTTTAGCTTTTTCCAGTCTCACAATGTTTTTTTATAGCATAGTTATCACAAGCTACTATGTACGTAAGGGACTTTACGGAATGTTTACTTCATCAGGAGTATTCCCTTCTGGAGCTTCGATTGGAGTGCCATTTGTGGTGATTATGGGGGTTGTCTTTTATATTGGTCTTTGGCTCCCGAGAAAGGAGCTTAAGTGAAACAATGAACATAAAAAAATATTTTTTAGGAGTAATAGCATTCATTATAGTTGGATTCATCATAGCAGCGGTTTGGCATTTTGTTCTTTTTTGGCAGGTTTATAGTGATTTAAAGATTTATTCAATAGAACCAATTATAGCATTAGGCTTTATCTCATTCATATTAGAAGGTTTAGCTTTTGTTTATGTATTCCAACTTTTTAGAAGAGGAGAAAAACCGTTATTGGAAGGATTAATATTTGGATTAGTGGTTTATGGGATAATTATGGGTGGTGTTGGAGTTCTTGCCGAAGGAGCTAAGCATTATGTGACTTCTCTTTCAACATGGCTCTTAGTTGAAGGAGCATTTTATCTCGTAACGGGAGCAGTTGTTGGAAGTTTGGTTGGATTGATTTACGGAAAAAGCTCCTCACATAAATAATATGAGTTTATATGGTTTACAACGAAAAACTTGCACAAAGAGTAAGAGATATTTTAATTGAAAATACGCAAGTAGATGAGAAGAAAATGATGGGTGGATTGACGTTTATGGTATGTGGGAAAATGTGTGTCGGAATTTTAAAAGAAGATTTAATGGTTCGGCTCGACCCAGGAATATATGAAGAGGCACTCAAAAAGAAAGGTTGCAGAAAAATGGATTTTACAGGGAGGCCAATGAAAGGGTTTGTTTTTGTTAACCAGCAAGGCACAGAGAATAAAAAAGATTTAGTCTATTGGACTAACCTAGCACTTGAATTCAACAAGAAAGCAAAAGCCCATGGAAATCCGTAGGCACCGAAACACAAAGCTTTTTAAGAGTTTTAGAAATTGCTTGAGTTATGGATTGGAGCCAAGCAAAGCGCTACCTGAAAAAGTTCTGGTGGTTCATCTGGGAAGACAACAGCATCTGGAGCTGGATTGCAAATGTAATACTTGCATTTGTCTTAATCAAATTTGTTGTTTACCCGCTCCTCGGATTAATGCTCTCAACATCCCACCCGATAGTTGCTGTTGTTTCCGGCTCAATGGAGCATCAAGGCAGCTTTGACGAGTGGTGGGCATCCCAGCAAAAATGGTATGTTTCAAGAAACATCACAAAGGAGCAATTTTCAGAATTTCCCTTCAAAAACGGCTTCAACAAGGGCGATATAATGTTTCTCATCGGAAAAAGCCCATCAGATATAGAGAGTGGGGATGTGATAGTGTTTTCAGCAAACAGGCCGGACCCTATAATCCACCGTGTTGTTGGAAAATGGAATTCAGATGGAAAAATTCACTTCCAGACAAAGGGGGACTTTAACCAGGGATTTGCCAATGTTAATGAGGAGGACATCAGCGAGGAGCGCGTCATTGGAAGGGCATTGTTCAGGGTGCCATTCCTCGGCTACGTCAAGATTGCATTCATGGAAATGATAAATTTATTCAGGTGATAAAATGTTCTGCCCAAAATGCGGCTCGATAATGCGCCCAAAGGTTGAGGACAAGAAGAAGAGGTTTGTATGCTCATGCGGCTATAAATCCCCGCCAGTTGAAACTACAGAAATAAAGGAAAAAGTCAGGGACACCCACAAGGCTGTAGAGGTTGTTCACGGCGAATTTGAGGTGCACCCGAAAACAAAGGCAAAATGCCCAAAGTGCAGCAATGACGAGGCGTTTTACTGGATGATTCAGACAAGGGCTGCAGACGAGCCTGAAACAAAATTCCTTAGGTGCACCAAATGCAAGCACACATGGAGAGACTACAAATAGGCAAGCCGGTTTTCAGGATAATTGTAAGGGTCAACCAGCCAAAGACAGAGATTCTGGGCTTTGACGCAGCGAGGCAGGCATACAGGATGAATGTGCACGCAAAGCCGGAGCACAACAAGGCGAATATTGAGGTAATCTCCTTTTTGAGAAAACACTTAAAGAAGGATGTGAAAATAATCTCCGGCTTGACCTCAAAGGAGAAAATCATCAGGATTGACCAAAAGTTTTAAAAACAAAGCCTTTCCACTTTTCCATAACTCCTTCTGAGTTTCTTAACGAGGTAGGAGGCAAACCTTATGGCCAAGATAAAGAAGCACGATTTTGTCGAGATTGAATACACGGGGCGCACTAAAGATGATAATGCAGTCTTTGACACAACCGACAAAGAGATAGCAAAGAAAGAGGGAATTTACAATGAAGATTCAACTTATGGGCCGATGATTGTGTGCGTAGGCGAAGGGCAGGTCATAAAGGGAATGGACAATTACCTTGAAAAAGCTGAAGCCCCTTCAGAAGCGACATTGGAAATCATACCGGAAGAAGGCTTTGGAAGGAAGGATTCCAAGCTTGTCAGGATGATTCCGGCAAAAAAGTTTGCTGAGCAGAACATCATGGCTGCTCCGGGACTGCAGGTCAACATAGACGGCCTTATTGGAGCCATAAAAACGGTTGGCGGCGGTAGGGTTTTGGTTGACTTTAACCATCCGCTTGCATCGCAGCAGCTTAATTATTCATTGAAGGTAAACCGCATCATCTCGGAAGATTCAAAAAAGGTTGAAAGCTACCTTAAAATCTTTTTTGGGCACGACATAAGCGTGGAAGAGAATGAAGGCACGATAACTGCCGCCACCCACTATGACATTCCTGAAGAAGTAGCCACTCAGGTGAAGGAAAAAATAAGGAAAATAATACCCACTGTGAAGGAAATTATTTTCACCAAAAAAAATAAATAAGTTTAAATAGGATACTAGCAAAAGAAACCCTGTAAAATGGCAGTAATTGACCCATCCAAACCGGACCCGTACCTTGATGTCAGGCAGGAGGCAATAGTTGACTCTACCCAGATTGATGCGGAGCTTGAATCTTACCTCAGGAAGCAGCGCGCAACAATCAAGGTCGTTGGCTGCGGGGGCGGGGGCAATAACACAATAAACAGGGTAAGCGAAGTCGGCATTGTTGGGGCTGAAACAGTTGCAATCAACACAGACGCACAAGACCTCCTTTACACAACCGCCAACAAGAAAATCCTCATTGGAAGAGAAGTTACAAAAGGCCTTGGAGCCGGCTCAAACCCCCAGCTCGGAGAGGAAGCTGCAAGGGAAAACGAGCAGGAAATCAAGAAGGCATTGGAAGGTGCCGATATGGTTTTCATCACCTGCGGCCTTGGCGGAGGGACAGGAACCGGCTCTGCGCCGATTGTTGCCTCAACCGCAAAAAAGCTTGGCGCATTGACTGTCGCAATTGTCACAATGCCTTTCTCAATGGAGGGCAAAAAGAGGTTTGAAAATGCAGTTATTGGCTTGGAAAAGCTGGAGCAGATAGTCGATACATTGATAGTCATACCAAACAACAAGCTTTTGGAGCTTGCCCCTGATTTGCCATTGCACACAGCATTTAAGGTTGCAGACGAGCTTCTTACAAATGCCGTAAAGGGCATCGCGGAGCTTGTGACAAAGGCGGGCCTTGTTAACTTGGACTTTGCAGACATCCGCGCAGTAATGAAGGGCGGCGGTGTTGCATTGATAGGGGTTGGCGAGTCTGACACTGAAAACCGCGCAGCCGAAGCAGTTGAGAAGGCAATCACTAATCCGCTGCTTGATGTTGACATTTCAGGTGCAAATGGCGCATTGATAAACATTTCAGGCGGAGAAGACATGACATTGGACGAGGCAAGGAAGATTGTTGAAGCAATATCATCCAAGCTGGATGATGATGCAAGGATTATCTGGGGCGCCCAGATTTCCAAAGACCTCGACAAGACCATAAGGACAATGCTTATAGTAACAGGTGTTAAATCATCCCAGATATTCGGGACAGGCCGTACAATAATAGACAGGAGAAAGAAGGAAATCGAGAACGAGCTCGGAATCGAATTTGTGGACTAAAATGGAACTTTCAGCTTATCTCTCAAGGACAAGGGAATTCCTAAGGGAATGCATCAGGGTGCTTAGGATTACAAAAAAGCCTACAAGGGAAGAATACAAGACCATTGTTAAGGTTGCAGGACTCGGGATG
Organism: Candidatus Nanoarchaeia archaeon; assembly: GCA_035289105.1. GTDB lineage: Archaea > Nanobdellota > Nanobdellia > Woesearchaeales > JACQSR01 > JACQSR01. The sequence continues at coordinate 11,632 of DATDYF010000027.1, forward strand.
GTTATAATCGGCCTCATAGGATTCATAATTGTGATGCTTAAAACATTGTTGTTTGACAGGTGATGGAACTCATGGAAGGAAACGCATCGGCGATATATGCATTAAGGACAACGGCAAACCGCGAAGACCAGGTGATGGACTTTGTCAGCTCTAACGCTAAAAGAAAAAAGCTCGAGGTTTACTCTGTAGTAAGGCCTCACGGCATGCGCGGCTATATTTTCGTGGAAGCCGGAACAAAGACAGATGCTGAACAGTCAGCTTTTAATGTTCCATACGCAAGAGGCATCCTTGCCAAGCCCATTGACATAAAGGAAATCGAGCATATACTTGAGCAGGTAAAGACTGAAATCAACATCCAAAAGAATGATATCTGCGAAATCATATCAGGGCCGTTCAAGCGCGAGAAAGCTAAGATTACAAGAATTGACCGCGCAAAGGAAGAGGTCGTTGTCGAGCTCCTTGAGGCTGCGGTTCCCATCCCGATAACTGTAAAGATGGATGCTGTGAAGGTTATCCGAAGGGAATCCGAAGAGGAAGAAGCAGAGGAATCATGATAAAAATCGTCAATCGCTCAACACACTAAAGGTGTGGTGTCTTATCGACGATTTTTAGCATGTTGGAGACGGGTCAGTATCTAAACATAAAGGTCAAATTTTAGGACCCGTCTCCAACATAAACCTTTTTAAACCAACTATTGTTTTCTCAAGAATATGCTGCAAACTATCGAAGTGCTTATTGAAGGGGGCAAGGCAACCGCTGCTCCGCCGCTAGGCCCTGCTCTTGGGCCAATGGGCGTCAATATAGGCCAGGTAGTTTCAGAAATAAACAAAAAGACAGATGCGTTCAAGGGCATGCAGGTTCCTGTCAAGGTGCAGATTGATTCTGAAACCAAGGACATTAATATTTCTGTCGGAACTCCGCCTGCATCCCAGCTGATAAAGAAAGAGGTTGGGATTGAAAAGGGCTCCGGAAAGCCGAACACCGAGAAGGTTGCTGACATTCTCATCGAGCAAATCATAAAGGTTGCAAAAATGAAGGAATCTGCGATGCTTGGAAAAACCCTGAAGGAGCGCGTCAAAGAGATAATAGGAACATGCAACTCAATGGGAATTCTTGTCGAAGGAAAATCTGCTGTTGAAGCCATAAGGGAAGTTGAAGCTGGAAAATTCGATGCGGAAATAAAGGCAGAGAAAACCGAGCTTACTGCTGAGGAAAAGGCAAAGGTTGAGGCAGAGCGCAAGAGGATGCAGGAAGAGATAGAGAAGAGGCGCGCTGAGTTCACCAAGGCTGCAGAAGCAATAATTAAGGAGATGGAAGGAAAAGCCTCTTCAGAGATTAAGGCAAAGCTAAAGGCCGCTGCAATACCTGATGAGATTATCAAGGCAGTAATGCCTACAGAGGCTGCTGCAGGAGCTCCTGCAGAGAAGAAAGCAGAGACTGCATCGGCAAAGGCAGCCCCAGCAAAAGAAGCCAAAAAGTAGTTCTGGATATATTTTCAGTATAGAAAATATTAATTTGAAGAGAAAAGGCTTAAATATAAGTATTTTAATATGCAATTAAATAAGAATAAAAAGGAGTATAGAAGTAAGTATGGTCTTGGAAATTCGCAGGAAACTGTACAGGCGCGGCTCAAGCTTTGAGACTACCATACCTATGCAGCTACTCTTTGCCCTTGACCGCAGCAAAAAATACAGCGTAGTGTTCTCTTACGACCATCAGCTAAACCGCTGGATGATTTCATTTGAGGAAAGGAAAGAGGAGAAAAAATGAGCCACGGGATGCCTGTAAAGGATGTCCTAAAGAGCCTCAAAAGCTCCCTGAATGGATTATCACAAGAAGAAGCAGAAAAAAGGCTAAAGGAATACGGCTTAAACGAGATAAGGGAAGCAAAGAAAGTATCTCCATTTGAGATTTTCCTTAGGCAGTTCAGGAGCATAGTCATATGGATTCTGATTGCAGCAGTCATAATTTCCGCATTTCTTGAGGAGTATGTTGATGCAATTGTAATCCTGGTAATACTTGTCCTTATTGCTGTGCTTGGGTTTGTTCAGGAATACCGTGCCGAGCGCGCAATTGAAGCCCTTAAGAAACTTGCGTCCCTAAAGGCAACCGTTCTTAGGGACGGCCAAAAAAAGGAGATTGATTCAAAAGAGGTTGTGCCCGGCGACATAATTTTTCTTGAGACCGGCGATAAAATTCCGGCAGATGCCCGGCTGATTGAATCATTCAATTTTCAGACTCAGGAGGCTGCCTTGACTGGCGAATCCCAGCCCGTAAAAAAGAGCAATGAAGTTTTGCATGAAAAAACCATTCTGGCTGAAAGAAAAAACATGGTTTATGCAGGCACAATAGCGGTAAGCGGGCGTACAAAAGCGATTGTCGCATCAACCGGCATGCAGACAGAGATTGGGAAGATTGCCGCACTCATTGAAGAGGTTAAGCCAGAACTAACCCCCCTCCAGAAAAAGATGGACAGCCTCGGAAAGGTTCTTGGCTACATAACAATTGTAATTGCGATTATTGTTTTCAGCGCAGGCTTAATCGTCCACCGCATCCCCTGGAGTGATATGCTTATAGTTTCGGTTTCTCTTGCAGTTGCAGCCATTCCGGAAGGATTGCCTGCAGTTGTGACAATCTCCCTTGCCCTTGGAACCCAAAGGATGCTGAAAAGAAACGCCCTGATAAGAAGGCTTCCAAGCGTTGAAACATTGGGCTCAACTACCATTATCTGCACGGACAAGACCGGCACATTAACCGTCAATGAGATGACTGTGAAAAAGATTTTTGCCAACGATAAAATCATAGATGTCAGCGGCTCAGGCTACGACGCAAAAGGTGAATTCCTGCATAAAGGAAAGCCCATCGAACTTGAGGAAATTGAGCTGCTTCTGAAAATCGGGGCGCTTAACAACAATGCAGAGCTGTCAGAAGGATCTGTAATTGGAGACCCTACCGAAGGGTGCCTTATTGTCAGCGCGGAAAAAGCCGGCCTGAAGAAGAAAGGGCTCGAATCTGAGTATTTGCGCATCGACGAGATAGAGTTTACGAGCGAGCGCAAGATGATGACTACAATCCACAAGCACAAAACCGGAAAATACGCATTCGTCAAGGGCGCTCCCGAGGTTGTGCTGGAGTTATGCAATTTCATCCATGAAGGCGGAAAGGCAAAAAAACTTACCGGAAAGAAAAGAGAGGAAATACTCTCCCTGAACAAGAAATTTGCAGACGATGCCCTGCGAGTTTTGGGCATCGCATACAAGAAAATCGAAAATTCCCATCCGGAAAAAGACCTTACATTTGTCGGGCTGGTTGGAATGATAGACCCCCCTCGAGAGGAGGTTAAGATTGCAGTGGAGAAATGCAAAAAAGCCGGAATTGGGGTCGTCATGATTACGGGCGACAATGAGACAACAGCAAAGGCAATTGCAAGGGAGATTGGCTTCGGAACCCGCGCAATTACCGGCGCCGAGCTTGAAAAAATAAAAAACCTTGACAGGGTTGTGGAGAACATAGATATTTTTGCAAGGGTAAATCCTGAACACAAGATAAGAATTGTTGATGCGCTCAAGAAAAAAGGGCATGTTGTTGCAATGACGGGCGACGGTGTTAATGACGCTCCTGCATTAAAGAAGGCAGACATAGGAATTGCAATGGGCATCACGGGGACAGATGTAAGCAAGGAAGCAAGCTCAATGATACTTACAGACGATAATTTTGCCTCTATCGTTAACGCTGTTGAAGAAGGCCGTGGAACTTATGACAACATAAGGAAGTATTTTGCATTTTTGATTTCTGGAAACATCGGAGAAGTCTTTATCATCTTTCTCGCAATTATTTTCGGCCTGCCATTGCCGCTTACTGCAACCCAAATACTCCTCATCAATTTGGTGACTGACGGATTGCCTGCCATTGCATTGAGCGCAGACCCATTTGAGCCAAATGCCATGTCCAGAAAGCCGAGAAAGCAGGATGAGCCAATCTACCGCGGCCTTAACGCATTTATAGTCTTTTATCCGATAGCAATGGTCATTGTCGCATTGTCCGTGTTCAGCTGGTTTTATTTCCAGAAAGGTGATTTAACCCAGGCTCAGACTGCAACCTTCCTGACAATAAGCATGTTCGAATTCTATCAGGCGTTCTCATGCAGGTCAACAATCTACCCAACAGCAAAGGTTGGTTTCTTCAAAAACAGGTACCTTGTAATTGCCGCAATGAGCTCATTTGCGATAATCGCGGCTTCGATATTTTTTCCCCCGTTTGGAAAATACCTGGACATGGTTTCCCTAAGCATAGCTGAATTTATTACAATAGTTATAATCTCGACGACAGGCGCAATAGTGATAGAAATCTCGAAATACCTCAAAAAAGAGCCGCTGAACAGCGATTTATGATTACTTTTTTATACCAATCGAATATCCACCCGAATATGGACTTTTACACCGAGCTTCAGCAGAGGTTTGAGGAGAAAAAGCCTGCAAAGGATGAGCTTTCAAGGATTAAGCTGGAGCTGTGCTCCAAATACGGCCTGAAAAAAATCCCAACTGACATAGAGATTGGCCAGCACTTAAGCGGGGCATTAGTCTCAAAGCCCTCAAGAACCCTGGCAGGCGTCTCTCCAGTTGCGATTATGGCAAGGCCCTCAAATTGCAGGCACGGCTCATGCATTTACTGCCCCGGAGGCTTAAATTCTGTCTTCGGCGACATCCCAAAATCCTACACCGGAAAAGAGCCTGCAACAAGGCGCGCAATCAGGAATAATTTTGACGCTTATTTGCAGACAATGAACCGGCTGGAGCAATATATTCTGCTCGGGCATTCTCCGGAAAAGGCTGAACTCATTATAATGGGAGGTACATTTCCATCGGAAGATGAAGATTACCAGAAAAAATTTATCACAGAAGCATTTCAGGCGATGAACGACTTTTCAAGGCTATTCTACAAGGATGGAAGATTTAACCGTCAAAAGTTTAGGGAATTTTTCGAAGTCCCCTCTTCAAGTCATAATAAGGAAAGGGATGGCAGGATTAATAAAAATATGCTTGAACAAAAATCAGCGAGAAATGCGTCAATCGATGAAGAGCACGCCCTGAATGAAGGCTCAAACATCAGGTGCGTAAGCCTAGTCATAGAAACAAGGCCGGATTATGCTACGCTTGAAATTGCAAACAGGCTTCTTGAGCTGGGGGTTACAAAAATAGAGCTTGGCGTTCAGACAATATACGACGATGTTCTAAAAAAAATCAACCGCGGGCATGATTCTGCAGAGAGCAAAAAAGCTACAGCGCTTCTCAAGGACCTTGGCTTCAAGGTTGCCTACCACGTCATGCCTGGGTTGCCCGGAGTTTCAAAAGAGAGGGACATCAAAGCCCTGAAAGAGTATGCTGATAATGAAGATTTTCGCCCGGATATGCTCAAGATTTATCCATGCCTTGTGCTGCGCGGGACAAATCTCTATGAGGAATGGCTTGCAGGAAAATTCAAGCCAATTTCAACGCAGGAGGCTGCCGATATTATCTGCGAGTTCAAGAAAATCTGCCCGGAGTGGATTCGAATCATGCGCGTCCAGCGTGATATTCCCACATTCATGACGGAAGATGGCGTGGATAAAACGAATTTGAGGCAGTATGTTGAGAAGCTTGCAATGGAGAAGGGAATTAAATGCAGGTGCATAAGATGCAGGGAGCCGAAAACAGACGAACATTCCGGCGAAATAGAGTACAAAACAGCTGAATACCAAGCCTCCGGAGGAAAAGAATTTTTCATTTCCGCAATTGACGTAAAAAGGGGTAACATCGTCGGCTTTTGCAGGCTTAGGTTTCCTTCGCAGGCATTAAGGAGAGAGATTGCAAACAAAAGCTCATTGGTGAGGGAGCTTCGCGTATATGGAAAATCCACGGAGATTGGTGAGATTGGGAATGTGCAGCACCGCGGGATTGGAAAAAGGCTGATGGCAATTGCAGAGGAGATTTCCCTGCAAAATGGGAAAAACAAAGTGGTAGTTATAGCAGGCATTGGAGCAAAGGAATACTTCAGAAAACTCCGATATGCAAAAGAAGGCCCTTATATGGTGAAGGAAATTGGATGCGGATAAGGTAATATTCAAGGAGAAATTTGTTGAAAGATATTCCAGATTGACGGACTTTGAGGAATTCAAAAAAATTTCCCTTACATACTTGAGACGGTCAATTAGGGTGAACACGCTTAAGGCATCCGTTGAAGAGCTCAAAAAACGCCTCGAGGAAAAATGGAATCTAGAGCAAATACCCTGGTGCAGAGAAGGATTTTGGATTGAGCACCATAAAAAGGAACGGCGCGATATCGGGAATATTCCTGAGCATTCCCTGGGATATTTTTACACTCAGGAAGCTGCTTCAATGATTCCGCCGATGGTGCTGGAACCAAAGCCCGGAGAATTTATTCTCGACATGTGCGCAGCCCCCGGCTCCAAGACAACACAAATTGCTGCAATGATGAAAAATCAGGGAATAATAATTGCAAATGACGTCAAGGGCGAAAGAATTTCCCCTCTCGGCATTAACCTTCAAAGGATGGGCATGACAAACCACCTGATTACAATGATGGAGGGTAGGCGCTTTAAAGGATTTAATTTTGACAGGATTCTTGTTGATGCCCCATGCTCGGGAACAGGCACTATAAGGAAATCTTTCAAAACGCTTCTGATATGGAACCCGGACATGGTCAAAAGGCTTTCAGCCCAGCAGAAGATTTTGATTGAAACTGCATTTAATAATCTAAGAGAAAATGGTGTAATGGCATATTCAACATGTTCGCTCGAGCCTGAAGAGAATGAAGAGGTTATCGATAACCTCATCACAAAGCATGAAAATGCAAAAATTGAAAAATTTGAGCTGAACATAAAGAGGTCAAAACCGATTTTGGAGTTTGAAGGAAAAAATTACGACAAAAGAATCAAAGACTGCCTGAGAATCTGGCCTCAGGACAATGATACAGAAGGATTTTTTGTGGCTAAAATTCGCAAGGGGCTGTAGTGTAGCCTGGTACAGCATTAAGCTGCAGCAACTATCATTGGCGCTCGGGGTTTCATCGAGCAGGTGCACCGCACCATCAATGAGATGAAAAGCGTCAGACCCGTGTTCAAATCACGGCAGCCCCACTTTTTTATTTGGGAGTAAACAATTCGGCAGCGTGGGGATACATCGCTTCAATCGGAATTGTAAACTTTGGCGAGAACTCTCCTGCCTGTCTGTCATAAAGTCTTCCGGTTGTTAAGACAGTGTGCCAAAATGAAGGGTCCCTGCATTGCTTTATCGCAATTTCCCTATCTTCCTGTCCTGTTTCTGGCAAAAGCAAATCTTGATGCATGACATGCAAGTCTAAAGTCCCATTATTTATTGCCAATCCGTTTTGCCCAAGATACCTTCCTATCTCCTCAACAGCCATATCCCTGCGAAGCCTGCTCTCAACTTCCGATGCTATTATTTCATAGAACTCTCTTGGGTTCTTAGCTGAGACTTCTATATTTTCATCATCAAAAGGGAAGTTTCCTTTAAACGGCCACTCTGTGATTTCCCAAGAAGCGTTTCGCACCTTTACTTCAATAGACTCCTTAGCTTCATAAAAATCTTCAAACGAAGGCGACCCCAAAGTTTCTAGTATTGCTTCGGCATTATATCTTCCTTCCTCGATTTTTACTTCATCATCAACTACCATGCGCCCGCTTTTCTCATCATACCTTGTAATCATCCCGAAACTTTCCAAGCCATGCAGGGTATGGATGACTAGCATGTCTATGTCATGAGGATTCTCCCTTAAAGTGGAACCGAAAAGAAGAACGTCTCGAACCCCCCTATCCAAATAGCTGTCAGAAAAAGAGTGGTTAAAGATGTGATATGCTACCCGCTCGGCAATCAATCTCGCATTTTGAATCACTGGCCTTTCTTCCATTCCCTGGGGAAATCAAAACCGACTTAAAAAGCTAACTGAACACAACACTATCCTTTTATCTCTTCCCTCAGCCCGATATCAATCTCCCCGAAATGCATCTCTTGGTTAAGCTCCACTTTCCGTTGATTGCATAAATGAAGAAGCGGGATGAAAGTGTAAACCTTGTCTTCCCTGCTCTGGCTTGGGCAGAGTTCAGCAAATGTGAGATGCTTTATTTTGTCCACTCCAAATAAGTGCTTTACCTTAAAGTAAATCTCCTTTATTATCTCGGAAATGTCCCTTACCTTTGCAGGAGCATCCATCATAACGGGTATCCTCTGGAGAATCCTCCTTTGCTTTACCTCAAGCGCCTTTTCAAGCGCCTCCACAAGGTCGAATATTGAAACCTTCCTTTTCCTTGGCTGGGGCGTCCTCGGAATCAAGCTTGGGTGCTCTTCCTTGCCTTTTTCATAATCATCCTCAAATGTGTCAAGAACCTCTTCTATTTCGCCAGGCTCTGCAAGCAATCTGTCAAACTGGTCGATGTCTTCCCCAACCAGCCTATTCGATTTTATCCGCAGAAGTATCGCAGCAGCAAGAAGGACCTTTCCCGAAATCCTGAAGTCATGCGCCTTCATCTCCTTTATCATCTCGATGTATTTTTTTGTCAGCCCCGTAATGTCAATGTTCCATGGGTCCATCTCTTCCTTCTTGACAAGCTCATAAAGGAGGGATTGCCATGTAACATCATCTTTCTCAAAAAGCATCTCATAGATTTTCTCCTGCATGGCTCTGGTTTAGCAACTACCATATTTAAACTTATTCATAACCTTTTTAAATTTGCGAGAAGTCTCACGACTTAAGGGCCCGTGGTCTAGTGGTTATGACGTCTCCCTTACACGGAGAAGGTCACCAGTTCGACTCTGGTCGGGCCCATTGGTGAAGCCATAAACTGGCTTTGCCAATTTAATGCGACGGTAGTCCAGCGGTTAAGATATGACCTTGCCAAGGTTGTGACCTGGGTTCGAAACTAAGGGTTGCACCCGATATGCACAAAAGAGAAATCTTTTGGCACACTGCTCGAGCATAGCTCTCGAGTGGACCCCCGCAGTCAAGTGGGACTTGCAGTCCCACGAACTCTGGGATATGCTGCCCTTTCGAAAGTCCCAGCCGTCGCATTTTTTTAATCGGAACTCTTAAATACAAATCCGGTTTTTTCATTTCCGCTGAAATGGGTTCTGCTTGTTTTGGCGAGGTGATTTTCATGCTGAAGAAAGGAGATAAGGTAAAAGTAGAGTATGAAGGAACCCTTGAAGACGGCACTGTTTTTGACAGCTCAAAGGGCCGTGAACCGTTGGAGTTTGAAATCGGCTCAGGGCAGGTGATAACAGGCTTCGAGCAGGCAGTCGTCGGCATGAAAAAAGGAGATTCTAAAAATGTCAATCTATTGCCTTCAGAGGCTTATGGAGAGCCACTTCCACAGCTTGTTGTAAAAGTTCCAAGAACCGAACTTCCAAAAGAAGAGCTGAAGCCAGGCATGATGCTGATGGTAAGTCTCCCAGACGGAAGAAACATGCCGGCAAAGATTACCCAGGTATCCGATGAAGATGCTACAATAGATTTTAACCATCCCTTGGCCGGAAAACAGCTAAGTTTCAAAATCCAGCTAATAGAAGTCTTCTAAAAAAGAAAAAAACAAAGGATTTAATCCTTTGCTATGTTGTATAACGCCTTAACAGCTACAATTGCTGCAGCTGGGGCAACAAACACTCCTAGCAGGCCAAAGAATGCTCCTACTTGTGCAGCTCCGACTGGAAGTATTTCAGCAACCTTGCTCAGCGACTGGAAGCTTAGCAAAAATGCAACCGCTGCAACCAAGAACGTTTGAACTTCCTTCTCACTAATGTTTAGAAGTCCTGCAACAACTCCCAATAACGCCAGCACGATAACAGACCATGGAGGCACCGCTGCTGCGCTTACCAATGCTATGATTGCTGCTAAAACTAGGCCTACTGCGAAAGCCCATACTCCTACTTTTGACATATTCTTCACCACCTTTTCACCCCCTTTGGGTTTTTTCATTTTATGTAAACTCAAACAGGATATATTTAAATCTTTTCAAAATTTTGACAAAGCCACAATACGCAACTTTTATATACAAACCTTTTTCTCATTGAATCCTGGGCCTGTAGCTCAGCTGGTTAGAGCGCTGGTCTTATACGTCCGCGTTCTAAGCACTTAGGATACTAAGATAGCCAGTGGTCATGAGTTCAAATCTCATCAGGCCCACGCCCCGATGGTGTAGTCCGGCCAATCATCTCGGCTTTTCGTGGTGGAAATCGGACAGTTTCCGGTTTCATCAAAAAAAGCCGATGACACGGGTTCAAAAGTAAGGGCTGCGCCCGATACACCCCGCAGATTAGTGGAATCTTCGATTCCACGACCTATGGTGGAGGTATGCGACCCTTAATGAAATTCCCGTTCGGGGCATTTTTTCTTCCAAAGATAGAAAGCAAGCTTTATAAACAACATCAGAACTTTGCTTCTCATGAAGCGAAACTCTCGACGCTGGAAGAAGAAAAGGCAGATGCGCTGGAAATGGCAGAGAAAGCGCATGAAGAAAGAGAAGAGAAGAAGAAAGTTGAGCAGGATATAAAATTTAACTTCTAATTAATTACCCGGTACACGAAAAGGATTAGCAAACTTTATAAAGAACCTAGCTATTCTTGCTTGTTCTATCGCCTCCAGTCTGTATATTTAGATAATTTGTTCTAAAAACACATATGGACACTGCAATGGATGCGTAAGAAAGATGACTACTTGAATGTATGTTCAAGTACGAGTTAGGTTTAGTCAATTCGAGAATCAGCTTTGCACAATAAAATTCCCGTTGATCCTGCGGGAGGTTGCTGCTATTAGGGTTCGACTAAGCCATGCAAGTCATCTCGCAAGAGAGGCAAACTGCTCAGTAACACGTCATTAATCTGCCCTTAGGAGGGGGATAACCTCGGGAAACTGAGGATAATACCCCATAGAGTAAGGATACTGGAATGTTCCTTACTTGAAAGCTTCGGCACCTAAGGATGGGATGGCGGCGGATTAGATTGTTGGTGGGGTCAAGGCCCACCAAGTCAGAGATCCGTAGGAGCCTTGAGAGAGGTAGCTCCGAGAAGGGCACTGAGATACTGGCCCTAGCCCTACGGGGTGCAGCAGGCGCGAAACCTTTACAATGCACGAAAGTGTGATAAGGGGACCCTAAGTGCTTAGTTTTTACTAGGCTTTTTTTGAGAGCAAAAATCTTGAAGAATAAGTGGTGGGTAAGACTGGTGCCAGCCGCCGCGGTAACCCCAGCGCCACAAGTGGTGACCACATTTATTGGGCCTAAAGCGTCCGTAGCCGGTCTGCAAAATCTTCTGTGAAATTGCTAGACTCAATCTAGCAACGTGCAGAAGAGACTGGTAGACTTGAGACTGGGAGGAGCCGGGGGTATTCCTGGGGAAGCGGTAAAATGCTATAATCCTAGGAGGACCACCTGTGGCGAAGGCGTCCGGCTAGAACAGTTCTGACGGTGAGGGACGAAAGCTAGGGGAGCAATCCGGATTAGATACGAGAAATCATGGATTTCTGGAATTAACTCGGAAAAGATTGCATACATCTACTAAGTACGAGATAAGGAAAGAAACACAAAATAATGGTTTCCTCGCTAATTACCCGAGTAGTCCTAGCTGTAAACACTGCGAGCAAGGTGTTGCCTATTCTTCATGAATGGGCAGTGTCGTAATGAAGATGTTAAGCTCGCCGCCTGGGAAGTATGGTCGCAAGGCTGAAACTTAAAGGAATTGGCGGGGGAGCACTACAAGGGGTGCGGCGTGCGGTTTAATCGAATTCAACGCCGAGAATCTCACCAGGAGCGACGGCAGGATGAAAGACAGTCTAAAGGGCTTTCTTGACGAGCCGAGAGGTAGTGCATGGCCGCCGTCAGCTCGTGCTGTGAAGTGTCCTGTTAAGTCAGGCAACGAGCGAGACCTGCACTCACAATTGCTAACGGGGAATTTTCTGACCGAGCACTTTGTGAGGACTGCCTTCGAAAGGAGGAGGAAGGTGCAGGCTACGGTAGGTCTGTATGCTCCGAATCTTCTGGGCTACACGCGCGCAACAATGGTAGGGACAATGGGATACAACCCCGTAAGGGGAAGTCAAGCCTCGAAACCCTACCCTAGTTCAGATTGAGGATTGTAACTCATCATCATGACGCTGGAATCCCTAGTAATTGGACCTCATCACAGTCCAGTGAATACGTCCCTGCTCCTTGCACACACCGAAATAAATGTGCCAGGCAGTTAACGAAGCTAGTTGGTGAAAATCCAACCAATGTAGCCAAAATGGCAGGCGTTTTTCGCAAGAACAACGCTGAAGGGCTTGAGGCAAAACCTAGCGTGTCATTCCGCAAGGAATGTATGAGTATGATGACACCTATTCGGGTCGGTGGTAGGTGGAAATCATGATAAAAGCTCAAACACGATGGGCGAAAGAGTTTTGTTAATGACCCTGGGAGATCCTGCTTAGCAAAATATAAGTAGGAAGTCAGCTTACCCCATAGTACCAAATGGGAAGGGGGTAAACCTCGATGCTAAATTCCGAATACATACTTGGATTGGTCGATGGCGAAGGTTCATTCAATGTCAGAGTTAATCGGCAAAGAAGAAGAGCAAGAGTTGAACTCAAGTTCAGCTTAAAACTTCGGCATCAGGACAAGGAAGTGCTCGATGAGCTTCAAAAGTTCTTTGGATGCGGCAAGGTCTACATTCAAAGAGACAGAAGGGCTAATCACTCTTTATGTTACAGATTTGAAGTTCAAAACAAGAAGGAGATTGTCAAGAAGATAATTCCTTTCTTCGAGCAAAATGTCCCAAGACTACCAAGCAGAAAAAGAGACTTTGAGCTGTTCAGGCAAATCATGGAACTGTCAGAAATGGCAAACCCCGATTTGGATGAAATTCAAAATCTCAAGGAACGGATGCATTGGGGGCTCGCCGTATACGGGAAATCCGTACGTGCGGTGGGAACGCGAAGTACCTGAAAAGGGAAAAACGCAATGCCCGTCAAACCACCCGAGTAGGGGTTAGATGAGGATTAATTTTTAATTACTTCGAATCTAATCTCAGCGAGGAGGGTTAAGTCGTCACAAGGTAACCGTAGGGGAACCTGCGGTTGGATCACCTCCTTTTTACTTTTTTGTCATGTTTTTGGCATTTGGCTAAACCTAACATTTTTTTCATGTGGGCCTGTAGATCAATTCGGTAGATCGCCTCCCTTGCAAGAGAATGCAAACCGCATTTTCCAAATGAGGAGGAGGCTTCGGGTTCAAAACATTTCTCTTCGAGAGAAATGAGCAAAGAGAGAGGAGGATGCTTCGCATCCCCCAAAACTCGCTCAGAATGTTGAAAGTCCCGACGGGTCCATACATATTTTTTCACGCTTACTTTATGTAAGGGCATGCATCATCTAATAGGTGTTGCCTGCAACGGTTGATAATGATGAGGCCATGTACAAGAGATCCTACGCTATTAGGTGGATGACTCGGCTCAAGCGCTGAAGAAGGGCGCGACAAGCTGCGTTAAGCTCTGGCGAGGTGCACGTAACCTTTGAACCAGAGATTCCTTAATGAGACTTCTCATTTAATCCGTGAGGATGAGGAACTTGGGGAATTAAAACGTTTTAGTACCCAAAGGAAAAGAAATCAATTGAGATGCTGTTAGTAAGAGCGACTGAAAGCAGCATAGGGCAAACTGAATCTTCCATGGAAACATGGCGGAGATGTGGTGTTGTAGGACTGTCATCTGCTTCGTAGCTGTGCGACCCGAAGTTTTCTGGAATGGAATGCCATAGAGCGTGATAGCCGCGTAAGGGAAGCGCAGAACGAAACTGACATGTTCCTGAGTACTGCACACCGGATACTGTGCAGGAATTTGGGAGACATTAACTTCCAACCCTAAATACGTCTTGAGTCCGATAGCAAACGAGTACAGCGATGGAAAGTTGAAAAGCATCCCTAGCAGGATGTGAAAAGAACCTGAAACCTAATAGTCATAGTAAGGTACTGCTCTAAGGAGTTGTGCCGTACGTTTCGAATAACGGGCCAAGGAGTATATTCGAGTGGCAAGAATAATCCAAAAGATGATTCAAAGCGAAAGCGAATGTCCGCAGCTTGCGAGGGACTGGGTATGAAAGTGCCCGAAGTCACTCGGATTTGACCCGAAGCCAGACGATCTAACCCTGGGTAAGGTGAAGCCAAGGTAAAACTTGGTGGAGGCCTGCAGAGGTTCTACGTGCAAGTGTTCTTCTAACCTGGGGCTAGGGGTAAAAAGCCAATCGAGTCTGGCAATAGCTGGTTCCTACCAAAATTGGCCGCAGTCAAGTCTTGGCAGAGTATTTGAGAAAGGTAGAGATACGGATTTGGGATTTAGGTTCCGAAAGGGATCGGTCCCTTGTCCAACTCCGAATGTTCTCATTGCATAGAAGCCAGGAAACGGGGGCGCGTGGGGTAAGCTTGCGTCCCGAGAGGGGAAGAACCCAGACTGCAGTTAAGGTCCCCAAATGTCAGCTAAGTGTGAAAGGGTGAAGGATGTCCATTGTCATAGACAGCGAGGAGGTTGGCTTAGAAGCAGCCACCCTTTAAAAAGTGCGTAACAGCTTACTTGTCAAGATGATGGGCTCCGAAAATGGACGGGGCTAAGCTGGCTACCGATACTGCAGACCGCAGCAATGCGTGTGGTAGGTAGGCGTTCCCATTGGGCAGAAGCTTCTTCGCAAGAAGGAGTGGACCATAGGGAAATGAGAATCTTGGTGAGAGTAGGATCTGAGCAGAGTGAGAATCTCTGCCACCGAAAGGGCAAGGGTTCCTTGACAATGTCGATCAGTCAAGGGTAAGTTAGTCCTAACCGCATTCCTAAATGGTTTTGCGGGAATGGGAAAAGGGTTAATATTCCCTTACTGTTCGGGTATGTGCGGCAACGCAAGTCTTGTTTCTGACACTTTGGGATAAGCCAACATAAACTGTCGTTTATGTTAAACAGGATAAATCAGGCGAGTATCGTAATGATGAGACCCTGATTAAACCTGTGAATAGCGCTCTTATGGGGCGTTTGGCCTATTCCTGGAGTCCATGAAAAGGGAACAGGAAAAAATCCCGGATAACTATACCCAGAACCAGCACTGGTGCCCCAAGGTGAGTAGCCTAAGGTGTGAAGGTGTAATCCAATTGAGGGAACTCGGCAAATTAGCCCCGTACCTTCGGTATAAGGGGTCCCTGGTATTGTCGCAAGGCGATATCAGGGGGCACTGACTAATAGGGCTCGACTGTTTAACAAAAACATAACTTTCCGCAAGGCCGCAAGGCTGTGTATGGGAAGTGACGCCTGCCCAGTGCAAGTACTTCAAACTCCTTTTCAAGGGAGCTAAGAGCTTGTAAACGGCGGGAGTAACTATAACTCTCTTAAGGTAAGCATTCGTTGCTTTAAGACCCGAAGTTAAACAGACGCCAAAGAAGACGGGATAAAAATCTGGCTAAATGCTGGGACATCTCGAGGAAAGTTTCTAGTAAGTTTTTTCCGTGAGGAGAAAATTATCTGAAAATGAAACTGGAGAGACAATCAGCAGGAAAGGCTTCTCAATTATGAGAAGAATCCCCAGAGACTATATGCCAGACACTCGATGAGTGAAGATATAGTCCGAACCTAACAGCGATGTTAGGAGGTGCACAGAAATGTGTATCCGCCTCAACGAGGTTGTAACAGTTTTGAGCGAAATGCCTTGTCGTTTGATTGACGACCCGCATGAGTGGCGTAACGAAGTCCTAACTGTCCCCAATTGGAAACCTCCGAACACCCTCTTATGGTGCAAAAGCCATAGATCTCCAGTGGGAAGTGAAGACCCCGTGAAACTTTACTATAGCCTGTTGCTGTGGCGTGAGTTTTGCTGTGTAGTGTAGTTGGCAGTCGCTTGATGGTTCAGTCGTCAGGTTGAATCTAGACAACAATGAAACACCAATCTGCGAAGCTTACGTTGCTTACCTGCATGCAGGGACACCGGCAGGTGGATAGTTTGGCTGGGGTGGCACCCTGATGAAAAGATATCATCAGGGCCCAATGGTTGGCTCAAGCCGGTCAGAAATCGGCTGTAGAGTGCAAGAGCAAAAGCCAGCCTGACTGATTCGCTAACAAGATGCGACTCAGACAAGAAATTGTGGTCTAGCGAACCTCTATGTCCTCCTTAATGGGGGCTAGAGATGACCGAAAAGTTACTCCGGGGATAACAGAGTTGTCGCGCCCGAGAGCTCATATCGACGGCGCGGCTTGCTACATCGATGTCGGCTCATCCTATCCTGGCCGTGCAGAAGAACAATGAGTGTTAAGCACTCATGTCCTGTAGGCGGCCAAGGGTGAAGGTGTTCACTTATTAAAAGGGTTCGTGAGCTGGGTTCAGAACGCTGTGAGGCAGTTTGTTTAATATCTACTGGAGATGCTCGATGTCTGAAGGAAAGGAACCTCTAGTACGAGAGGAACGAGGTTTCGTCGCCTCTGGTCCACCTGTTATCTGACAAGGTACGCAGGGCAGCTACGCGATAAGTGATAAGCGCTGAAAGCATCTAAGCACGAAGCACTTCTTGAAAAGAGACATCTATGGAACACTCCCAAAACAGGAGTTTAATGGAATCGGTGTGTACGCATCAAGGTAACGAGATGTTCAGCTCGCGATTTCCAACAGTTCCACCCTCTTGTACATGGCCTATCATTTTTTTTCTTTTTTTGATTTTTGAAGGATAGCTTTAGCTCTAGCATAAAATTTAGCCACAGTACTAAGAAAAATAAAACCCCAATCTACGCAAACAAAAGCTTCAACTGCTCTGGCTTTCTGCCTAAAGGAACATAACCCATTCCGTAGCTTTCTACAACAATTTTCGCTATCGCATTTGCAAAAAACTCTGCTCGTTTTCCATTAAACTCAGGCAATCCAGGCAAGTATTCTATCCTGGAATTGTCTCCGCGCCTCATCATCATTTGTTCTCTGTACGCGCTCTCTGAAACATACCTTCTTGCCGGTTTTTTTAAGTTCTCTTTTAACTCCTCAACTGCCTCTTGCGGAACTCTCGCCATCCGCTCTCCCAGATTTTGACCATTCGGAAATGGATTCAGTTTTTCGATTAGTGAATAGATACGGGACGGCAGTTTGTCATGCACGTATTTCTCCCGTCCAATAAACCAATGATACAGATTCCCGTATTCCTTATTTCCAATTTTGACCGGCCCATGGTTAGGTAACTTTGCAATGTCATATGCACTTGAAGAATTTATCCTTCGTACCCATTCATCACGCTCATTTTCCCCTTTGATTGCCTCCCTTTGCCTTCTGGAATCTGCCACCATCACAAGCAATTCCCTAAACTGAAGATGTGGAAAAAATGCTTTATACGAAGTCTCCATCGAGCCGTTATGAACATCCTCCAGAAATCCTGTTTCGCTGTTTGCTAAAACTATTAACAATTCGCTTATTTTGCTTTCCAGCCAGTCTTTACTTCCTTTAAAACGCTGTTCCATATACTAGTGTTACAAAACCCCCTATTTAAATCTTTCGTTTTTGTTGTTACATACTGGTAGTTACAGATTCCATCCAAACCTTCATAAATTTCCCTAAAAAACCAGCTTTATGATTTGCCTCGGCATAGAATCAACTGCACATACATTCGGAATAGGAATTGCTGACGATAAAGGAAATATTCTGGCAAACGAAAAGGACAGTTACACAACCATTCACGGGGGCATAATTCCTGCAGAGGCTTCTGACCACCATGTTGAAGTATGCGACAAAGTTCTTGTAAATGCGCTGGACAAAGCCAAGATTAAGCTTAGTGATGTCGATTTAATTTCTTATTCCCAGTCTCCCGGGCTTGGCCACACATTGAGAGTTGGAGCTTTCTTTGCGCGCTCTTTGGCATCCCAGCTTGAGAGGCCGATTGTAGGCGTCAACCACTGCATTGCACATTTGGAGATTGGAAAGCTGAAGACAAAGGCAAAAGACCCAATACTTCTTTATGTCTCGGGCGCAAACACTCAAGTTATAGCATACCATAACGGAAAATACCGCGTTTTTGGGGAAACCCTTGACATTGGCGCAGGAAATTTCCTTGATTCCTTTGCAAGGCACATCGGCTTGGGATTTCCCGGCGGACCGAAAATCTATGAACTTAGTCTGCGTGGAAAAAAATACATTCCTTTGCCGTATGTGGTCAAGGGAATGGACGTTTCTTTTGGCGGAATTCTGACAAATGTTACAAGGAAATACGACTCCGGAAAATTCTCAAAGGAGGATTTGTCATACTCCATTCAGGAAACAATTTTTGCAATGCTTGTTGAAGTCTCGGAGCGTGCATTGGCGCACACAAGAAAAAGCGAGCTTGTGCTTGGCGGCGGTGTAGCCTGCAATACCCGATTAAAAGAAATGGCAATGAGTATGTGCGCAGAAAGGAATGCAAAATGCCATGTCCCTGAAAATGAATTTCTAGTTGACAACGGGGCAATGATTGCGTGGCTCGGAATCCTCAAATTTCAAAGCACAGGCGCTGAAAAAATAGAAAACTGCATCATCAAGCCTTATGAAAGGGTCGATGATGTAGAAGCTACCTGGTATAAATAACTACCACTGGTCATGGGCCTTCTCGATTTTCTTCTCTTCCGAAGGGCTTAACTCCTCAAACACAGCGCCGCAGTCCTTGCATATAATCTGGTTTTTTTCTTTTCTGTAGAAGACGTTATTGCCACCGCACTCTATGCATTCCTGCTTCTTCCTTTTGATTTCCTTTGTATGCTTCTTCTTGAATTCGTTAGCCATTACAGAAACAGAAAAACAGGTGTATAAATAGGTTTCGGTTAGCTTCCCCGATTGTATCTGTTTTGTGGACCGACATTTTTTTCGACCTTAAATGTCCATAAATTAACATTCTCTGAAGGCACCCATGTGTTAAACCTCTCCTCCCTTTTCTCCATTGAACTTCTAAATTGAAATTGTGTGGTTTCCTTTCCATCAGGGCCTATTTCCTTTCCGACCGGAATCAGTCTTTCCACTTCTTCTTTTTTTGTCTGTGTACCAGTGCCTGTTGTGAATGGTATCCCTGACAATACAACTGTATCTCCCAGTTTTGCCCCTATGTCTTCGGGTGTCCGTAACGGGAAAGAATTGTAATCTGCAATATCGCATGCATGCCCACAAATTCCGCCGTCGCCAATTGGATATCGCTTAAGATTTCCATTCGAATCATACACATCATAGCGGATTCCAAATATTGGACCCTTTGAAGGAACATGAATCGCATTTTCAACCTTTTTTTCAACGCCAGTTATTTTCCCAGCAAGTTCATCTTTCTTCTTTGTAATTGTTGGAATTACGACATTTGGCTTTGTCGCCTGCGGAATACTTCGAGCTTTGGGAGCAGCATCTTGTCTTTCTTGGTATTTCTCATCTATAGCTTGCCGAATTGTTTTTGCCCCTGAAATCGGCTCGCTTTTGACGGCATTATATGCCGGCTTTGCAGCGCATGTTGCAGCCAATAGAAGAACTGCTGCAGTGCCAACCTTGATGGGAGAATATCCTCCAATTTGGAATCGTGGAACATAATCCTGAACTTTATCTTTTAGGTTTTGGTATCCTTCCTTTATTCTTGAAAACACAGATTTCTTTTCTTCAGCGACATTAACCCTCCCCTTCAGGTATCGTACAGCCATGAGCTTATCCTTTACGTTATCCACAATCAGCACTTTCCTATATCTAAAGTCTGACAACTCACGGGTTACCTTTTCGTACTGGCTTACGTAATGCTCCTTTACAGCAATAGACGAGCGAAGTGTTTCTATAATTTCTTCAGATAAGTTTTTAACCGAAGCCAATTTTTTGTATCTCTCATTATTGGTTACATCAAACCCCTCATAAGCCCTCAACTGGCTGTTAGCCTTTATCAGCCCTATTTCATATAGCGTCAAGAATTCCCTTTCCGACTCAAGCTCTTTTCTTGATGCTTCAACAATGCCCTTAAACTGCAACTGCAGCCTCTTCAGCCTTTCAAAAGTCTTTACATCATCTGGAGAATATTCGCCGAATTGGGATAGTTTTCTTTCCAGGTCTTTTTCAATAACTCCCAGCTCAGAAGCAAGTGACATTTTGTCTTCGTTTCTTAGGCTGCCTAAACTCGGCATGATTTGAGAAGTATAAGTGGAACCGGAATGATATCTCTGCCTGGCATCATTAATGCCCGTAATGGTATAACCAGACATCAAAGATTCAAGCCCCCTGTCTATGCGTGATTGGGGTAATGGGTGCGTTGATTGCTTCTCAACGACCGGCATTCCGGTCTCGTATTGTATTTGTGCTACCATGGTATAAAGATTACCACTCAAGAATAGCAAAAGACTTATAAATCTTTCTGTCTTAAACGCCCTGTATCATCGCAAGTATCTTCTCCTTGCCTTTCCAGTACAGTGCCTCTTTCAGAACTTCACCTATGGTATCAACAGGTATTATGCTAATTTTTTCAAGCCTCTCAGGCGCAACCACAATGTCTTTCAAGTTTGCCTTTGGAACAATCACTTTCTTTATTCCTGCGTCAATTGCAGCTTCCACCTTGGAAGAGACTCCGCCTATTGGCAGAACTTCCCCTCTGACGCTTAAGCTTCCTGTCATTGCAGTATCCTGATTAACCGGAACCTCCTTGAATGCGGATATGATTGCAGTTGCAACAGCTATTGAAGCAGAATCGCCTTCAACCCCCTCATAAGTTTGTATAAACTGCACGTAAATGTCAAGCGTTTCCTTTATATCCTGCCCGAAATATCTTTTGATGATTGCCGAAACATTCTTTATTGCCTCTTTCGCAATCTCCCCCAATTTTCCAGTTGCAATTATTTCTGATTCCTTTCCGCCTGGAGTAACCTGAGCTTCAATTGGCAAAATTATTCCTGACTGCGCATCCTCACCGCCGATTATTGCCAGTCCATTAACCCTTCCGACAGCCCTTCCGGATGTCTTAATTACCTCATACTCCTTCTTTCTCTCAATGTATTTATCTGCAATCTGCTGCTCCAGAGTCCTCGCAATCTTCTTTGCCTTAGTGATATGCTCCTTCTCAACGAACTTTGAATTTTCCTCTTTTGCCATATCCCCTGCAGCCCTTATCAAGCCGCCAAGCTCCCTCAATCTCAATGTTAAATGGCCTTTTCTGTTTGCCCTTCTTCTTGCCTCGTCAATAATCTGGTCTACAGCATCATAAGAAAAATGGGGTATTTTCTTGTCCTTCACAACTTCTTGCGCAACAAATAGTGCAATCTTATCTCGATTCTCTTCTGTATCCGGCATAGTATCTTTCATATAAACTTCATATCCATAGCCCCTTATCCTTGACCTTAATGCAGGATGCATATTCTTGACAGTTTCAATATTTCCTGCTGCAACTAAAATAAAATCGCACGGCACCGGCTCTGTTCTTACCATTGCCCCTGCGCTCCTCTCGCTCTGTCCCGTAATTGCAAACTTTCTTTCCTGCAATGCAGATAATAATTCCTGCTGAGTTGCCGGATGCAGTGTTGCAATCTCATCAACAAACAAAACGCCCATGTGGGTTTTGTGAATCATTCCTGCAACTACCCTTTCATGCGCCGGTGTGCCAAGGCCGCCCGACTGGAACGGATCGTGAAGCACATCGCCGAGCAGCGCCCCTGCATGCGCTCCAGTAGCGTCATAAAACGGCACCTTTTCCTGATTGAAGTTGTCAACAATCACCCTCGGGGCCTTTGTTTTTGCCTCCATTCTTTTGCCAAAGCTGACAAAGAAAAGGAAAGCGCCCACAAACACCATGCCTCCCAGGAAAAGCGCAGCAAACATTATATTTGCTGCAATCACATCCCCTTCAAGCTTGATGTAATAGCTTCTTAAAATCCATGGAATTGCAACAGAAGCAATCGCAAGTACCATTACAAGAAGATTCTGGTTCTTGAACATTTCAGTTGAATGCATCCTTGCCTTCGCAACCAAATCCCGGCCTTCTCCGGCAGGAACAGTTCTTATCATTGGCTGGTTGTCGTCGTTTGGGTTTGGAAAGGAAAGTATGTCAACAAGGTTTTCTTTCGGCAGTAACTCTGCAAGTGCCATTCCCAGCATGCTCTTTCCTGTTCCCGGCTCGCCTATGAGAAGCACATGCCTTCTCTGTATGGATGCCTTCTTGACTATCTCAACCGCATCCTCCTGCCCTACTACCTGGCCTATTATTTGCTTTGACACCTTTAAATCTGCAGTTGACTTGAATTTCATGATTCCACGAATCAGGGGTCTATTTAAATAGCTTTTGTCCGGAAATCTTCCGGAAATTCTCTGGAAACGCTTATTAAGCAGAAATTACATCTATTTTATGCATGAACAGAAACTTCTGAAAATTGCGTATATCTGCTCGATATTAGGTATTCTTTTCCTCTTCTACCTCTCGCAATCTTCTGAGCTTGAGGAAAAGTCAGCAAATAAGCTAACAGAGGAAGACATCGGAAAAATCTTCAGAATGAAAGGCAGGGTTGAGAAGGTTTCTGTTAAAAATGAGTCCTTAACTCTCACCATACAGCAGGAAATTACAGCAAATGTGGTTTTTGAGGCTGATGAAAGAGTTCCGGAAGAAGGTGATTTGATTCAGTTTAAAGCAAGGCATAATGGCAAATTCATTGAAGGAAAAGATATCATAATAGACAAATAGCCGGAAATCTTCCGGATTTCTTCTCACCGTGCTTATTAACCACTAAAATATTCCAAATTCTATGTTTTTTGAGAGAGTAATTGGGATTGCATCGGGGATTTTCCTGGGAATAATCACAGGCCTTACACCGGGCCTGCACATGAATACAGTTAGTGTGCTTATAATCTCCTTTTCCCCTTATCTCCTGGATTATTTTTCACCAATAACCCTGGGAATTATTATCATTAGCATGGGAGTCACTCACACATTTCTTGACACAATTCCGAGCATTTTCCTTGGAGCCCCTGACCCAGACACAGCATTAGCCGTTCTTCCCGGCCACAGGATGCTTCTCGCAGGAAAGGGCTTTGAGGCAGTTAAATTGACTCTAATCGGCTCTTTCTTCTCCCTAATCGGCTCCATCCTGGTAATGCCTTTAGCCATACCATTAATTCCCCTTCTATACACTTTGATTAAACCATATATCGGAATTATTCTTATTTTTGTCATGGCCTATATGATTTATCTTGAAAACACGCTCAGAAAAAAAATAACCGGGCTAATCCTATTTCTGCTTTCAGGAATTCTTGGGTATATTGTGCTTAATTTCCCAAACATAAACCAGCCTCTGTTTCCCCTTCTTTCAGGGTTGTTCGGAATAAGCCTCCTCATAGTTTCAATGTCGGAAACAATCATTATTCCAAAACAGGTTATTTCCAACTCTATCTGGATGGGGAAAAGGGGGCTTGTAAAATCAATCTCTGCATCAGTCATTTCAGGCTCATTGGCTGGCTTTCTTCCCGGCTTGGGCTCATCTCAGGCAGCGATTATCGCCTTGGCGCTTGTCAGAGATGCTGGAGTTTACACTTTCCTTGTAATTGTCGGAGGCATCAACACCGTGAATTTCCTCTTCTCACTTGCTACATTTTATGCGATAGACAAGGCAAGAAACGGCGCAATAGTCGCCATGACGGAAATAATCCCAAAAATCTCACTTGATGAAGTTATTCTGTTCATGGCCGTTGCTTTAATTGCCGGCTCAATTGCAACAATCATCACCCTCAAAATGACTGTGCTCTTTTCAAAGCTGATTTCAAGAATTGACTACAGAAAATGCTGTCTCTCCATAATTATCTTTGTAACAGCATCGGTGTTTTACTCCTCTTCATGGATAGGAACCCTAATCCTCCTTGTGAGCACCATGGTCGGTCTTATCGGGCAGCTTACGGGAGTCAAAAAGAGCCTGCTGATGGGCTGCCTAATCCTGCCAGTCATAATTTATTTTGTTTTCTAGCAAGTTACGCAGTTAATCTGAATATCTTCTATGCTGAAGTCCAGATAAGGCCCTTCTCCTGAAATATCCAATAAGTTAGTATTTCTGTCCCACTGGTAGTGTATGTTGTCAAAGGTTATGGATATTGGCGGATTGTTGCCGACCTGGAATGTTGCCAAGGACCACCATGTGTTGTCAACATCCAATACACCGCAGTTGTTTGCATTAACATCTGCCACTTTTCCCTTTGTCCTTAACCTCAGGTTATCCCCGTTGGGCAATTTTGCCTGAACATCCAGCGACATGATTCCGTAATAGCTGCCGTCATTATTTTGAGTAACCCAGCCTGAAAACTTAATCTTGCTGCTTGCAAAGTCATCATAGCCGTCAATGAAATCTATATCCCCGCCTTTTCCCCTTAAGCTAATCCTTTCAAGCTCGCAGTCAACATCGCAAACGCCACCTTCATCTATCTGGCCGTCGCAGTCGTCATCATCGCCGTTGCAGAATTCAGGCGGTGCATTCTGGCAGTTGTCGCAAG
The DNA here is from genome assembly GCA_035289105.1 of Candidatus Nanoarchaeia archaeon. Taxonomy (GTDB): domain Archaea; phylum Nanobdellota; class Nanobdellia; order Woesearchaeales; family JACQSR01; genus JACQSR01. Next base: position 36,112 of record DATDYF010000027.1, read on the forward strand.
TCTGGAATGTTGAGCAGTCATCGTAATCTGTGCATGGGTGCGTTAACCCCTCATCAATTTCCCCGTCGCAGTCGTTATCATTTCCGTCGCATAAAGTCTCATACTGCTCGTATGGGTCATCCTCATAAGGATTATTTCCGCAGCAGTCCAATAAACCGCCGTTTCCTGTCCACACAAACCCTTCCTCTTCGCATGAGCCTTCACAGTCTTCCGGGTCAAATCCGTCATCAATCTGATTATCGCAATCATTGTCTAATCCGTCACATTCTTCAGGGTTTGGACCTATGGCATTGCAGTTTTGGTAAGTTCCCCACTGACAATTTCCAGCGCACGTCCTTGTTTCTGTTCCTGCAACGCATTCTCCCACATCAGTTCCGCATCCCCTGCTCTCCTGCTGTCCAGGACCACATGGCCCTTGCCCCGTGCATGCCCCATAAGAACCCCATTGGCCGTTGCTCTGGCATGTTCTTGTCTGCGTTCCGCAATTTCCGCATGGCTGTGTTTGCGTCTGCCCGGGAGTGCAGACTGGAGCCGCTGTTATTGTAACATCATTTCCGCAGTTTGGAGGCAGAAACCAAAACTCCCCTTCCTTAAGCATTCTCCAGAAGTTCGGATAGGTTCCTGTCGAAGATGGCGCAACAATGTTGAAGTTGAAAGTGTACTGCTGATTTTCGCTTACAGTCACAGCAGGGTTAATTAAAACACGGTTTAATCCCCATATTACGTTATCCTGTGGATTCTGCGAGCCTAATCTGTAGTTTGCTGCTGCTGTCCACGGCACTGAACCATCATTTCTCACCGTAACTGAAACTGCCTGAGTTTGGCCCGTATTCATCGTAGTCGGAATAGTATCGCCAATGCACGTATAGCACACTTCATCTTCAGCGCCATCGCAATCATCATCCTCATCATTGCAGACTTCTGTTGTTGGAGGATTTATCTGAACACAAGTTCCGTATGCTCCCCACTGGCAGCTGCTCTGGCATGTTCTCGACTGCTCCCCTTCCTCGCAAATTCCTGGCAGTCCTGTATCGCATGAAACAGTCTGCGTTGTTCCCGGACTGCATGGGCCTTGGTTATTGCATGTTCCATAAGAACCCCACTGGCAGGTGCTCTGGCATGTTCTCGTTTGTGTTCCGCAGTTTCCGCACCCTTGTAACTGAGAACTTCCTGGGCTGCAAACGCCCTGTCCTGTGCATACACCATAAGAACCCCATTGCCCGTTGCTCTGGCATGTTCTTGTTTGCGAACCGCAATTTCCGCATGGCTGTGTTTGCGTCTGCCCGGGAGTGCATACAGCCTGAACTGTGACGTATCTTCCGCATGACTCCCCAAACCATGTTACATGTTCCCTTACCATTTTCCAGAAACTCGGATAGCTTCCAGGCGTGCTTGGCGCTGTTATAGTAAAAGTGAATGTATACTGCTGACCTTCATGAACCTCAACTCCCGAGGGCAAATAAACCCTTGGAAGACCCCATATCCAATTATTCTCGGGGTTCCACGACCCAAGCTTGTAATCCTTGCTGGATTTCCAGGTATTCTCCCCTTCATTTTTCATTGTAACAGATACCGATCTAGACTCGCCTGGAAACATTGTAGCAGGAATTGTATTGCCGAGGCAGTCTGCACCATAATCATCGCCACCTCCATCTCCATCGTCGTCATCGCCACCCCCTCCTCCACCGCCGCAGTCTCCGCAGTCAGCAGGGCAGGTTTCGCAGGTTTCTGGTCCGTTGCAGTCATCATCCCCGCAGTAGGATGCAGAAACATCTTTAGCATCAATTGCAATAAAGCCAAGGCTGGCAACAATGATTGCAAGCACTGTAAATATTATTCTTTTCATTTTCAATCAGGCCTCGCCCTTACCTCGTCAACACCAAACTCCTTTACACCGTTTTGCATCAAAGGCAAAAAGTATTGCCAAGGTATTGAGTCAACTGCAAAATCCCCATTGTTTCTTACATTGTAAAAAGAAATGGAGTTTGAATCCCTGAACCTGGAAGTTCCTGTTGCAAAGTAAAGCAACCTTAACTCTCCGTTGTCAGGAGCTCCGTTTGTGCCGTTGTTTCCGTCGCTGAAAGCCAAAAGCAGCTCCTTAATTTGCTCCGTTGGAAGTGTTATGTATCTTTCCCCTTCTTCCTGGATGACGCTTCCATCGCGGTTTGCCACTATCATTCCTCTTGACATTGCCTCTGCCAGCTGGTCAACGTATTTGTTTACAAAAGCAGCTGCATCCCTATATTCCATCTGGAATGCTGAAGCTTCCTTTTCCCACGGAAGCTGTCCGGCTGTTGCTTCTGCAGTGTACAGGCCGCTTATTCTATTCTCCCTTGCAACTAGAGCTCCAAAAGCATAAGAAGCATAAGATTTTGCATCAGCCCTCACGCTTTGTGTAGTGCCGTTTTGGACTGCATTTGTTGGAACTTGCTGCGCGGCAAGAAACTCTAATGCTGTTAATGGTCCAGCCTGTTCCTTAACCCTCAATTCAATAGAATCTGCATCTTTTGGAGTGTAAAACACTTCCATCATGCCGTGCCTTTCATTGTAGCCGGCATTAAATGTCAAAAGTGTTGGTAAGTTTGGCTGCGTGGGTTCAGTCGGCTCTGTTGGGGTGTTGTCGCCAGGGGTACCTGGAGAATTATTTTTTTTACTGCCATCGCTCCCGCACCCTATTAAAGGAATAATAGCGCTATAGTAAATAAAGTCTCTTCGTTTCACATAAACACCCCTTTGAAATACACACCCCTTTAAAGTGAAGAATAAGGGAAGTCATCCCTCTATAAATATTTTCATCTACACTGGCAGGTAACCAATCACTACCAACTGGAAATTAATTTGGTATTTCCACAATATTTTTAAAGGGCCTTGGGTTTTCACTCGCTATGGAAGGCGTTATTGCAAGTTTTAGAAGGGGAAAAAACATCCAGACAAACAACCAGATGATAGTCCTTGTTAAAGGCTATTCCAGCAAAGTGAAGGCAAAGGAGCTTGTTGGCAAAAAGGCAGTCTGGGAAAGCCCTGCGAAAAAGCAGATAATCGGCAAAGTTACTATGCCGCACGGCAATAAAGGCGCAGTAAGGGTTCTTTTTGAGAAGGGCATGCCTGGGCAGAGCTTGGGAACAAAAGTAAAAATCGAGTAGGTTCTATTTTCCCGGTAGTATTGCAATGGGTATTACGCCAACTGCAGCCAGATAAACAAACAGCGCCCCAAGAATAAACCCTATAACCAACCCCTTCATCAAATCCGCCGGGCTTGTAATGAAACCTTTCTTATCCATAAGCATCACCTTCTTTTTAGTATTCTTAATATCACGCCTATATAAAAGTTGTTGTTTTTTATAGTCCGTATTTCTTCCGGAATTTTAGAAATAAACTTTATTAAAGAGAATAGCTACCATCTCTGCATGGTTAGCAAGAGATTTTGGGACGTTTTGGCTTGGATTGCCTTCTTCATTGTTGTGCTATATTTCTTCTTAAAAATAATTGGGGTGCTAAACAGCCCAATCAGCGCAGATGTCCTGGCACTTCTATCCGCAGCCTACTTTGTTGGCAGGTATGCACAGAAAATCGACACTTTTCTTCAGGATGTTGAGAACATCAAACAACCGGAAGATTTCCGGAAAACTTTGGCAAAGGTTTATTAAGAATAAATAATACATAGTCTTATGGAAGTTTCCAATGTAAAAGTAATGACGAAGAAGAAGAACGTCCTCTTGGTAGCAGGGGTAATTAGCACTATTCTGGGCATTGTAGGAGCAATCCCTTCCTTTCTGACAGCACAATATGCAACTGCTGTGGCATCCACTTTCCTCATCGTTGGCGGGCTTGTATTGATTGCAATTGCTTTTGAGGAATAAGATGGCTCTGGCAAAAAAGAAGAATATACTGGACCTCCAACATTCAAGGAACCTTCAATACCTCAATACAGCAATAATCATTCTGTTTACCTATTTTATAGGAGTTGCCATAGGGTTCATCACAAATGAGATAAGTTATCGAAATCCGGAGCAAGTGATGATGACAGCAATAGTCTCTATGATAGCGGTGTCTACCTTTTTGCTTATTATTCAAAGATACAGAACTCGGTTGTATGGGATTCTGAAAGCAATTGATGAGCTTGATGAAGCAGAGTAAGGAAGAATAGGAAAAAGTTTATATACTCTCTTTCTGAAGGTTAAAAATTGCTTAAAATGGGCTTTTCAAAGGCAAAAAGGGTGTTTTTTGTAGGTATAGCTTTATTGCTGCTATTTTCCATGCCCGCATTGTCACAGCCTGCGCCCCAGGGCGAGGGTGCTCTGGAAAAGGCTCTCAAGGCAATTTATGACTTATTCAGCTTTCTGCCTGAGAAATTAACCCCGGACGCACTCGCAAAAGGAGAACCGGAAAGCCAGGCCATTTTTTACGCAAAGTTTATTCTTTTTATATTCGTTTATGCGGTTTTAGTCTACGTTGCAACCCCTATCTTCAAGGAGTCAAAGGGTGTAAGGGTAACTGTTCCATTCATCATTTCTCTTATGAGCGTTATACTGATACCAAACGCAATTGTTGCAGATATTTTCAAGACATACAGCATTGTTGGCGCATTTCTGATATGGATTCTTCCCATTATCGGAGTTCTTCTTCTAAACCACAGAATCAAGGAAACACTTGGAGATAATTGGGTCACCTATTTTTTTCTGATGCTTAGCTATGGGCTGCTTATATGGTTGGTCACAAATCTCGACAAGAATATCAGGGTCTGGATTCCCGCTGTATCTGCCGGGATGGAATACTTTGACCTTGTGCTTACAGTTTTATACATTTTCTTCCTTCACGCAATTTGGAAATTGCTCTGGGGGGTTTTTGGCGGACCTGCCAGAACAGCAGGTGAATGGGCTGCCACTACTGGCCCAAGCGCAAATCCCTTTAAGTGGTTTAAAGCAAAAACCGAAGCAGAAAAGAAGGAAGCAGAAATCACAAAAGGGGTTAGGGCTTCGTTGAAGAACGTTAGGCAGTTATCAAAAGCAGGTGTAGAGACAGAAGCAGACCTATCGAGGATAATAGCCGACCTTAATGCCATCCTGCAGTTCTTGAAGTCGGGCCGGACAATAGAAAACAAAGATGTTAAAATAATAAATGAGAAATTGAAAGATGCAATTTTCTATGAGAACAAGTTTGCCCATGCAAAACTTATCCAACAATATGAAAATGAGGTTAATATTTTCAAAACTACTTTTGACAATGCAAAGAGGATTAGAAACCTTAAAATGAAAGGAACGAATACGAAAAATCCGGTACGGTCTGCTCTTAATGCAGAGATAAAAACCCATCAACAAACCTATGATAGTTTAGGTAACAATTTAAATCAACTTAAGGGTTACTTTACAGCCGCTGTTCAGGCCCTCAATAAGAGCATTAGAGATTCATGGCAACACCTCGTTTCTTACAGGGATGCTACATCAGCAACCGTAGAAATTGCGAAATCAATTCAGATTTTGGAAAAATTGATTGATATGCTTAAAGTTATGGAGGAGAAACTACACAATCTAACGCAAGTAGAGCAAACGATTCTTGTGCTAACAGGCGAGGTTAGTAAATTACCATGAAACAACTGACAATCCCCCTAACATTCGCCCTTTCCCTGCCCCCAGCCCTAGCCCAATCAGCAGTCGGCGATGCAGGGAGGAAGATATATGATATACTCTCTCCGGTGTTCAGCGCATCTCTTGGCTCGCAGTATGGGGATTTTTATTTGAAGGCATTGCTGTTTTTCCTGGTGTACGCGATACTTTTCTATGTTCTGCAGTTCGTCTTCAAGGAAGAAAAGGGAAAAAGAATTAGGATTATAGTTGCTCTCATAATATCGTTAATTGCAGTTATAGGCATTCCATCCAGCATTGTCCGGGGAATAGCCCTTTCGTACATGATTACCGTTGTTTTCTTCCTCATAGTGCTCCCTATCTTTGCTATAGTAATGCTGAACACCAAGGTATTCCATGAGGCCAACAGGACTAACTACATCGCAAAGATGATGTTATTTGCCCTTCTTGCGTGGCTCATCGGCAACATCATGCACATTGGCATGCCGGAGAATATAGACACAATGTCCCTTCAAAGCTGGCTTGGATTTGCGCAGTCAGTTGTTATAATTCTTGCAGTCTGGAGCGGGTTTATGGCGCTTTTTACCGGCCCTGCAGCCGAGCATGGGGAAGGAGAACATCCGGCATCAAGGTTTTGGGATTGGATTGCCAGAAGGCCAACACCTGCCGCGGGTCATCCTGCTGGAGCGCATCCAGTTCCAGGACCGCATGCAGCAGGAGCAACTGGTTTGACGCGATTAATAGGGCAGTTTAGGGCTGAATATGTCCGCTTTGATTCTAGTTCGAGGAATTATATCTCTATTGCGAGGCAATTGTTGAGAGATAATCACCAAAATGTAACTAATGCGAGAGGGACGCCTGGAACAAACCATCCTGCAGGCTATAACGACCCAGTACTTCATCCACGCCATGCTCAGTTGATTCAAACAGGAAATCAGATAGAGGCTCAGATTGCTAACCTAGTAAACCATGTAAATGCAATTGTGAATCACCCAAACCTTGGAGAGGTCGATCGTGCAGAACTAGATGCATTCATAAGAACTGAGGCTGAGTTCGGACAATTAGCTGCAAACTTCCTTGCATTCAGGCAACAATGCATTGCCAATTATGAACAGGGGCAAGAAGCTCCTCGATTTCCTCCCTAAAAAGGTGATTTGAAAATGAACATAAAAAGTTTCACAGAAGTTTGGATTAAGATTCAGAAAAAATTATTAAAAAAAGTGCCTCCGGATAAACACACTTTGGTGACGGAAGGTATGAACAGAGTCGAGATAATTGAAAGAAGGTGCAAGAGATGACCACCATAAAAACAATCCGGACAATCCCTGAAACTGCAGCTCATTCTGCGAGATGGGCGTCTAATGCTGCTAATTCAGTTGTTGAATCATATCAGTCAAAGCCCAATGATATGGCTGCAAATGATGCAAAGATGCTAAGCAATCTTGCA
>DATDYF010000028.1:0-4691 GCA_035289105.1 Candidatus Nanoarchaeia archaeon
GAATTCTTTTTCAAAGTACCACCTCTTGGATGTAATATCCAACAGGGATTGGCACCCATATTTATAGTTTCTGGTTACGGGCAATGGGCGCGGCGTTGCAATTCAAAAAAGTTTTTATACCACGAGTAGCTGAATAAAGGAAAATGGACGATCGAGCATACGGCGAGATAAAAAAAGAGTATGATTTGTTTTACAATGGCCTGCTCAGGAGCGGCAAGCTGCCGATGTGGGGCACCCAAAAAGGATTCTGGAATGCTTCAATCACTGAAGAAGTGTATTCCGCATTCAAAAAGGCAAGGCTGGACAAGTTCAGCAGTTTCCTGGACATAGGGAGCGGAGACGGCAAGATTGTCCTGCTGGCTTCATTGTTCTGCAGGAATGCCGAAGGGGTTGAGATAGACGGATTCCTGCACGGCATAGCGCTTCGGCTGCAGGAAAAATTAGGCATTAAGAATGCAAAATTCCATAACAAGGATTTCTTTGCGCATGACTTCTCAAAATATGATGTCCTGTTTCTGAGCCCTGATGCGCCGATGGAAAGGGGAGTCGAAAAAAAGCTGCTGAATGAAATGCGCGGCAGGCTGATACACTATGGAAATCATTTCCATCCCAAGCTCCTGAAGCTGGAAAGCAGATTTTCCGTAAATAACACATTAGTAGGCGTGTATTCTAATAAAAAATCTATTACTAATTTATGATGGATAACTGGGAAAATTTTTCCCCTTATTAATTTCAGGAGCATAACAGATTGCACAATCCGGGCAGATAGGTTATGATAATATAATCAAAGGCCTTTATTGAAAACCATAACCCCGTAATCATCCCCGCTTATCCTGGTGCCGTTTACTATAAAGCAGTTTTTGTCGATAATTTCCAGTTTTTTGTCCGATGACAGCAGGAAGTACAGCTTGCTTTTTGCAGTGGCTTGTATATCAGAGTAAATCAGTTCCTTATCCGATTTCCTATAGCTCTTCAACAGGAAGATTCCTTCGCTGGAGGTGTAGATTACGGCGCTTCTAAGCATCGACGAGAACAATTCAGATGCCTGCTTTGAATGCTTTTTTATTGTTTCAAAATTATTTTTTGCAATCCCTATTGACGGCGCGCAATCAAAGCTGTGCGGGAAATGGCTCAGCAGTGAAATATCAAAATGCCTCGCTGAAATGTTGGAGTAAAACGGAAATTCGTGCCCGGCTGAATTCCTTAGCGCATCCAATGTCAGGTCTGTGTTATTTTCGCTGAAGTTTTTACGGAAAAAATCGCAGCAGCATTCAGGATAGCCAAGAAGCAATCCCAGCTCTTTGTGGCTATTTTTCTCTTCGGCGATTCTTGCTTTTTCCGCCGTATCCGGCGATTTTGAAACATAAGCGAGGAAATATCCTTTTTGAGCTGAATCTTTCGGCACTCTCATAGACCTGTCAGAATAAAACTCGCTCTGCAAATTCTGCTTGACTGCCTTGAAATCCGAAACCACGCAGCTCAGCCCGCTCTCATTCAGATAATCGGAAATTTGTTTGAGCTCATCCTCAAAAACAAGTATCCTGGCGCAGGGCTTCGCGCCTTCTATAACATACAGGATTTCAAGCGATTTTATTATGGAATGGAATGCCTGTTGGAGTTGATGCAGCATACAGCAGGAATATTTCGAATATTTATAATAATTTCCAATAAAACCGCAAACTATAAAAATAAACTGTTATCCTGCCAATTTCATGCCGCAGCAGGAAAAGCCCGAGGGAGAGTTTGAGCAGCAGCAATGCCCGCTCTGCCACGAGAAGACGCTTATTCTCACAGAAAGGGAAACCGAAGTCCCTTATTTCGGAAAGGTCTACCTTTTTTCAATGACATGCAGCAACTGCAAGTACCACAAAGCAGATGTTGAGGCGCTTGAGCAGAAAGAGCCTGTGAAATATGAATTTGAAATTTCAAGCGAGGAAGACATGAAGGTAAGGGTCGTAAAATCTGCTGAAGCAACCGTGAAACTGCCCCATATCGCAACTATAAGCCCGGGTCCTGCGGCCCAGGGATACGTGACAAACATCGAAGGCATACTTAACAGGGTGAAATACCAGGTCGAGTCCGCAAAAGAGATGGAAGAAGACGAAGAGGAGAAGAAAAAGGCAAAGAATATGCTAAAGAAGATAACAAGAATCACATGGGGGCAGGAAAAACAGAGGATAGTAATAGAGGACCCATCCGGCAATTCTGCAATAATAAGCGATAAAGCTGTAAAGTCTTCCTTAAAAGTCAAGCCTGCCTGATTGTTTGTGGGGCTCTACAATAACCTTAATCGAGTCCTTTGCTTCTGCAACAAGGCTGAATCCTTTTTGTATATCTTCTAATTTGAGCCTGTGGGTGACCATGTCACTAAACTCAATTTTCTTTTCTCTGATTAATTCAATGGATTCTTCCAGGTCATTTGGTGCGGCAGCGTAGGATGTCATCATCTTTATCTCGTTCTTCCAGAAGTCGTTTATCGGGATATCGGGCTTGTCCTCAGGCTTCGGCACAGCAAAAAAAAGGATTGTGCCTCCTTTGTCAACGCAGCGCAATGCATTGTTGGCTGCAGCCAGCGCGCCGGTGCATACAATGACTACATCCGCCAGTCTGTTGCTGTTAACTTCCTTTATCTTTGAGATTATATCTTCTTTCGCATTGAACGCAAAATCAGCGCCGAACCTTTTTGCGGCATCCAGGCGGGATTCATTCAAATCAACAGCAATCACTTTTTTTACATTCCTTGATTTAGCCAGCTTTACATGAATCAACCCTGATATTCCGCTCCCGATAACCAGCAATGTGTGATTTTCTTTCAGATTAGCCAGCCTTTGCGCCCTGACCGCAGTTCCAAGCGGCTCAATGAATGTACCTTCATCAAAAGAAATATTATCCGGCAGCCTAAAAGTCCCAAGCCTGACGTTTATTTTCGGAATCCTGATGAATTCCGAGAACCCACCGGGCTCGAAACTGGTATTATGCAAAGTCTCGCATGAGGTGTGGTGGCCATCGATACAGTAATGGCATTCCATGCACGGAACATGGTGCGTTGCAAAAATTCTGTCGCCTATTTTGAAGTTTTTCACATTTTTGCCGACTTTTTCGACGACTCCGCTCACTTCATGGCCGAGTACAACCGGCGCTTTCTTTATCCTGTACCACTCCAGGACATCCGTGCCGCATATGCCGCTTGCCATGACCTTCATGAGAATTTCATCATCATTTATAGCGGGAATCTCCCTCTCTACAATCCTTATGTCATGATTGTTATAGTAAACCGCAACCTTCATGCTGAGCATTAATCGACAACCCAATAAAAAGTTTTCTGAAAACGCCTTGTTTCCATTTCCAGCCCCCTAAAGAAACCTTTATATATAACCTCAGCTTATCATTTTAGTTCATCGCCTCCAGTTCAATATATTAGATATTCAAATTCTAAGTTACATATTGAAGGCTGATGGCCAAAGGAGTCTTTGGCAGGAGGGGTTTCAGGATTAATCTTCTGGAACCTATTTGTGCTTGATGTGTGCATCAAGTACCTGTAGGAAATTTAAGTTTCAGCTTAATTGACGTAAGCGACCAACATAAAGGAAGGATAATTAAAGTCGGCTAATCGAGGATGAAAATCCGAGATTAATTAATTCCCGTTGATCCTGCGGGAGGTTGCTGCTATTAGGGTTCGACTAAGCCATGCAAGTCATTGCGCAAGCAAGGCATACTGCTCAGTAACACGTCGATAATCTGCCCTTAGGTCTGGGATAACCTTGGGAAACTGAGGATAAGACCGGATAAGGAAATCCAACTGGAAAGTGGATTTCCCAAAACGTAAGGCCTAAGGATGAGTCGGCGGCGGATTAGGTTGTTGGCGAGGTAATGGCTCACCAAGCCGAAGATCCGTAGGGGCCTTGAAAGAGGTAGCCCCGAGAAGGGCACTGAGATACTGGCCCTAGCTCCACGGAGTGCAGCAGGCGCGAAACCTTTACAATGCGCGAAAGCGTGATAAGGGGACCCTAAGTGCTGATGCAAAGCATCAGCTTTTGCCAAGAGCAAATATCTTGGCGAATAAGTGGTGGGCAATACCTGTGCCAGCCGCCGCGGTAACCCAGGAGCCACAAGTGGCAACCACCTTTATTTGGCCTAAAGCGTCCGTAGCCGGTTTTGTAAATTTTCTGTGAAATCGTTGCGCTTAACGCAACGGCGTGCAGAAAACACTGCAAGACTTGGGACCGGGAGGAGTTAGGGGTATTTTGGGGGGAGCGGTAAAATGCTATAATCCCCGAAGGACCACCTGTGGCGAAGGCGCCTAACTAGAACGGATCCGACGGTGAGGGACGAAAGCTAGGGGAGCAATCCGGATTAGATATCGAAAATCCTAACAGATTTTCGGAAATTAGTCTCGCATTGATTGCATAAACTACAACTGCGAGATGAAATCTGTAAAGTCATTGACGAGGATGCTCGACTAATTACCCGAGTAGTCCTAGCTGTAAACTCTGCGAGCTAGGTGTTGCGCATTCTTAGGGAATGCGTGGTGTCGTAGCGAAGGCGATAAGCTCGCCGCCTGGGGAGTACGGTCGCAAGGCTGAAACTTAAAGGAATTGGCGGGGGAGCACTACAAGGGGTGCGGCGTGCGGTTTAATCCAATTCAACACGGAGAATCTCACCAGGAGCGACGGCAGGATGAAGGACAGTCT
>DATDYF010000029.1:0-3729 GCA_035289105.1 Candidatus Nanoarchaeia archaeon
AAGAGCCGCGGGCAAATGATTTATCGCCTCCAACAGCCACAAGGCCATTGCCCAACGCAACATAATCTGAAAGGGCCTCAAATCTGGGCTCTATTTCAGCAGCTTCGAGGTTGTTCAGGACAAGAGCCTGGTAGCCGTCAATTTTCTCCGGAATGCTGGAATCTGTTTCAATCTCGTAGATGCTTTCGAGGTTTTTGAGAAGGGGAGAGGGCTTCTTAGTAATGAAAAGTATTTTCGGGCGCGGAACGACCTTTACGGTTTTGTAATAGATGTTGTTCTGCGGAAAGTAATCGTTTAACAATGCCGTTGCAGTTATCTTGTGAAAGCCCTCTGCAAGCCTAAGCTTGAATGTTTTGGATTCGATGTTGGATTCCTTCAGGATTGTCTGGCCATCAACATCCACCTGCACTTCGTATTCGCCCGGATTCCCAACCTTCCTTATATCGAGAAGGTACTCAGTTTCAGAATCCACTATAATTTCTCTTGGCCCAACAACCTTTATCCTCAAATCGGATTGCATAGGATTTATATCGAGGCTGCTGACTGTTGAGTTCAGGAGAGAGGCAAAAAGCATCATGTCGCCCAAATCCCTGCCGCCGTGGCTGTTTCCGTCGCTGACAAGCAAAACGTTATCGTTTCCCTCCAGGCTGGAAAGAAGTGCATCTCCCAATGGAGAGCTTTCCCCAAAGCCAATAGTCCTTACTTCCACTGGTAGCTTTCCTTCGAGGTCTTTCACAAGGTTTTCCCCGACTGAGGGGTCAAACATTGAGAATGAGGTGGAATTGTCAAGCAGGATTTTTAGGGTAGGGTCGCCTTCAACAACCTCTTCTTTTGTCGTATAAGGAGATGCAACTGCAACCAAAAGAAGCGAAAAGATAATAATCCGAGTCAGCGCAATAAACAGCTTGGGAAATTTTGTTGACTGCAAATATTCCTCCTGCTCTTTTCTTGTGCCAAATTTCACAAAATCATGCCTCATTAAGATGATGATTATTATTACAGTAGGGATTATTGCGAGGACTGCTTCAGGATGCCTAAGGCAATAATTGGAATAGCACATCGAGGGAAGAAGCATTAAGCATCACCCCTGAACTTGACAATGAAAAGCTCTGCAAAAAGGAGCAAAGCTATAAGGCCAATGAGCGCGAGGTCAAGGGAGACTTCCTTTTCGGATTCCTCCTCTCCAGCCGCCAGCAATGCAGCTTTTTCGGACTTCAGCAGGTTAATGGCCCCAACATTGGATTCCTTTTCATTGATTAAGTTTGCAGAATACTCCCTGCCTGAAAAGGAGTAGAAGCCGGTCTCATCAAAATCCACCCTGTTTGCAGTCAGCTTTCCACCCGGTGTTTCAATCTCCTGCTCCAGGACTGGAAGAATGTCGCCTGTGCGAAGGTTGAAATTCCTTATGTCCTCAGTGCCCGACAAAAAGCCAATCAGCTCAGCCCAGAATATGGGGTATTCCTCGCTTGACTTGAAATCGCTTTCCCTGTCAAAAATCCCGTAATACACCACTTTGCCGTTGCCGTGCTCGCGCATTGTTATTACCGGTACATCATTTTCGGTTGATGCAATCACAGATGTCTGGTTTGCCGGAAGATCAAAGTAAGGGGAGCTTGTGAAGCAGGCGTTTGAAAGGTGCTTCGTGAACCTATTTGTTATCTGGACGCATACTGGAGAGCTTTTCTGCTTTGAGCCTATGGTTACCGGCAATAAGTCAGAGAGGGCTATGGATGAAAGCTCATCCTGCGCCATTATCACTATGCTTGCCCCATTTTTTATATGCCTCGATATGAGTTCAAAATCCCCCGGAACAAGAAGCTGCCTGTCAACTTCGTTGACGATAATAATTTCATGGTCGAGGCGCTCCGGATTTATTGTGGGAGGCATTCTTGTTTCCAATGCCACATCGGGGGAAGCCTCCATTGCCGCCCCGACATAATTGTCATCTTCAAGATTTGAAACAAGCAGCACCTTTGTTTTCTGCTTGAATGGGTTGCTAATAAAAACCCTGTTGTCAAGCATGAAATCATCCTTCCTGTCAATGACAATCTCCGTTTTGCCTCGGGGGGTTGTAAAAGAGAGTTCCTCTATCGAATCGGGCTGTATGGATATCGAAGCTTCATCTATTTTTTTCCCTTCGTTTAAGACGCTGATGGAAACTCCTATGCCTTCCCTGTTGAAATTTTTCACCTTCAGCTTGGTGAGTGCTCTGCTTACATCCGCACCTATTATTCCAGCGTTATCGGCTTCAGAGCTTAAATCCCTGAATTCAACAGCATGGCCTGAAGCTTCAAGGCGTCTTTTTGCAACCATGATGTCTGAGCCCTCTGTTGAAAGGAAATCACTGAAGACAATAATTTTCCCCTTTTCCGTGCCGAGCATGTCGTTTGCCATGAGCAATGCATCCCCTATATTGGTGGAAGTTGCCTTAGGCTTAAGCTTGCCGAGGACAGAAAGCGCCTCGCTCTTGCTCCCTTTTGCCAGAAGCGAATTTGGGATGTTTTCAGCAAGTATGATGCTTACCTTTCCTGCAACAGAGTCTCTTGCTCCCGATACTGCGCTTGTAAATCTTGTGCCGAGCCCATGAGATGCCTGCATGGAAGCTGAGCCGTCAATTACAAGAACGGTGTTTTCCGAGGAGGTTGCGAAGGGAATTGTTATGAATGGGGATGCAACTGCGAAAGCAAGCGCTGTAAGGGCAAGGAACTGAAGGAAAAAGATAAGGTTGTTCACAAACCTCCTGAAAAATGCCTGGCGCCTTGTCACCTTTTTTTCCTGAATGATGAACATAAGGCTCGGGATGATTTTCTCAACAGGCTTTGGCCTGATCAGGTAAATGATTATAAGGGGTATCAATGAGCCAAGCGCGTATAGGCCCCATGGATTGGTAAATTCCATCAGCGGCACCTCGCGCTTTTTTTCAGGATTTTTGTAATATCATCTTGGCTGCATAATTTCTTTGTCACAATGAGAAAATCATTGACTGAATACCAGAAAACCTCAGCGCCGTTTGAAACCCCAATCTGCGCCCTTCCCTCAAGAGGCAATGTGAGCTGGCCTTGAGAGGTTATCTTTGACTTGCCTAGGAAGTTGACATTCATGGAGTGCCCCTGGTATTAACATTAATATATCTATGATATTTAAGAGAAATAATAAGATTAATATTTAAAGGTTGCTATTTCCCGAACAGTTTTTTGAACCAGTTAAGGATTCTTTCAGTGAGGTTGCCGCTTATGCACTTGCTGTTTGCGCATACGTTGGAAGAGCATTCGTAACTGTTGTCGCATTGTGCTCCTTCTTCACTCTGGCCTTTCATATTGCTATCCAAACCGCAGAACCTGCCTTCAACCCTGGTGCCGTAGGGAAGGCATTTGTCATCAAGAACGCATCCACTAGTGCATTCCACAATTGGTTCGGCGCAAATCTCGGGACAGGAAGCACATTGCTGCGGAAATCCAAGAGGGCAATTTTCCCCTTTGCAGCATAAGAAGGGTTTGCATAAGTTGATATCGCATTCCATAAGAGGGCATTCTTCTGAGTCAAGGCCACACTTTCCTTCGATGCATACAGGTATTGTTCCGCATTCTGGCGGAGAGTAATTTGGAGGATAGCAGTCGGAATTTATCGTACAGGTATTTTCTCCTGGACAGGGCGCAAATTCGCAGTCAGGCCCAGTCCTGTAAACTCCAGTTCCATCCGGGCATATCTTGGCTTCCTTGGTGCAGGCTA
>DATDYF010000030.1:0-12834 GCA_035289105.1 Candidatus Nanoarchaeia archaeon
CATTCGTAAGGTATATAGACCATCGTAAAAGGATTTACAAAAGAATTTCAGGCCTGCCTGACTAATATTACAATAACATTGAATACCTTTTTCATAAGTAGCTTTAAATACTTCAAAAACATACCAACTATGGGGTGAAAAAGGCAATTGGTTTGGTGTTGCTGCTTCTTTTAGCTACGGCTGTTTCTGCAACCGATGCAGACCTTCTTGCGCTGATAAACAACTTAAGGGCATCATTGAATGTTTCGCCTCTTGCAATCCATCCTTCATTGGAGGTTGCAGCAGACAACCATTCCATTGATATGATAGCCCGGGATTTCTTCAGCCATACAAACCCTGATGGTGTAACTGCTTCTGACAGGATATGGGGTGCGGGATTTCCTGGAAACACAGTTGGAGAGAACCTTGCCGCAAATTCCGGACCTGAAAATGACCAGCAGGCGTTCGATTTGTGGGTCAACAGCCCCGGGCACTATGCAAATATGGTGAATCCAAATTTCCAGTACATAGGCATAGGCATTGCAAGCGGGAACTTTGGTCCGTCTCCATTTAACGGTGCATACTCCACAGTTTACACAAACACATTCGGAGGAGGAGTAACGCAGCAGTGCACCGACGGCCAGATAAGAAGCTGTGGCACAGATATTGGGGAGTGCGTTGCAGGAACAGAAACCTGCTCTGGAGGGCAATGGGGAATCTGCACTGGAAGCATTGGGCCTTCTGCTGAAATTTGTGATGGCTTGGATAACGATTGTGATGGCATAAATGACGATGGTTTTAACAATGACAACTGCCAAAATGTTTGCGAAGGGAATTCTTTTGTCTGGTCAAACAATGGAAATAGCCTAAACTGCTGCGGTGATGACGCTGGAGAAGACAGCCCTTATGAGCAGAATGAGGGAACATGCGACAGCAGGGATAATGACTGCGATGGAAGCATTGATGAAGGCTTAATGATTGATTGCTTGGATTATGGAAGCTGCCAGAGCCAGCAGATGTGCGCGCCATGCCCTGGAGCGCCACAGGAAACATGCAATAATGCGGATGACAACTGTGATGGAAATATCGATGAGGGATTGCCTTTAAACAATTGTGTTGATTATACTACTTGCGGCCAAATTCAAACTTGCTTTAATTGCCAAAATGCTCCCCAGGAAACGTGCAACAATATAGACGATAACTGCGACGGCCAAACGGACGAGAATGTTGTCCAGCAATGCGGCATAACTGATGTTGGAGCCTGCGAATATGGAGTCAGAACGTGCAATGCAGGAAGCTTTGGAGATTGCTTTGGAAACATTGACCCGGTACAGGAAATATGCGGAAATGGAATTGACGAGGACTGCAATGGCGCGGATTTAGCATGCCCATTTGCATTGGCATTAACGGTTTACAAGCCATCTGAGGGTTACTTGTCAGGAAATGGAAATGTTCCAATAAACCTATCAGCAAATGTCCCTTCACGAATTCAATATAAAGTAGATTCCGGAAGCTATTATTCTTTCTGCACGCTGTGCAGCGGGGTTGCCGGAACAATGTCCCTCTCAGACGGAAATCACAACCTTTCATTCAGGGCAACAAGCGGAAATCAGACTGCTGCAAATGAAAGGGCGGTATTTGTGGACAGGTACAGGCCATCAATATCATCAATTAAGCCGGCAAGCGGCTATGCAAGGGGAATTGTTAACTTTTCTGTGAGTTATACCGAGATTGGAGTTCAGAACGTATCTCTGCTTCTCTGGAGCCCTCTTAATTCAAGGGTGGAAACATGGTACGGCTGCCCTTCCTCATCGAGCAGAAGAACATGTGCAGGATTGGTTGACGTTTCTGAATTTGACGGCCAGCAGCTAAGGTACAATTTCACAGTTTATGACAGGATTGGAAAGGCAACATCAGCCACAAACAGGCTGAATGTTGACATTACACCGCCAGTTATTCTCAGAAAGAATGTCTCAGTTATCGGAAGCTATGCTTATTTTAACATAAGCGTATCTGAGCTGGTAAGGTTAACGTATCAGGATAATGGAAGAAGCGCATCTACTCTATGTTCTCCTTGTAATTACTATGCGAGGTCAAGATGGTTTTCTGCTGGGAATCACAAGGTGAATATTACTGCAAGTGATAATGCCGGGAATCTTGACAGGGAGTTGGTGGAGTTTTCTATTTAGGTAATTTTATAAATCGTCTTCTGCACCCCATTTCATGAAAATCCTGTTTTGCAGCAATGAGCAGTTTATGCCGCTAAGCGGCGGTGGAAGCATAGGGAATTTTAAGATAGTTGAGAATTTGGCTAAAAGGGGGCATAAGGTAACGGTTGCAACTCCGCTTTATGTGTATAAAAGTGAGATAGAAAAGAAATACAATATCGAATGCGAGCCATTTTCTCCCTTCTATATACACAAGAATGTTTCTTTTAGAGGGCCGAAGTACCTGCTGTATGGTTTTCTTTATGCCTTTCATTTTCTTAAGCTAATCCTGAAGGAAAAGTATGATGTTGTTCTTGTAAGGAATGCGCTTCTGGGGATTCCAGCTGCATTATGCAGGCCGTTCACGAATGCAAAATACATACTCAGCTTTACGGATTTTCTCTCGAGCTTTAATTACCAAAACAGGCTTTATCCGAACTTCGTAATAAAGCTGTTTCTCAGATTCGAGCAGCTTGTGCCGAGGTTTTTTGACAGGGTTTATGTAATAACTCCTGAGATGAAAAGGGTGCTGGTTAGGAGGGGGGTGAATCCGGATAAGATTCATGTAAGCTATGATGGCGTAGAAACTTCGTTTTTTAATCCGGAGAAAATAAGGAAAAAAGATATCAACGAAATAAAAGGGGAATTGGGATTCAAGGACAACATCGCAATATTCCTTGGCACAGTAGACCACCACAGCTATGTCAAGATGCGGGATATTGTAAATGAGATAAACAAAAGGAAAATTAATGTTAATTTTGTGTTCATAGGGCAGGGAAGAAAATATGATGAGCTGAAGAAAGACCTGAAGAAGCATACAAATACAAGATTTTTAGGGTATGTAGAGCATTCGGAAGTACCAAAGTACATAGCAGCAGCCAATGTCGGCATAATTCCTTATGAGAATAATTACAATCTTCACTTAATATTGACCTTAAAGCTTCTTGAATATCTTTCAATGGGGACTCATGTTGTATGCACTGATTTGAAGAGCATAAAGGAGATATTTGGAAAATACAGCTTCCTGAAGATTGCAAAAAACAACGGGGAGTTTGTTGATGCAATAAATGAGTTTAAGTCGAAGGGGAAATCAAAAGAAGCGCAAAAGCTAATCAGGGATAATTTCTCGTGGCAGAAGGTTACTGACAGGATTTGCCAGCTTTAGGCACATTTCTCTGCAGAGAAATGAGCAAAGAGTGCAGTCAAGTGGGATTTGCCAATCCCACGAACTCTTCTGCATTTTCAGCTTTAGCAGTCCTGATGGTATTTTTTGTTTGTCTTTAAGGCAATCTCGGCTTTGGCGAGTTCTTTTCCAAGGTAGGCGGCATGCGACAGAAGCGATACTAGGCCTTTGTCTAATATCACATAGAACAGTTCTTCTGCATTATTGCCTGTAAACTTGGTTGTCAGCCTGTGCTTGCCTGTAACATAGCCAACTTCTATTCTCTTTTTTTCCCTGTTCACCTTAATGAGGAAATAGCCTTTAGGGTCTGGTTTCCAGTTTCTGGGAAATCTTCTTGTGTCTATTGTTTCTTTTAGGTCCTCGGTTATGTCAAAATAGCGCCCTTTTATGGTTTTCATGCTTTTGAACCTCTCTTTATTGTTTCAATAACCCCTATCCCCAACGATGTTGTTGAAATAATCCCGCTGAATAGGATGTAAATTCCTGTTATGCTGTGAATTATGATGATGACCGAGCTCATCAGGTTTTTCTCTATCCCGAATGCTCCAGAGAAGATTAAGAGAAGGATTACCTCTACGCTCCCAATCTGCGCAGGCGGGGTTGGAAGGACGTAGGAGAGATTAAATAATGTGTAGCCAATAAAAACCAGCAGCAGGGAAAGCTCAATGCCGAATGCCCTGAGGATAAATGACATGTAAAGCGTGTCGGTGAGCACTGCAATGAAAGTCAATAGAACAATAGAAGCCAATGCAGCAGGCTTTTGCTTTGCGATTGACAATCCGTAAATTCCCCTGCTGAAGAAATCAAGCACTCTGGGCTTGATTTTTTTTGGGAGCCAGAAAAAGGAAATTTTAAACAAACGGAACAATGCACGGTGGCTCCTTATCCCAAGGTAATACAATGTGAATAATATGAGGCAGATTACAAAAACAATGAGGATTACAAGCCACAATGTTTCTCCGAGCTTCAACCCTACAAATGGAACAAGGATTATGATTAGAAATACTGGCAGCAAATCAAGAATCTTGTCGAACACAATCGCAGGGAAAGAAGTTGAAACCGGAATATTGTCCATTTTTTTGAGGAATAAAGATTTTGCAAGCTCCCCTGCGCGTATAGGGACTAAAAAATTAATGTAGTTGCCTGCCATGTATAGCACGAATGTCCTCCACATTCCCATGGCTTTAATTCTCCTCATTATTATGTTCCATCTCAAACTTCTTATGAAGAATGAAAGGACATAGAATATTACTGCGATAAGCAACATGGCTGGATTAATTTTCTGGAGGTTGCTTATAACTTCCCTGACATCGATGAGCATGAACCACGCAAGCAGTAGAAGAAGCCCAACTACTGTGGTAATGATTATTATGAGGAGTTTTTTCATTAAATGTGCAAATCTAAGTGTATTTTAAAAAGATTTCCCTATGCCCTAAGGAGTTTGCTTTGGTGCGCTATTTCTCCCAGATTTTGGCTGAAGACGCGCCGGTAAAGCATTTCCTTATGTTTTATTCTAAGGTAGGAATTCAGGCCAATCATAAGATCCAATGAGGCATCTTTTTCATCGCTATGGTACCTTATCCACGTTCCGGATTCCTTCTTTTTGGCAGGCTTTATTCTGCTGTGTTCGAGCGGTTCAAAATAGCCCATGATATCTGCACGGTTGCATTCAGCTATAATGTACTGAATAAGTGGGTGGTAAACCTTGTCTTCCATCCTTTTTCCGTTTAATTTTACCTTTCCCCTTCTGTGAAAGCCTGTTACCGGCAAATCGCATGCCCTTTCGTTGATAAAATACCTTTCAATGCCATCTCTGCATTCAACGCGGTAAAGCACAACGGAGCGCAAATTTGTTTTTACCGTTCCCTTTTCCATTGTCCAAAGCTTTCTCTCCTTTGCCTCGTGTTCCACGAATGCGCGCTCAACAACTAAGTCCGGGTCAGAATTCTCAAAATAAACCCATGGGCCTCGCTTGTAGTTGTGGTCGAGAAGGTCCTTAATCCCTTTTACTATTCCTTTTTCTGCCTTTGGGTCGTAACATGCAACAATGCTTCCCTGGTCGATTGCAGTTGCAATCTCAATTAAAGAGCCTGAGCCGCCGTGAATGAAAAAAGAAAGGTCAGCAGTTCCTACCCATGTGCTTCTCATTCCAACATCCTGGTCTACCCCAAATATGAGGTGGTATTGCGACAGGGTAGGGTCTTTTTTGTCTCTTGGGTCCGGAGCAACCCTCTTGTCTGTAACTCCGTCTTTAAGCCTTCTTTCGGTCCATGGCAGAAATGCGGCTAAAACAGCGTCTTTGTTGGCTTCTGCTATTCCTTTGGAAACCCAGTCAGGTATTGAAGGGCAGCCTCCTGTGGCAACAATAACATCCCTTCCATATTCCCTAATCTTCCTTCCGAGTATTTTTCCGAAGCTGTAGCTTTCATCTTTGAAGTTTGCAAGGCTTTCAAGCTGGCCTTCATCTCCGTCGCCTGCTGATGCTCCTATTGTAATGTGCAGTGGGGATGACAGGCGGTTTATTCTTTCTAATGCATTATCCCTGACATAAACAAATGCCCCATTTCCGTAATTGCCAGTTCTTACCCTGTCAACATTTCTCGGATGAAGCGCCTTTTCCAGAAGAGGAAGCGCTTCTTTAACTGCGATTTCGATTCCCATTTGGCCGGGGAAACAAGGTCTGTTTTTAAAACTAATGGTAAGGGAATTGTTAAGATTTATAAGCGGATTCAGATTCCTCTGTGTTATGGAATCAAATGTAAACCCGGTTTATAGCGGAAAACTGCATATAGCAGTCACAATGCTGGATAGTAGGTATGCCTTAAGGATTTCAAATAGTGATGAAGGGTTAAATAAGATAGTGGGGCAAGATAGTGTATTGTTTGGTGAAAGGTTTAAGGAAATCGCAAGATTTCCAGATGTTGGGGCAAAAGCGTATTACCTATTAATCGAAGCAGCGAAGAGTTCAGAGCTTGGCGGACAGGTTGATTTTGAAAAGCTGCTGAAATAATTCTAAAACTTTATATTGGCCTCCTTTAAGTTAGTTTTATGAACGCAATTGAAGTCAGGAATCTGAGCAAGTCATTTGGGGACGTTAAAGCAGTTGACAATATTTCATTCTCTGTAAAAAAGGGAGAGTTTTTTGGACTGCTTGGGCCGAATGGCGCAGGAAAAACAACAACCATCAACATGCTTACGGGGCTGCTGGAAAAAGACAGCGGTGAAATCTCAATCCTGGGAAAGAACCCGGATGAAGACTGGGAATATGTGAAAAACAGGATGAATGTTTCAACTGCATATTTTCCAATCAGCGATGTGCTTACTGTCAGGCAGGCACTAAATGTTTACTCAAGGATATTCGGGGTTAAGGATTGCAAGCGGAAGATAAGCGAGCTTTTGCTGAAGTTTGAGCTAACTCACCTTCAGAACCGCAGGATTATTCTGCTCAGCTCCGGAGAGAGAACGAGAGTTGCAATTGCAAAAGGGCTGCTGAACGATCCGGAAGTTTTGTTTTTGGACGAATGTACTGTTGGTCTTGACCCGGATATTGCGGAAAAGACAAGGACGCTGATGAGGGAATACCAAAAGGAAACTGGCAGCACCATTTTCTTCACCTCGCATTACATGTTTGAGGTTGAGATGCTTTGCGGCAGAATAGGGTTTATGATGAACGGAAAGCTCGTCAAGGTGGACACTTCGCAAAACCTGAAAAAAATAATAAGGAAGACAAATGTTGAGATGGTTGTAAAGGAGGGAAAAGCAGGGCTTCTCAGGGATTTTCTGCTTGAGGAGGATGTTGATGTCATGTTCATGGAAGACAACAGGGTGGCTTTTGAGGTTGCATCTTCGGGCGACAGGATCTACAAGCTGATGAACAAGATATTTGCCCGCGGCTTCAAGCTGAGCGACCTGCACATTAAAAGGCCGACTTTGGATGATATTTTTATAACGCTTGCGAGGAGAAAATGAAACTTCACCGTGTATTTGGGCTGCTGCTGAAGCATTATTACACAACAACGAACAAGGCTGACAGGCTGTTTGACATGTTCTACTGGCCGGCTATTGACTTGTTTGTATGGGGATTTGCAAGCGTCTACATAAGCCAGATTTCTGATTACAACCTGCTAAGCATGATTCTTGGCGGAATAATACTCTGGATTTTTGTCTGGCGCGGCTCGCAGGATATTGCAGTTTACATGCTTGAGGATTTCTGGTCAAAGAATCTTTACCACCTTTTTTCATCGCCTGTAAAGCTGAGCGAGCATCTTCTGTCGGTTATCCTGTTTGCGTTTTTCAGGTCGATTATAAGCGGAGTTGCAATGGGCGTTCTTGCGTATATCATGTATTCGTTTAACATACTGTCCATACCCATAGCTGTTGCCGGCATATCTGTGTTCTTGCTCTCGCTCTTTGGCTGGATAATGGGGCTTTTTGTTGCAGGACTTATACTCCGGTATGGCCAGCGAATTCAGGTATTGGGATGGAGCACTGTGTGGGTTGTCCAGCCCTTCAGCTGCGTTTTTTATCCTCTAAGCGCGCTTCCTGCCTGGGCAAAAAGCATAGCGGTATGGCTGCCAACAACATATGTGTTTGAGAACATGAGAGCTGCGTTGGCTGGGAGTGCGGTTGATTATGGTGTCTATTTCCTTTCCTTTTTGGTAAGCCTTGCCCTTTTAGGCGTTATGCTGATTTTTGTTTACCGCTCGTTCCTTCGTGCAAGGAAAACAGGGTTATTGGCGAGGGGGGATTAGTATATTCTGGAGTATAGAAATGTTATTATACGCTGCTTTATCTGCTGGTTCATGCCTAATCCATTGATGGTTTATAACGTCACGTTTGGGAAGTTTTTGCTCGTAAAACATGAGAAGCTGTATTCTAGAGAGGTTTTGGACCTTGTTGAAAGGGTTGCTCCGGAAAAGGATAGAATTTACAGTGCATTTTTAGACTCAATTAAGGAATGTGGCGGTAGTGCCAAGGAATTGTGGATTGATCGTAAGGAACATTCGGATGGATGGACCACGGAAGATGCGAATCATATAATCCACTTGCCCAGAATATTTTTTCCGGAAAATAATGTGCGTTTTGATGGCCAGCTTGTGTCAGCATCCCTTAACATTTTTTTGGGTGTTTCAGACCTCTCCACAAAGGTAGAAGTTGCCTATCATGATTTGAAAAAGAGAGAAGTGGAAGAGATGGACGCCACACAAATAAAAGAATTTTATAGAAGGATGGAAGCCATGGCAGATGTTTCTTTGGGGCATGTTGTGAACGCACTTTTGCGTGTGCTGTCTCAATATTTGCCAAAGGCAAGTTCCGGGAATCCTATTAGGTTGCTTTCAGGGGAGACATCTTCCAAAAGTTTTTACGACCTGTTGAAAAGTGGTCGGAATCCTAATGAGGAAAGGTATGCAGATTTGATGTACCCAGCGAGGCAGTTCATACTTTGCTCAACTCCGAGGCCGCCTGATCTTAGGATAGGCGAAGTGAAAAAATCCCCTCCCGAGAACCCTTCCAGAAGGCATCATGTTTACTACCAGTTTATTTCGATTGGTGAAGGAAGGAATTCAACGTCCGTGGTTTCCATTGCGAGCAATGCCCCTTCAAAAGCGCCAGATGGTAACTTTGGGAATGAGATATATGGAAGGGCGAAACAGTATATACTGAATACGTGATTCTTGCTTAGCAACCTTTTTAAATTAACCTTAGCTCCTTGCGGAAATGCCAAATCCGAATAAGCCAATAATCCCAAATGCACCAAATCTTGCAGAGGAAGTTGCGAAGCTGATATTTGAATATTCTCCAAAAGGAGAGTCGGGAAAGGTTTGGGATGTCATGCTTTATGGGGCTGCACTACACTCTACTGCACGTGACATAGACCTTCTGCTAATCCATGATGTAGGCGAGCTTTCGGAGATTGAACTCATTACTAAATATGAAGGTGGAACAATGGTTCCTGACCCTGATGCAAAAAAAGAGAAAATTGAGGCTGGACGGATATTGGGGGCGATTGACACTGCCAGATTTGACCCCTCTATGTTTGAGAGTCCTGAAGATTTCTTTTCTGCAAGGGGCTGCTATAGGGAAATGGTAATTGGCGATACTTTGGATTTGAACCCTCCGCTTTACACTTATAAGTTTGTACAGTCCCCCTACGGTTGCCTAAACATAGAAATTGGCAGAACGGATAGGCAGGGAAGGCTTAAAATAACTATTGATGCTCACTTAAAGGGGGACAGGCTTGTTAAAAAAGTAAACAGCTTACTTGGCGACAATGGTCAAATGATGAACGATGTGCTGGATTTGCAGATGGTGCATGTAGGTTTTCTTTCTCAAGATGGTTGGTATGATGGACACAGGAAAGCGGCTATATCACAGAGTTCTGACCCGACATTCTGGTACGACGTTCTTTCTGCAGGAAAATTATTTGACAAGAAGGCTGGAAGATTCTCAATTCCGCTGGGCGAAATTTACCCTCATGCGGTTGAGCTGTTCAAGCCATAACATTTATAACTTCTTTGCAGTTGGCAGGGCGTATGGGGGAAAGGATACTGTTAATCAAGCTGGCGGCAATGGGTGATGTTCTCAGGACTACTTTTCTGCTGGCTGCGCTGAAGGAAAAATATACTGGATGTTCAATAGACTGGGTTACAGAAAAGAATGCTGTTGAGTTGTTGCTGGGAAATCCTTTTATCGATAATGTTTTTGTGATTGGGGATAAACTAAACTTGAAATACTCCAAATTGATTAACCTCGATGAAGATGAAAGGGCATGCAGGCTGGCAGGCAGCTTGAATGGAGAGGTTATTGGCTTTTACTGGGATAACGGCATCAAATACACACCGACGGCAAAGGAATGGTTTGATATGTCTGCTTTGGGGAAGAAGCCAGAAAATGACATTTTGAAGAGAAAGAACAGAAAGACATACCAGCAGATTATGTGCGAGATTGCAGGAGTGGAGTGGAAGCATCAGAAGCCAATTCTTGTTTTGCCGCCTGATGCAGTTGAATTTGGAAAAAAACTCTCCAGGAAGCTTGAGAAGGGGAAGCTTACTGTTGGCTTGAACACTGGTGCTGGCGGAAGATGGAAATTGAAGAAATTGTCTGAAGAGAAAACAGCGGGGTTGGCTGACAGGTTGGTGGAAGAGCTTGATGCGCAGGTAGTCCTTTTTGGAGGTCCTGAGGAAAAGGAAAGGAATGAAAGGATAAAGAAAATGATTAGCCATAAAATAGTTGATGCAGGATGCGATAATACGCTCATGGAGTTTGCGGCTTTGGTTAACCTTTGCGATGTTTTGGTTACTTCGGATTCACTTGCATTGCACATAGGAATTGCCTTAGGCAAGAAGATTGTTGTGTTTTTTGGCCCAACAAGCCCCTGGGAAATTGAATTGTACGGCAACGGGGTAAAGGTGTTCAAGGAAAATCCGTGCCTGTGCTGCTACAAAGAAAACGGGATTGCGAAGCCGACTTGCGATGAGTATATTGATGTTGGGATGATTGTGGATGCTGTAAGGCGGGTGGTGTGAGAAAATGGAAAAGGCAAAAGAGGTCATAGCCCTGCTTAAGAAAAACTATCCAGGTGTAAAATACTATCTTGATTTTAAAAACCCATTGGAGCTTCTTGTTGCTGCGATACTCTCTGCTCAGGTTCGCGATGAGGTTGTAAATGCAACTACGCCTAATTTGTTTAAGAAATACAAAAGTGCCAAGGATTATGCAAAGGCGGACTTAAATGATCTTGTTAAGGACATTCATAACATCAGCTTTGCAGGGAATAAGGCGAAGCACATAAAGGAAGCCTGCAAAATAATTGAGGAGAGATATAACGGCAAGGTTCCTGATTCCATTGAAAAGCTGACAGAATTGCCCGGCATTGGAAGGAAGACAGCAAATGTGATAATGATAAATGGCTTCAACAAAATTACGGGAATACCATGCGATGTCCATGTGATAAGGGTTTCTTTCCGGCTGGGCTGGACTAAGAACACAAATCCGGACAAGATTGAGCAGGATTTGATGAAGATAATTTCTAAAGAAGAATGGAAGAAACTGCCATGGTTAGTGAAGGCCCACGGAAGGGCGATTTGCAAGGCCCCTGACCCTTACTGCAGCACTTGCTTTCTTGACAGGCTGTGCCCCAAGAACGGGGTTAAGGGGAGATTGTGATGGGCACCATTAAATACCTCCCCATATGGTGTCCAGTGCTCGTTTTTGAAATATTTCCGGGATATATGTTTTTCTTCCGAAAAAACTGAACGAGGGTATATTAAGGAGTTATAATCACCCAATTGGATGCAAAATGCCCCTGATGTAAAAAGGACTTTCAAAAACATACGAGATATTCTAAATAAGGCAAGACTCTCTGCAGTAAAAGCAGTGAATCATGCGATGGTTGTTGCATATTGGGAGGTTGGGAGAGTTATTGTCGAGGAAGAGCAGAAAGGGAAAAAACGCGCTGATTACGGTGACTCCCTTATTGCCGCTTTGTCTTTTAAGCTCACAAAAGAATTTGGTACGGGATTTGCTGAGAGAAACCTATGGTACATGAAGCAGTTTTATCTCGCTTTTCCAAAACTGAACGCGCTGCGTTCAGAATTGAGCTGGACTCATTACCGCCTGATTCTAAGGGTGGAAAAGCATAGTGCAAGGTTATTTTACCTTAATGAAGCAGTCAATAGCGCTTGGAGCACGCGTGAGCTTGAGAGGCAGATTCATTCACTGCTGTATGAAAGGCTGGCATTAAGCAAAGACAGAAAAAAACTGATGGAACTCTCCACTTTAGGGCAGATTACTCAAGAGCCCCAAGATGCAATAAAAGACCCTTATGTCCTTGAATTTCTTGGGTTGAAAGAGAATATTCTTGAAAAAGACGTTGAAATGGCTTTGGGCGATAAGCTGAAGGAATTTTTGCTTGAATTAGGGAAGGGGTTTTCTTTTGTTGCAAGGCAGAAGCGAATAACTGTTGATGGAGACCATTACTATGTTGACCTTGTGTTTTACAACTACATTCTGAAATGCTTTTTTCTGATAGATTTGAAGGTCGGCAAGCTTACTCACCATGACATTGGGCAGATGGATTTCTATGTCAGGTATTTTGAAAATGAGGTAAGGAAGGGGACCGACAATCCCACTGTTGGATTAATATTGTGCACTGCAAAGAACGAGGTAATGGCAAAATACACCCTCCTTTCCGAGAAGAAGCATGTTTTTGCTTCCAAGTACAAGCTTTATTTGCCTACAGAAGATGAATTGAAATCTGAAATCCGAAGGAGGTGGTGATGGGGCAATACTGTTCGTCTTTATGGTTCATTATACTGAGAATGCCGTCATTTCCTAAACATTAAAAAGGACGGTAGGAGTTCTATGGGGCATGAAGACGCATGTGATGGTTCCAACCTACAATGAAGCCGGCAATATAGGAAAATTGCTTAATGAGTTATCTTTGTATAATGTTGATATTGTAGT
>DATDYF010000031.1:0-29430 GCA_035289105.1 Candidatus Nanoarchaeia archaeon
TCTTGGAATCAAGGAAGACTGCTATGAAGTATTCTTTCTTTTTGTCTTTGAGCTTTTCCATATAGTATTTGGCAATATCCTCGGAATTCTGAACAACTTTCTCGGCAATAGAGCCGCCTTTAATGCGTTTGCTCAGCTCAAACAATGCCATAATCTGCATGGCCTTTGCATCACCTATGCCGTAAATATCTTTCAACTCAGCAAGCGAGCATTCTGAGAGCTTATCAATAGGATACTTTGACAAAAGCCTATTGCTCATGTCAATAACATTCTCTTTTCTTGTTCCTTTCTGCAACACAACGGCCAGCAACTCAGCATTTGAGAGTGCTTCAACTCCTTTCAGCTTCAGCCTCTCCCTCGGCCTGTTCTCAGGTGAAATGTCTTTGATTTTCATTTTGTTAATGGCTTGTTTGGGCTGTCTTTCAGCCTTTCCAATAGGTTAAACACTTCTTTGTCAAGTTTTGAAAAAGCGAACCATTTCTTTCCCAAGTCTTTTAGCGATGCCCCGAAATGGTAAACCTCCTTATTGTCTATTATGAGAAACCTGTCATGTGACTGCTTAAACTCCCTAACTTCAATGGCAGGATACTGCGAATTGTATTTGGCCAAGTCAAGCGATAATTGCCCGGAAATCCCTTTAGTGAATATTGTCACCTTCACATTCTTATCTCTCTTATTAAACAGCGTCAAGACTGAATCATCAATGTAATTGTCAATTAAAACGATGGACTTATCAGCAGTTCTAATAATATCTGAAACAAATTTGTACGCGTCAAATATCTGGCCGTCAAAAAATATTCCTTTTTCCGGCTTGATTTCTTTATCTTCAATAGCCTTAAAGACTTTCTCAAATTTCTTATCATGGTCAATAAGTTTGTTTTCAAAAATGTCTAATCTATCAAAGACAGGAGCATTTGTGGAAATAAACCTTCGCATTGAAACAAAAACCTTCATTATACTGATGCTAACATTTACAGCTGTATTACTTTTTAAAACTCCAGAAAGCATTGCGACCCCCTGTTCCGTAAACACGTAAGGAAGATACTTCCTATGCTTTCCCCTCATTGTTTTTAAGGTCACAATTTGTGACCTTAAAGAATTATGCTCATCAAAGTTCAATTGAAACATGAACTCTGAAGGAAATCGCTTAGCATTTCTTTTAACTGCCTGATTTAAGGATTTTGTCGAAACATTATAAAGCTCCGCTAAATCCTCGTCAAGCATCACCTGCAGTCCTCGGACCGTATAAATCCTGCTTCTAATCTCATCATTTACAATCAGTTCAGTCCTAATTTTATTCATTTTTAATCCTTAATTAACATAAGGGGGAAGAATAACTCCTTAATATATTCTCGTCCGGATTTTCCGGAAGAAAAACGTTAACTCCGGAAATATTTCAAAAAGAGCACTAGCCACTGGACAAGCCCGGCTAAGGTTTATATATCTCGAAACTATTCATGCAAACATGGAAAGGCTAACAAACAGGCAGAAGGTATTCCTGTGCCTGGCTGATGAATTATCCAAAGATGGAAAATCATCCAGATTCATGATAGAAAAAGGCTTATTCCTGCTCCGAACAGAAGAATGCATGGATAAATTCATAAAATTCTACAACTTCTTCCCGTACAGGTACGGGCCATTCTCAAACATTAGCTTTTTGGACATGAACAGGCTGTTATCGCAAAATCTCCTCGAGGGAGACAAAAAGCTTGCCATAACGCCTCTTGGAAAGAAAGCACTGAATAACCTTGACCCAAAAATAGCGAATTTAGTGATTAAGACGGCACATAGATTTGGCTCTGAAAGCCAAATAAAAGAATATGTTTACGAAAAATACCCCTGGTACACAATCAAAAGCGAAACGCCTAAAATGGAAGCTAAAAAGGCAACCCCCGGTATATTGACAATTGGATATGAGGGGAGGGATATTGACGAGTTCCTGAACACTTTGCTTAAGGAGGGGGTTGAAGTGCTAATAGATGTCAGGTATAACCCATTCAGCATGAAGTTCTCATTCACAAAAAACAAGCTAAAGAGCTATCTGGAAAATGTCGGAATAGAATATGTCCATATGCCGGAGCTGGGCATAAGGGGCGAGAAGCGAAAAAGCCTCTCAACAGGCGAAGACTATTCAATGCTATTCAACGAATACAAAAACACAACCATAAGAGAAAGGAAACAGGATATAGAAAAACTGGAAGAACTTGGAAAACATAAAAGAATTGTATTGATGTGCTTTGAGCATTCAAAGGATATGTGCCACAGGGGAATAATTTCTGGCGCCATTGCCGCAGAGGTAACGCATGTATGAAGGAAAATGTTCTTGTGCTGGTCAGGGCCATACCTGAGAAAAGCAGGAAATACGGGCACAACGTATGTGTTGCTGGCATAAATGATGATGGGTCCTGGAGGAGGCTTTACCCTTTTCAGTTTGAATATGGAAAAAAACTCAATTTCAGGAAGAGGGACATTATCGAAGTTACCATCGAAGAGCCGGACAATGACAAAAGAAAGGAAAGCAGGAAGGTAACCGGGTATAAAACAATAAAGTCGCTTGACGAGAAGGAAGTTCTGAAAAGAATTTTGCCATGTGTTGCATCTGTCGAGAAATTAAAGAAAGAAAAAGCTAGCCTAGGGGCAGTAAAACCAGAGCTTGAAGATATGGAGATCTGCGTAAATGATACCCGCCTTTACGACGACCAGACATACCTGAGCGCAGCAGAAGGGTTCTTGGAGAAGAGGGAAAAGGTTAAGATGCCCGTTGAATTGAGATACAAATTCAAGTGCAAAGGAGAAAAGGACTGCAGCGGTCATAGGATGATACTCATTGACTGGGAGCTGAATGAGCTCACAAGGAACATAATGAGAAACGAGAAAGACAAAATAATAATCGAGCAAAAAATAAGGGAGAAATTTTTCAATTTTATGAAAAAGAGGGACTTATATTTCATTCTGGGAACCCACTTCAAATTCGGCACATGGATGATTATCGGATTGTTTTATCCGAAAAAAGATGTCGCAGCCCAAAAATCTCTCGTTGAACTATTTGAAGGAAATTCCTGACAGAATGCAAACAACATAAGTTACCCCATAAAATTTGGGACACAGAAAAACATCGACAAAACCACAGCCACCATGTTTAAAAGAGAGTTACCGCAACCAATACTTGTTTAATCTCCCTAATAACCAAATGTCCCGCCGTATCTCCCTGATTTTGAAATAATCCCCATGGCCTTTGTTTTTGCTATCCATTGCTTTGCAGTAAGGATAAAGGTGTTTAATCCTGCCCTTTTTCTAAACCCATCGAATTCGATGGTATTAAAATTGGGGTTGTTTATACGCTCCCAGATGCCTAAAAACTCAATAGTATTCCTATTTCTGAGCCAATTTTGAATAAGATAGTCGCTTCTTTCAGAATCCTTATATTTGGCGATATCTGTTAGGCATATAAAATCAGATTCATTATATGTATAAAGTCCAACTTCCTTGTTCAAAACATTAATTTTTGCCATTAGACCAATTCCCCCCTGATACGAGGGAAGAACAGCTCCTTAATATATTCTCGTCCGGTTTCTCCGGAAGAAAAACGTTAATTCCGGAAATATTTCGAAAAGAGCACTGGGCACTGGCCATCCGTGGACATAAGGCATATAAATCCAATAGGTTCCATGCTGTCTGAAAACGCCGACGGTGTTGAAGCATAGAAACATTTATATACCAAAAGGTGATAGTTATATTACAAAAAGGTAATAGTTAAAAAATGAACAACAACCTTAAAGTGCTGAAGCTGTTTGTGGAAAATAAGGACAAAACATTCACCATTAAAAAAGCAGCAGAAGCCCTAAAAATAAACTATAAAATAGCATATGAAGAGGTAATGAAACTGGAGAATGAAGAGTTGCTAAAAATCACAGTGCAGGGAAACGCCAAGGTATGCGCATTCAACTACAAATATCACCCAAAGCTTGTTGAAATCGAAGAAATCAGGAAGCAGGAATTATTCAAAAACAAAGATATAAACCTGATCTACAAAAGGATTAAAGAAATCAAAAGCCCCTTCTACTGCCTGGTTCTTTTTGGCTCTTACGCAAACAAAACAAATCGAAAGGGCTCTGATATGGACTTATGCCTGATAGCTGATGACGAGAAAGCAAAAAAAGAAGTGCAGGCAATGCTTGGCATAACTCCTATAAATGTTCACTTGCAGGATTTTAGTTCGGAGCACTTTTTGCTCATGCTAAAAAGCAAGGAATTCAATATCGGAAACGAAATTATCAAAAATAATGTCATCCTGCACGGAATTGAAGCATTTTACGAGATGGTAAATAATGTTAAGCAATGAAAGAATAAAGGAAGCTGAAACTAATGTTAAGTCACACCTATCTGATGGCTTGATTAAGAAAGAAAAATTCAGGAGCATTGTTTTTGATACTTACATGAGAAACCACAGGGAATCATTGCTTGTGGCACGAAAGCTGCACAATGAAAATCTCTCTAATCTTTGGGTTGTGGTCATCAGCTACTATTCAATGTTCTATCTTGCAAACGCTCTGCTGTACAAAATGGGGTATAAAATTGGCTCTAGAGTTGCGCACAAAGTTGCATCAGATGCTCTCATTGTTTTTGTAAGAAACAAGCTAAAAGACAAGCTTATTGAGGACTACGAATTGGCAAGCGGTGAAGCATTAATGCTAACCGATAATCTTTTGCAAAGTTTTGATAATGAAAGGGAAAAGCGTTCTATCTTCCAGTACGAATCAACTGAGGAAATAAAGGCCGCCAGAGCAAAAACTTCTTTGGACAGGGCAGAGGAATTTGGTGTTAAGATAGAATTAATGCTTATAGACAAAAAAATCCCAAGTTGATATCTGAACCAGAAATTCCTCGCACCACTAATGCGAGTTTTTCCTGCTGTGGTAATATCAGCAATTATACCCTCGTCCGGTTTCTCCGGAAGAAAAACGGAGCTCTTGAATGTGCGCAATCAACCGAAACAATCCTCAAATTGTGCACATACAACGATTCTACACCAGCCCCCTCTCCTCAAGCTCCCTTCTGGCGTCATCAAATTTGTCGATGCTCTCCTCTTTCCTGCTCCATTCGATTAGTTCCTTCATGCCGCCTTCAAAAGAAACCCTTGGCTGCCAGCCAATTTTCGATTTAATTTTTGACATGTCTGCAAAGCAGTGCCTCACATCCCCTTTCCTGAATTTCAGGGTGACTTCCGGCTTTATGTTCTTCCCATACATTCCCGCAAGAGTTTCCGCAATGCCTTTAATTGTCTGCGGCTTTCCTGAGCCAACATTAAAAGATTCATAATTTGCCGAATTGCTTTTCATTGCAGAAATGTTTGCATCAACAATGTCGTGAACAGAAATAAAATCCCTTGTCTGCAGTCCATCCTCGTAGACAACAGGCCTGTGGTCATTCTTAATCCTGCTCATAAAGATAGCAGCCACGCCTGTGTAAGGGTTGCTTAAGCTCTGCCTTGGCCCAAATACATTAAAATACCTCAATGAAACTGCCGGAATTCCATAAGTTTTTCCAATCATCAATACCATTTCTTCCTGGTCTTTCTTGCTTAATGCATAGATTGAGTTGGAATCCAGATTTTTAGTCTCAGGAGTCGGTATTGGCTTTAGCTGCCTTCCGCACTTGCATATTAACTCCCATTTTCCTGCTGCCATCTGCTCTTCAGTTCGCAAAGGCGGAGTCTGGATGCCGCAATTCTGGCATTCATACAAGCCTTCCCCATAGCTAGACATTGAGGCAGCAACTAAAATTTTCCCCACATTATGTTTCCCATTCACAAGGATATCAAGCAGATTTGCAGTTCCGATGTTGTTGACATTTGTGTAATGCGCAATCTGGTACATGCTCTGCCCAACCCCAACAGCACTTGCTTCGTGAAAAACAATCTCAACATCTTCCAATGCTTTCCTTAATTCATCTTTCTTTGCAACATCCCCTTTCACAAACTCTGCTTTTGGATTCAAATAAGAAGGCCTGCCATTTGGATGCACTTGGGAATCCAGATTGTCAAATATTCTTACCTCATTGCCAAGCTCAACCATCTTGTCAACGATAAAGCTCCCTATGAAGCCAGCACCGCCCGTTACTAAGATATGTTTTGACATAGCCGTTAGCACTTCGTAGATATTCTTAAATGTTTCTCTCACGCAATCCCGCGCCCTTCGAGTTCGTGCTCAACCGATTTGTAGAATATGTAAAATACGTCCAGCAGATACTCGCCCTTCTTTGCCATTCCCCTAAGCTCCATGACCGCCTCATCAGGTGTTTTTGCCCTTTTTCTTATGTCAGTTGATGCCGAGTTATATTTTCTTTTTGTCATCGCATCATAAGAATCAAAAAGCTCAAGCATCTGAACAACATACATCTCCCTGTCAGTTAGGCAAGACCTGTCCATCCCGTATTTGTGATGCGCGCCAGCCATCTTTGCAACAAGGTCGCTGTTTTCGCCCAATGACACGCATACTGCTCCCAGCATTGGATGCTGCCTTATTTGCTCAAATTGCTCCTTGTTAAGTGTTCCATTATAATCAACTGCATCCATTACGAATGCCTTGCCCAAGTCATGATAGCATGCGCCTTTAACGTACTCCTTTGCATCCTCTTCACTTAGCCCCATTATTTCAGAAGCCCTGTACATGTATCCCGCAAGCCTAAGGCAGTGCTCTACGGTATCCCTGCTCTTAACCGATACTTTGCGCTCAAATGCTTGCCACACCTCATCCTGAGCCAGTTCATCCATTACCTTGCCAAATATCCTTTCTCTCCTGCTCTCCTGTAGAAGATGTTCTATGCTTCTAGTTGCCTCGAAGCATTGTGTTGATTGGTATTGTGTTGTTTGGTACATTTTTCAAACACCTCTTGCTTTTTGATAGAAAAGAACTCGCAGAGTTTGTTTAAAAGCAAACTTGCCTAAATCTTTAGCTAAAGCTTTACAGAGGTTTATTTAATCTCAATTCAGTTAAAGAAGGTTTATTTGGCTTTAGTTACTAAAATATAGTCAGATATAGGTTATTTAGATATATTTTCAATATAGAAAATAACAAATGTTAGGTCAAAAAGAAAGAATCCAATACCCGGCTCACTTTCTCTTGACCATGAAGTAATATATTATTGCAGTTACGACGCTGAACAGCAATGCGCATATTATCCACACTGCCTTCTTTGTGCCGTCCATCTTTTTCTGCTTTGCAGCAACATCGTATATTACCCAGATTGCAGATGCAGCCCCTATCAGCCATAAGATTGGATTGACCATTTTTTTACCTCCAAGTGTTTTACTCTGCAAAAAGAAACGGGGTTTAAATTACTTTTGCTCAGAATACTGCTTTATTCGCATTGACCCAATCAACAAGCTTCTTCACACCCTCTTCCGGCTTCACATTTGGCTTCCATCCAAGCTCTTTCTGCACCTTGGAAATATCGGAAATGTAAACCTTCTGGTCTGACGGACGCCAGTCAGAAAAGGAAACTTTGCTTCTCCTGCCAGTTAATTTTTCAAGTATGTCAAGCAGCTCAAGCAGCGACATCGTCTTTTCATTTCCTCCACCAGTGTTCCAGACTCCGTGCCTTATCTTTGAGGAAAGGAATTTGTCGTAAAGCCCTACCAAATCAGATACATATAATACGTCCCTCACCTGCTTCCCATCACCGTAAATTGTAATTGGCTTTCCAAGCATTGTTGCAATTGTAAACCATGCAACCCAGCCTTGGTCTTCAACCCCAAACTGCCTTGTTCCGTAAATACAGCTCATTCTGAAAACCCCTGTTTTCAAGCCGTAAAGATGCGCATAATCCTGCGTGTATAAATCACCTGTCAGCTTGCTGCACCCATAAGGGGTGTGTTCGCATAAATCAATTGGAAAAGTTTCTTGTATCCCATTGGAACTTTTGAACGAATACCTGTTCTTTCCTTCAGCAATCTCAACCTTATTTACATTATCTCCATACACTTTGTTTGTTGAGCAATAAACAACCCTTGCATTGTTCTTCCTTGCAACCTCAAGAACATTGAACGTTCCAAGCGCATTTGCCCAGAAGTCCGGTTCAGGCTCAACAACAGATGTTGTTACAGCTGTCTGTGCAGCAGTATGTATTATAGTGTCGCAATCTTTTCCTGCTTCTTTCAATGCAATGCAATCTGCAACATCCCCTTTCACAAGTTTAACTTTTGGATAATTTGCCCTGATATAGTTCCAATTAAAAAGCGCATTCTTCTCGTCTTTCTTCAGAAGCTTTGCCCTGCACAGATTGTCAAAGACAGTTATCTCTGCCCCTTTCCTTGCGTAATATTCAACAACATGGCTTCCGATGAAGCCAGCACCGCCTGTTACTAATAATCTCATAATGCAATGAATTCCGGAAGGTATTAAAAATGTTTCGTAGATTTGGCAGGGATAGCGTCAACCTTCTTGACAAGCGTCTTAAAGTCGCCAATAAAGCTTTGAAACTGCCCTTTCAGATGACCTATATCAGATTTTGCTTGGGCAACAATGATAATTCAAAAAAATGCAAGAGAGAAAAAAACTTTTATTTGGTTCGCTAAGATCGGATTATCATCTCTTTAACTTCATTTGCGTAAGGCTGCAAACCAGCCTCAGGCAGAGCTGCTAAAACTTCATGCTTACCCACTATTACCTTTCGCAAGTATGCAATACCAAACGTGGCATATCCGGTATCGGTTTTTACCCCTTCCATGGGGGTAATCTCCATTTCAAGAACTCTGTAATTGGGCTCGTCTGGATTTGCCCGCATATGCAGTACTTCTCCACGAGAGCCGAAAATCAAATGTGGCGTAACAATAGCACTGTATAAAGGATCACCATCCAGCCGCCATCTTCCCCTTAGATTACGGTCCCCTTTGAATGTTTCAAAGAATTCGCCCAAAATGCCTTTCTGCCGTGCATATTCGATAATCGCGACAACTTTCTGTTCGAAGGGCGATGGCTTATTCTCGTTGAAGCTATACCATTCCGGAATTTTGCCCCTTTCAAACTGATAGAGATCTAGGTACGGAGCAGCTTCGATAGCATCATGCCAAGTTTCTTTGACGCTTAAATCAGTACGAGCGACTCGGCCATCCGAGACAAATGCAACACAATCGCCATAGTGAGGGCCTTTTGATACCACAAGAACAACATCCCCCACATTAGTTTGAGGAAGGGGTGTTGAGCTAACATCCACCTTTACTAACAGATTCTCAAGAGTTTTTGAAGAAAACGATGGAGGAGTAACTGCCTGGACGTTGTCTTCCGAGTTGGTAGGGTCTTTCCCAATTCCAAGATGTGGTTGATCAAATGACCCAACATCAACTATTAGATATTCCCCAGAATTAATTCTTTCTAACAATAAGGCGGGCTGGCTGCGAAATTCCGGAGAGGTTTATTCCAATTTGCTTTCTTTACTATTGTCGCCAGTGCAATTTAATCCAAGAATGGACGCAGCTGCAGCGAGAAGGCCCTTGGAAAAAACTCTTCTGGTTTCCATTAAGACAGGCAATATAGATTAGTTTAAAAAGATTTACTTTCACTTCAAAAAACTCCTGTCTCTTGGTTGTCTGTCTTTCGTTGAAGGCTTTGAGCACTCGCAAAATTCAGTCTCTTCCCCGCAGTTTTTACATTCCTTTTCAAGAACGCCCTTGCATTTCGGGCATAATCCCTTTGCATTTTTTGACTCCAAACCGCAATTATGGCACTTATAGACCGTCATGCCACTCCAAGCAACTCTTCTCTTTAAATATTTTTGCACCTGATATTCAAGAAACCCGTTTATTTATTGAGAGAATCGACCTTTTTAACAAGCATCTTGAAATCGCTTATCAAGCTATGAAACTGCCCCCTTAGATGGCCCACCTCGGACTTTAATTGCGCAACAACAATAGCCAGTGTGAAGACCGAGCTAAGGTTAAAGAACATCATCCCCAATATAAGGCCTTCTGTATCCCATGAACCGCCGAATACCTTCCTGAATATCTGAAAGGCGAGAAACAAACCCAATACCACTAGGAACAATATCATGGCATTCTCAACAAGGTTCAGCAGATTCCTCTTAATCTTAACCACCTACCCACCTCACAATAATCCAGACTATAAGTGCTATCATTACTATAAACATTGTCGCAAGGAGATAGTACAATTTATCAGCCATATGAAATTATTAAGTACTCCCCCTTAATAAATCTTATCCCATAATTTCCGGAAATCTTCCGGAATATTTTGCTAAACGCAACCAGATTGCCCAAACATTTTTAACCCCCTCTTTCTTCTTCTGCCATGATGAATAAGAAACTTGAGGTTATACTGGTAGCTTTGCTGTATCTCTTCACACTATACCTTTGGACCCTCCCAATCC
Source organism: Candidatus Nanoarchaeia archaeon (assembly GCA_035289105.1). Lineage (GTDB taxonomy): Archaea > Nanobdellota > Nanobdellia > Woesearchaeales > JACQSR01 > JACQSR01. Next base: position 10,381 of record DATDYF010000031.1, read on the forward strand.
AATCAACTCCCTTGCCCTTTGGCGATGTAGACTCAACAACACACTTCACAATAGGCGACTGGATGGCACTAAACGACAAATCCATGTTTAATATCCCTTATTACATGACTTATGTTCTTGGAGAAGATGCTCAGGGAAAACTAGTTTACCCGCCTCAATTCAACACCGCAGAGGCTATAGCTGAGTCATTCTCATTCGGAAGGATAATTCCGGTCTTCATTTTCTATGCAGTTATATCCTCTCTTTTTGTCTTGACATCCTACATTCTCATCAGAAAGCTCTACGGCTTCTGGCCCGCATATCTCTCATCGTTCTTCTTAATCTTCTCCTATCGCGACTACATGACCTACCTCTGGGGAATGTGGCCCCAGATTGCATCCTTCGTCTTAACCCCGGTTGTGATGTATTCATTTTATCAGTTTGTATCCAAAGAATGCAAGAAGCCGATTTACCTGTACCTCACAGTTATCCTTATGATAACCCAATTTGCCTTCCACCCCCAGGGAATTGTTTTCTCTGCAGGATTTTTAGCCATATATTCCTTGCTGTTAATTTGGAAACAAAAGAGATTCTTTTTTCCGCTTAAAACCCTGGCGTTTGCGGGAATATTGGGGGTTGTCCTTCTTTTAGCATTTGCGCCTTTCCAGCTAAGGATTTTTGCAAACAAGATTGGATTGACAGAAACCGGCTCTGAATTCCACGAAAAGGCGCCATTAAGCAATCTCCTAAAATGGTACGAAAGGCCTCAGAGAAATGTTGGAGTTCCTGATGAATATTTCAACTTCAAGGATGTTTATGGCTACTGGGTTCTTCCGCTGTTGCTGCTTGGAGTTGGACTTATTATTTGGAGAAGAAATTCCCCTGATACCTTGATGATTGCTTATCTCATTACAATGTACCTTTTCATCCACCTCGAAAACATAGGCTTTCCTAGGGCGCACAGATTCTTGGAGATGGAAGCATGGCTTTTTGCTCCGCTTATTGTGATTGGGTTGCTTTCCGTTCCTTCCATAATTCCTGAATCGTACAGGCGTAATGCCAAATTTGCGCTTATTGCTGCTTTTTCCATCCTGACGATTTTCCTTGTCACTGTCCCAGCATATTCAACCCTTAAAAATGCCTATCCGGGCGCAATGCGAACAACCGAATTCCACATGGAGCTGGCAGACTGGATGCGCGAAAACCTTCCGGAAGACGCAAATGTCATGTATGTCGGCTACACAGCCTTTGCAAAGAAGAAATGGCTTAGGTCTTTATCGCACCGCAACATAATCTACGACAATCCAGTTATTCCGCAACAGCATCGCGCCATTAACCTTACCGACCACGTCCTAATAGATTATTCAGAGGCATTGGCCTGGACAAACGGCGATGAGGAAGCAATAAAGGAACTTCAAAACTGGGAGGTTCAGAATCTTGCAAACAAAACACTGCTTTACGAGCATCCATCAAAACTTGCGAGGATTTATTCATTAAGATGAAAATCGGAAATAAGGAATTGGCGATTGGAATTTCCTTGTTATTTGCTTTACTGTCCTCCATGCTTTTCGGAGCAACAGGGGTTCTTGCCCTGCTTGTCATGGGCATTGCCTTCTACCTCCCGCTTTATTTCATAATCCAGAGAATCGACCTTGAGCCAGAAGAAAAAATATTCTATCCATTCTTCATCGGCATTGGGGTAATACCGACGCTGGTTTATTGGCTTGGCACATTGGTTTCTTTCAGGCTTAGCATTGTCGTGATAGTTGTGCTCCTTGCCGGATTTGGCTGGTTTATGCCTAATAAAAAGGGGTAATGTTATAATATGCTTTTGGAGATAGGTAGTCAAGGTAAAGGGAGAAATGATACTTTGAATTGGGTGCTATCTCCTGGCTTAAGTGTACAGTCATGGGCGCGAAATTTAGTTTCGATATCGGCCCTTTAAGCGCAATGTCGCCCTTGTAGTCAAGCAATCTTGTTGGAAATTCGATGCATTTTACGCCTTCCCCATTTGACTGAAATTCAAATTTAAGCGCAATTGGGCTCCTGGGCGGGTTTGAAAAAGAAATCTGTGAAAGATTCACATCGCTTCCATTCCAGAAACCACTCGCATAAATCTCCACCCCTCCTGGAACAAACAAAGTCTTGCTATGCGCATAAGGAAGCGCCGCATTGCACGCCGGAAACAGTGGCTCATTAATCAAATCAGTCGAAAGATTCTCATTCACCACTATATCGACCGATTTTCCAATATCAGTTGCCAAAAAATCCCCATGCACTATCTTTATCCTGTCTTTTACGCCGTACCTTTTAAACAACTGTTCTGCAAACTTTATAGTCTCCTCATCTTTCTCGATGCCTATTACCTCTGCTTTTTCATCCGCCAAAAGTGCAGCAACGCAATTTATTCCGGAGCCCATGCCAAGCTCTAATACAACAGGGCCCCTTCCCAAGATTTTTTTCGACTCCACAACAGCGTTTGCAGTAAGAATGCTAAGAAGCAAATTTCTTTCATAAGAAGAGGCAACAACAATCCCCAAATGCACGGGGTCGCTTAAACCAGAATGCATTGCGCAGTATTTTAAGGCCTGGCAATGGGCATAATACGAAAGGTCAACAAGGCTCTCGATGTCCCTTTGGCTTAAGTTGGAAGATATTTTGTCTGCTTCTGAAACCTTTCCAAGCACCTTTTCAAGCTCCTTATAGCCCGGATTATTGCTTATTTGTAATGTTTGTACCATCAGTAAGTGGTAAACTCAATACGTTTTTAAACGTTTCCAAGACAATCCAAGCGCCAGAATAATCACCAGCAGAGGAAGCGCAACATGCTGCCCATTGACATTCCATCCAAGAATTCCAAGGTAATAAGACGATATCCCAATAACTGCAATTCCCAGCACCGTTCCAGCAATAATCCTCTCCAGAAAATCAAGCTTTTCATGCCAGTATATCAATATTGCAAAGCCTGGAAGCACAAAAACAAAGAAAAAAGACAAAACAATCCCAGCCACATTAACAGTTGACTCATTGTAGAATGCAATTTTCATTAAAACAATGCAGGCAATAACTGCAATCAACAAATACACTCCTTCCTGTTTAAGCTTTTTGAGCAAAGCAATCCCCCCCAACATTGTTGTTCTTCAATACAAGCACAACTTCATTTTGGAAAACGCCTTCCATTCCCGCGTTTGCATAAGTCTGTGCTATCGCCATGTTCGCCTCGATTAATGGCTGAAGCTGCTGGATTGAAGTTCCTTTGTCAAACACATAATACTCAAAACCGCACAAATCCTTCTGCCCGTAAAAATAATCCCGGCCCTTTTCCGTTAAATGGTAGCCGTAATCGAATAAGCCATCCCTATAAGCATACCACACTCCGCCTCCGTCCCCGTGTATTGTTGCATTCATGAACCTATTGAGATTCCCGCTTTGAAGTGCCTCGATATATTCATTCCTGTTTATCTCCACATTCCTTCTTTCAGAATTTCTTAATAAAGCATTATGCTGGTAAATATCCCCATAGAAGTAGAATATCGTTGCCTCTTTTTCCGTGTTTGATTTAATCCAGTCAAACATATCCCAATGGTACTGGTCCATAATGCTTCCTGCAGGCTCAAGTGGAAGCTGTGGGATTAATGGAATTCCTGCAAGAATCAGCGCAATCATTAATAAAGAGGCTGCACCTGCATAGAGCTCTTTCCATTCTTTAACCAATAACTTACCCCCATAATAAAGCGCAAAGCCAAAAAATACAGCAAGATATACAGGCCAGAATGCGCGTATCCTGAAAGCATGCCTCCCAAAGCCAATGTAATTTGAGAATGAAACAAGCAACGCAAAAAATGAAAAAAGCAGAACTAAATGCCTCTTTTTTGCAAATGATATGATTGCTAAAATCAGGCCTATTCCCAAAACGGCTAATAGAATGCTCAAATCCGCCAAATATAATGTCGGGTCAGAGGTGGTTGACTGAACCTCAAATTTGAAGGGCTGGACATAAGCCCAGGTGTATTTGAAGATTATTAGGTAATAAAGTGAGACGAGAAAACTGATTCCCCCGGCAATTATTATTGTCTTTAACTTTGATACTGAGAGTTGCCTAATCACATATTCAAACACCAAATATACCGCAATAAACAAAATCCCGATTATCAGCTCGGAAGTATGCCCTAAAGCCATACCGCTCATCACCAAGGCAAGAAGAATGTAAGACCTCTCCAATTCGATGTTCAGCAGAGCCCATAACAATGCAATCAAAAAAAGATGCCCTATGAATGCAGGCCATACCCCAAACGTAAAGCTCTGTAGCGGCCCGACATGGTTTTCTGCAACAGAGAACAAAAGAAATGTCAACGGCAATGATAATATTGCAATGACTGAGTCAAACCGTTTTATGCAGATATAAAGCAACAATATGCTCAGAAGAACTGATAGAAACACAAATAGATACAACCCATCATAAGTCTCCATTCCCCCCAGGTTTGAAAAAAGAATTGCAGCGTGATACATTAATGGGGGATAAAAGCCAACCGCATCGTCAAACCCTGCAGAAATCCAGGAAGCCTCGTTGTAGTAGTTTCCCATCGCCTTAATGCTTTCCACCCTTGCCTGGTGCTGGAAGGCATCACTTGCCTGTATAGCCCATGGATAGGCGTGGTTTATGCTGTGACTGAATACAATGCCCGGCCCAAAATACAGAAAAAGAGCAATAAACACCGCTAAAAATGCCTTTTCTGCATCCATATCTGCCCTAAACGAAGGCATATTTAATAAATTATCCAAAACCTTTAAATACAAAATATATTGCCTTCTTCAGCATGGGAAGGAAAAACAAGCCAAAGAAGATAAGCGCAAAGAAGGAAAAGTACGCGAAGTTCCACAAGGAGAAGCCAGCAACAACGACCCTGACCATGCCGGAGCTTACTGCTGAACAGCAGAAGAACAAGCAGGAAGCCGAATTCCAGCTTGGCAGATTCATGAGGTCCAGGCCGCACTATTCAGAGCGATTTGTTAGCGAGAGAAAGGCTAAAAGCAAGAGATAGCTAAAACCTATCCCTAATAATCCTCCACGCAATCAGGAATCCGTCTGAAACCCTAATCTTGCTCTCTCCAGCGCGCTTGAGATACCTAACAGGGATTTCCTTTATTTTCATCTTTTTCTTTAATGCAAGAAGAGACATCTGCGCCTCAATGTCAAAGCCCTTTGCAGTAAGCAATCCCTTGTATTTTTCAACCTTGAACGCCCTCATGCCAGTGTTGATGTCATGCAAATGCCCGCCATAAAACAGGTTGATCATTTGGGTGTGAAAAATATTGGCGAGGCGATGGGTAAACGAGATTTCCTTCATATCCCTGACCCCTAGCACAACATCATATTCAGGAAAAAATTCCAGCATTCCTGGAATTTCCTCCGGCGGATAGGTCTTGTCGCAGTCCAGAAGCACCAAAACATCATAGCCCTTGGAAGATGCAACCTCAACTGCTTTTCTTATGCCGTATCCCTTCCCAACCCCATCGCGCTGGTAGACCTCAACCTTGTTTTTCCTTGCAATCTCCTGAGTCCCGTCTGTAGAATTTGAATCTGCAATGAACAAATCATAGCCAAGCCTCTTGATGCTGTCAATCATCTCCTGAATGCTCTCTGCCTCGTTTCTTGTTGGAAGGCAAACAACTGCTTTCATGTTATCCTCGAGAAATAATCCTTGTACCATTCAAATGTTTCTTTCAAGGCTAAATCTAAGTTATATTTTGGCCTCCATCCAAGAACTTCCTGCACCTTTTTGCAAAGCAGATACTGCTCCCTGATTTCATTGCTTGCCTGATTTAGTATTTTAACCTCAATATTTTTCCTTCCGCTAATTTCAACTATTTTCTTCACTATTTCTATAACGCTTATTGGCGTATTTGTTCCGAAATTAAATGCCTGCCCTTTTACATCGCCCCTGCCAACATTCTCTCCTAACGTCAGATAAGAATTAACAGCATCTTTCACATAAAAATAATCCCTTATGTAATTTCCATCGCTCCTTATTATAACCGACTCATTTCTTAGTATGGATTGTATTGTCCCCGGCACAATTCGCGAGAAATTTAAATCCCCGCCACCATATAAATTCCCGCACCTTGTAATCCCGACCGGAATTCCGTACGTCTTAAAGTAGGATTGCGCAATCAGGTCTGCGCAGCTCTTCGAAACATCGTAAGGATATTCCCCTGCAAGAACTGCGTCTTCTGTGTATGGCAGCTTTACATGGCTCCCATACGCCTTATCGGAGCTTGCCACAACAATGCCTTTAATCCTGTCATTTCTTCTGGCAGCCTCCAGAACATTAACAGTCCCCATTATATTTGTCTTAAAAGTCGGCAAAGGGCTCCTAACCGCAGTCCCAACAATAGTCTGCGCAGCCAGATGAAAGACTGTATCAACCTCGTGCTCAATCATTGCCCTTTCAACAGCATCGTAATCATCGACAGAGCCGTGCACAATGGTTGCCTTGTCGTAAAGCCCAAAGATGTCGAAAGGAGATTCCGGAACAACATCTCGCTGCAGCACAACCACTTTTGCCTTGTTCTCAACTAAACTCTTAACAAGCCAGCTTCCCAGAAACCCTGTTCCGCCGGTTACAAAAACCCTTTTATCCGCCCAGCTCATTTCCAGACTCTCCACGGGGCAATGTTTTCGGCCCACATCTTGTTTAGCTGTTCAGCATCCTTGAATGTGTCCATGCACTCCCAGAAGCCGTTAAACCTGTAAGCTGCAATCTCCCTGGCATCCGTAAGCCTCCCAAAGGTGTCCTTTTCCAGTATGTCGCTCTCGTGAAGATAATTGAATATTCTCCTGTTAAACGCAAAAAAGCCGCCATTCACCCACTGCTGAAGCCTTGGCTTTTCCTTAAAGTTCATGATTGTGTCATCAGCCCCAATCTCCAGCATTCCATACTGCGAAATTGGGTTTATTGCTGTCAATGTGGCAATCTTTCCCTTGTTCTTGTGAAACTGCAAAAGCGCGTTTAAATCAACATTAGCAACCCCGTCTCCATAAGTGCAGAAAAAATCATCTTCATCTATGTATTTCTCAATTTTCTTTATCCTTCCGCCAGTGTTTGTTGCCTCTCCGGTATCCACGAACGTGATTTTCCAGTCCTCAACATCCTGATTGTGCGGAATAATCCTGTTTTCAGCCCCCAATTGCAGTGTAAAATCGTTCTTCAGCTCATGGTAATTCACAAAATAATCCTTAATCTTCTCTCCCTTGTAGCCGAGGCAGACAATAAAGTCATTAAAGCCGTAATAGGAATAAAGTTTCATTATATGCCAGATTATGGGCCTGTCCCCTATATGCACCAATGGCTTTGGAATCTGCTCGGTGTACTCCTTCATCCTCATCCCTATTCCGCCTGCAAGGATTACTGTTTTCATGCACCTTAGTATTTTAGAACCATTTAAAAGTATTTACATATTATACTGCTTCCTGTAATACTCCAGATACTCTCCGGACTTGATGCGCTTCCACCACCACCTGTTTGCCTTGTACCAGTTTACTGTTCTTTGAAGCCCCTCATCAAAATCCACTTTCGGCTTAAATCCGAGCTTCCTTATTTTTGTGGTGTCGAGGCTGTACCTTAAATCATGCCCGGGCCTGTCCTTAACCAGCTTTACCAAAGAAACAGGTTTTCCTGCCAGCTTTAAAATCTTCAAAGTTACTTCCTTGTTTGTCTTTTCCTGCCCTGATGCAACATTATAAATCTCCCCAGGAATTCCCTTTTCCATCACAAGGGAAATGGCGCTGCAGTTATCTTCGACATAAAGCCAGTCCCTCACATTGCTTCCATCGCCGTACAAGGGCAGTTCCTTGTCTTCAATTGCGTTTGTGATGAACAGTGGCATTAATTTCTCGGGATACTGGAAAGCTCCATAGTTGTTCGAGCTTCTCGTTATGATGACTGGAAGCTTGTATGTAACAAAATAAGAATGTGCGAGCATATCAGCCCCGGCCTTTGAAGCTGAGTACGGCGAGCTTGGATTTAGCATATCAGTTTCTTTAAACGAGCCTTTTTGTATGCTTCCATAAACCTCGTCGGTTGATATCTGGACAAACCTCTTCACCTTAAACTTCCTTGCCGCTTCAAGCAAAGTGAAGGTTCCAAAAATGTCTGTGCGGATAAATTCATCAGGTTTTCCTATGCTCCTGTCAACATGGCTCTCTGCTGCAAAGTTTACTATTATATCAGAATCCTTTGCCAGCCTTTCAACAACCCCCGAATCGCAAATGTCCCCTTTTACAAAATCGTACCTTGCATCATCCTCCACATCCTTCAGATTGTCCGGATTGCCTGCATAAGTCTGCTTGTCAAGGTTAACAACCTGCACGCTTGGATATTTTGAAAGAATATGCCGTATAAAATGAGAGCCGATAAATCCCAGTCCGCCGGTAATGAGCATTCTCATAAGGGCAGGATTTAGAAGCGGATTTATAATATTTGCCTAAGATTTAAAAAACATAACCCATACCCCCAATGAATGGAAAAGTATGCAGGAATTATTGATGAAAATGGTCCTCGTCTGCCCTTCTGTGCTAAAGTTAGAGATAAAAAAAGTCGCATATCTGTTCCTGCTGAGGTTAGAGAAACCTACAATTTGCAGCCCGAAGACAAGATTGTACTGAAATATCGCCGTGGCTGGGATGATGATGCAGCAAATGCTGTTAGCCTTGATGGGATGCTGATGACGGGGAATATGGACGGCAGTGGCAGGCTTACTATTCATGCAGAAGCCAGAGATTTGTTTGAGAAAAAATCTCCTGGAAAGAAGCTCTACCTCATTGAGATTTTAATAGAACAAATCTACAGACCTATCCCCCCTTCTCAAGACCCCAATCATACGGAATCTCCTTAGAGGTGTGCGAAATTCTGAATTCATCAGGTTTTTCATAATTGTATTTTTCCGTGGGTATATTAATCAGGTAGCAAGGTTCATTTCCCATAGGAGTAATTCCGTGCAAAACGTTAGTCGGGATTTTCAGGAGTATTGGGCTTTTCTCACCTAAAAAATGCTCTTCAACTTTGCCCTTTGTTTGGCTATCATCCCTTAAATCATACAAAACAACCTTTGCATTTCCTTTCACAACAACAAAATGGTCAACCTGCTTCTTGTGGTAATGCCATCCCTTCACGGTATTGGGCTTGCACACAGAAAGATAAACCTGCCCAAACCTCTCAAAAACCCCATCATCATTCCTCAGCATCTCCATCAGGAAGCCGCGGTCATCCGGAATAACCTTCAATTTCTTTATTTTTACTCCCTCTATCATGACAAGGCTGAATCGCAACCTATTTATATAAATTGCCTCTCTCCACAGCCATGAAGGTTGCGGTAGTGATGCCTGCATATAACGCAGAGAAGACTTTGGAAAAGACGTATAATGATATTCCTAAAGATGCTGTTGACGATATAATTCTTGTTGACGACTGCAGCAGGGACAGAACAGTTGAAATTGCAAAAAAGCTCCCGATAAAAATCTATGTGCATAAGCAAAACAAGGGCTATGGCGGAAACCAGAAAACCTGCTACGACAAGGCTCTCCAAAGGGGCGCTGATATTGTGGTCTTGCTTCACCCTGATTACCAGTACGACCCAAAGAAAATTCCCGAAATGGTGGGGCCGCTTAAGACTGGGGAGGCAGATATTGTCTACGGCTCAAGAATGCTGGATTCTGGAGGGGCAAAATCCGGCAACATGCCCTGGTGGAAAAGATTCGGGAATTTCTGGTTGACTCTGTACTTCAATTTAATGCTTGGGACAAAATTCACAGATGTTGCTACCGGCTACATTGCGTACAGCAAAAAGGTTCTGACATCAATACTTTACCATGATAACTCTGATGGCTTCACATTCGATGAGGAAGCAATAATACAGTGCGTTTCAAAGGGGTTCAGGATTAAGGAAATTGCAGTCCCGACAAAATATGAAGAAGACTCATCAACAACATCCTTTTCAGACTGCGTTGCATACACGTTAAGGCTGTCATACAGGGTTGCAAGGTACAAGCTGACAGGAAAAACATAATTTACTTATGTTGCGAGTTCTGGGCAAGCCCTTTTCTCCAGAGACCCCCTTCTACCCAGTAGCCAACCCTTCCCCTGAATTGGGCGTCTCTTTCATACAAGCCCATCAACTCTTCAGACTGAATCCTCTTTACGCTTATTACCTTATAATTATTCTCCTGCGCACCAGCTTCAATGGCTTCCAGAAAGCAAGGCTCTCCCGTCCCATCATAAAAAGTGCTCACCCTTTCTCCACTGACTCTATCTTCATATTCAACCCCATAAGCTTCCATTTCTTTCAGTGTGAATTTTATAATTCCAAGCTTTTTTTTCACCGATTTAATCCCTGCTTTCAATTCGCTTTCCCCAATTTGGGTCTTGGAAAAAAATCCAGATAATTTATCTTCCTGCAATAATCTTTCAAGCCTTTTTTTGAGCGCCTTCAAAGACCCCTCTGAACCAATTTGGACTAATGCATCTAAAGCAGCCTTTTGAACATCATAGCCCCCCCTGTAATACTGCGTCACAGAACCATGGCCGTCATAATCCCCCCAATCGTACAACTTCCCTTCGACAAAACCAACAGTCTCTGGGTCCCTAATGCGCCCCAGCAGGTTCATGGCAGCTACTCTGACAGCATACCCTTCCTTAAAATCATCTGGGGTCGATCCCCAGAACGAACTTTCGTGGTCGATATCTTCCGGCTCCGCCACTATTGAAAAATTAGCTAGAGAAATGGTTGCAGCCACCTTGTCGCGAATACTAGTTATATCAAATAATCCGGAAAAATCACTCCGGATAGCCTGCTCAAGAGCCTTAAGCCGCTCTTTGGTCTCAACCCCCATATCAAAGGTAAATCGCGCGGTCCTTTTAAAGTTTTATCCTAGTTTGCCCATAACAAGTTTTAAATAAGGTCGAGGGTTATTGATTCTCCATGGCCGATGCACTTTTAATCAACGCCAAGGGATTCAAGCTCATAAATGACCAGACTTTGCCATTTGGATTGCTTTATACCGCTGGTTACTCGTTGAAGGACTTCACTGTCAAAATTCTCGACCAAAGAGTTGATGAAGATTTTGAAAAGCATTTGCTGCAGGAACTGAAGCAGAATCCAATGGTTGTAGGCATAACCTGCATGACAGGCCCGATGATTCTTGATGCCCTAAAAATATCAAAAACTGCAAAGGAAAATTCCTCTGCATTGGTTGTCTGGGGCGGCATTCACCCGACTTTGGACCCGCAGGTTACATTGGAAAATCCCCTGATAGATGCAGTTGTTTTAGGCGAAGGCGAAATAACATTCAATGAGCTTCTGAAAGCAGTTAAAGCCGGGAGAACATTAGACGGCATAGAGGGAATTTGGTACAAGGATAAAGAGGGCAACGTCCACAAAAACCTCCCGCGAAAGGAGATTGCAAAGCTTGACGACATCGAAAGGCCGCCTTATGAGCTTGTTGACATGGAAAAATACATCCAGATTAAGGGCTCAAGGGGCTCAACAAGGTCTTTGAACATGTTTACCTCAAGAGGCTGTCCCCATAAGTGCATTTACTGCTATAATCTTCACTTCAACAAGGCGTACTGGAGGCAGATGAGCACGCCAAGAGTCATGGAAGAGCTGAAATACATTGTTGATACCTACAAACTGAAGAATGTATTTTTCCTCGACGATAACTTTATGGTGAATACCCAGCGTGTCCTGGACATTGCAAAAGGCATCAAGGATGAATTTGGAAGCCGTGATTTTACCTGGGATATTTTAGGCGCCCAGGTTTCCACTTTAAGAAAGGTCGACATGGATTTTCTTGACTATCTTGACAGCACCAACTGCCAGTCCATGATGATTGGCATTGAAACCGGCTCTCCAAGAATAATGGAGCTTATCAAGAAGGGAATTACAGTTCAGGAAGTTATTGATGTCAACAAAAAACTCGCAAAGACGAGAATCAGGCCATACTACTCCTTTATGACCGGCTTTCCAACAGAAACTGATGAAGACAGAATTGCTTCAATAAAGTTGATGTTTCAGGTCAAGGAGGAAAATCCAAAGGCGAATGTGGGAACAATGAAGCCAGTAATGATTTACCCAGGAACCGATATCTATCTGACTGCACAGCAGCACGGCTTTAAACCACCAAAGAAGCTCGAGGAATGGGCCGCATTCACATGGGATAATTATGTAAACCTCGACTTGCCCTGGCTCGACAAAAAGACAAGAAAACGATTAGTCCACCTTTACTATTACACACTACTGATGAACCCAGACCATCTCTACATTAACTCAAAGCTGTTCACAATAGGCTCAAGAATATTGTATCCGCTTGCAAAGTTCAGATTAAACCACCAGATATTTGCATTGCCCATAGAGTCAGAAGCACTCCACTTCGTGCAGAGGAATTTTATGTGATTTCTTATAGTAAAGTGCACAAATAATGGAACTTCATAACTGCACTTTACTATGCTAGCAGAGCGCACAAATGTCAAAAATCGAAGATTTTTGAGCATGCTCAGAAATCGCCTTCCTACTCCTAGCTGAAGCAGGGAGATTGTGAATCGCGATTTCTGACATGTTCAATAATTAATGCGATCTGCTATTAGGTGACTACAAAATATGTCAAACGTAGTCACCCACGATGAAAAAATCTTTCCGCCAAATAAAACTCGAGAACATTTATATACCCGAGGAATGAATTGCGTCATTAAAAGGGGCATTCATGCAAAGAAAAGGGCGAATCAATCCAAGGGTGATTGGGATTATCGTAACTGTGTTAGCGATTTCTGTTATTGTGGTCCTCCAGCTGACAGGAACTATTAATCTTATCAAGAGTCAGCGTGATTTCTGCCCCGGCATAGGCGACAGAGTGCTTTGCGGAATCTGCAACAAGGACATAAAGCTTTCAGACAACCCTTATGCAGGCCAATGCAGAATGTGCCCTTCTGGAACTTCCTGCTCGGGTGATGTTTGCGGCGAGATTAAGTGCACCCCAGGTGGCCCGACAATTACCCCTGTAGAACTGAAAGACATCCCATACATAACAAAAGAAGGGGAAGAACTTGTCGCTATAAACGCATTCCCGGGATACGTTTACATCTTCACGGAAAACATAACGCAAGAAGAAGCAAAAAATATTATTGAGAGCAGCGGAGGAAAAGTATATCGCTCATTGCCCCATTCAGAAGTCTTTCTCGTGATGGTGGAAAGCGGAAAAGAAGCAACTTTCCTTCAGGAAATATATAAATATGATTGGGTAAAAGACGCGATACCAGTTTCTCCTCCTGCAAAAGGAACTGTTCGCGTGTCTGATTTCTTCAGCAACCCTTCCACGTTTGATACAAAATATCGGTGGGATTGCGACAGTGACCATGGCAATATTGTTGAAAGGCTTGCTAGCCGCTATATACCTGAAATGGAGACATTTGATTTGCCGCCGCAAATTGAAACAGACCCTGCTTATATTGTGGACTTGCTGCAAAATATTGGCGAGCGAATGGAAAAAGCCCGTGATGAATGCGGCTATGTGGTGTTCAGCCTCTCGCTCCAGTCAGGTGAATCAGCAAATATGACCTCAGTACCTCATGGAGGCTGCAAAACAAAGGAATGCAAGCAAGTGCGAAAATCCCAGAAACTGTTCTACTCATTGTTTTTGGATTTGTTCAGGGCAGCAAAAAAGGATGATCAAGCACTTGCAGACCACTCGATGATTGTAATAATAGCAGGAAACGCAGGTGTTGATCTCGACAACGAGATAAGCAAGCTCCGCAAAGAATACAAGGATGTATTTAACTACATGACTATTGTCGGCAGCATACGATCTGGTGACCCGAATCAAATCTCAATTGATTACAACCACCTTAAGGTAAATTCATTGCCCAAAGGAACTATACATCCAAGCATGGTATATGCCATTGGAGATTCTATCCCTGTATATGATAGCAGTGGTGGAAAGAAGTTGCGTTGCCAGGGCACATCATTTGCCGCACCACAAGTAGCAGCAGTTATGGAATACATATGGAGACGGGCGCCCGCATTAATCTCATCCCAGGTAATCGAGTCATTCGACCAGGCATTGTTGGAAATGGGCAACGAGACAAGGATTCCGCAAAAGATACCGGAAGACGATGAAAATGATATATACATTGACACTGCGTTCATCGAACGGGCTGTAAAGATTGCTAAACAGAAAGGCCCAGGTTCACTTGGCGGAACGTGGGAAGGGAATTTCATATCCCACTCTGTCTCTCAGGAGGGATGGACGTGTATCACTGACGTTAGCACACCAATAAAGATTTGCATGGCGCAAAAATGCCAGAATGTCACGGGCGTTATAACTTTCCCAGAAGGTCTTAATGGAAAAACCACATCACCTGAAGAAGGGGCATTTTGCCCACCGGGAATAGCATGCAGCGGTGGCCCAGGCGGTCAGTGCAGTGAGTTTACCGGAACCCTTTCCAATGACAACATAAAGCTCAGTTTGCTTACCCTGAATGGCGGTAGTTATGTTTACAACCCACTTACCCCCCAAGAAAAAGCGCAATCCTCAGCAAGCGTTTCAGGGAACACAACAAATTTCTACTTTAGCAGCTCAGGCTCGAGCGGTGCACAGTCGCTCTCACAAACCGTCGGCAGCTTCACGGCAAAGAAAATTTCTGATAGGTGTGAATAATCAGTAATTATAGTAAAGGGCACAATAATTTGAGCAATAGAAATGCCCTTTACTTATTACGAACGGACAACTATTGCTCAATTAATATTGTCCGTGAGTATAATTAAAACTCCTAACGCACCTAATAACATAATGTTCCCTTTAGGTCTATCGCTGAAGAGAAAGTTTATGTGAAAATATCTCCATTTCTTGAGCATTCGACCATCTCCCCATTCGCCATAAGATACACCCTGTCCGCAATTTCCCTGACAAGCTCCCTTTGATGGGTAACAATAATCATGGAGATGCCGGTTGTTGACAATTTCTTGATTATGCCAATAACACTTCTCGCAGAATCAATATCCAGAGAGGATGTGATTTCATCAAGCAGAAGTATGGAAGGTTCCATTGCCAATGCCCTCGCAATTGCTACCCTTTGCTGTTCTCCGCCGGAAAGCGAGAAGGGAAAGCAATTTTCCTTACATTCTAAACCCATGCTTTTTAAGATGCTGCGGCCAATTGCAGCTGCATTGCTAGGTTCCACCTTCCTTACTACAACTAACCCCTCAATTATGTTTTGCAGTGCATTCTTGTGAGGCCATAAGTTGTAATCCTGAAATACCATAGAGACATTTTTCCTCAAATAGCCCATATCTTGCACCCTTTTATTGTGCAAAACCCTTCTCCCGCCAAGTATCATCTCGCCCCCATCAGGTATGTCCAGCAGGGATATGCATCTGAGCAGTGTCGACTTTCCAGCACCGCTTTTGCCAAGAATGCAAACCTTTTCCCCGGTTTTCAAATCCAAGCTTATGTTTCTTAGTATTTTAGCGCCGCCAAAGGCTATAGAAACGTTCCTGAGTGATAAATCAACCATAAGATTCCCACCACGCCACCTTTCTTAGGTTATCGCCTGACTTTGCAATGCTCATCAGCAGTCTTTTCTCAATGATTGATGCTAACCATGTCATCATTAGCACGATAGCAATGTACATCAAAGCGGTAAACGTGTAAATCTCCAGCGGGCGATATGTCACGCTAATCAAAGTTGATGATGCATGGAGCAGCTCATTCACGGTTATGACCGACGCCATTGAGGAAAGCTTAAACAGGGTAATGTAGTGATTCAGGATATTCGGCAACACTTGTCTTGCAACCTGGGGGAAGATTATATGCCTTAATATCTGCAGCCGGTCCATCCCAAGTACTACGGCAGAATCAACATGATTAACCGGAACAGATTCAATCCCTGACCTGAGCGACTCGGCAAGAAAAGCGGATAAGCTTAAGGAGAAACATATTATGGCTGTGGCGAACGCAGATATGTTAATGCCAAACAATATGGGAAAGACAAAATACACCCATATGAGCAGCATCAATAACGGAATTGACCTGACAATGGTGATGTAAAGCCTTGAAAACCACCTTAGCAACCTGTTATTGTAAAACAGCAATATGCTTACCGCAAGGCCTATTATCGTGCCTACAATCATCGATGCAGCCAAAATCTCTACAGATACCAATAATCCTTTCAGGAAAACTGGGATATTAATGTAGATAACATTGAAGCTCCATCCGTATGACATCTTCACTTGTGTATCCAGTGAGCATCATACTTTCCCTCGAACTCTTCAAACTTGCCCTGGCTTTCGAGGGTTTCCAATGCCGTGTTTACGAAATTAAGCCACTCCACATCTTCCGTCCTGACAGCCCACCCAACCGGCATTAGATTGTAAGGGTCAGCTGCAAATACATCCCGCACTTCCGGGTGCTCTCTTGCATACATCTTTGTTGCCCAGAAATCTCCCAATGCAACATCTGCCCTTCCTGCAGAAACATCGCTGAAAGCTTCAGATTGGTCCGGTCCAGGATGAACAATCAATTCTGCACTTGGAAGATTAGCTTTCGCATATTCATGGCCTGCCTCACCCTGCGTAACAGCAATTTTAAGCCCCTCTTTCTCTAAGTCTTCCAAAGAGGACACCCTGTTATTTCCCCTCATGGAAATTGCGCTGTTGCCTGCATAGAACAACGCCCTTGTAAATGATACTGATTTTGCCCTGTTAATGGTCTTGAACGTCGGTGCAATCGAAAGGTCGCATTTTCCGGTTTTTAGCCCAATTATAAAAGTAGTCCATGACGTTTCTTGATAGTTTACCTTCACACCCATCTCCTTAGCAATGTTCTCTAAAGTATCAACAAAATGGCCGGATAATGATTGTGTGTTGGGATCCTTTATCACGGCAGGCGGGTATTCAACATAGCACACATTTAGCTCGCCGCTCTCCGTTATTGCCTCGAGGGTGTTTTGTGTTTCAAATACTGCGCCACCTGTGGGGCTTGACAATGACTGTGTAATCAGTGTTGTTATGACGGCAAGCAAAATTACCGATGCTACCAGAACTATTCCCCATATGTTTTTCCTTTCCATTTTACCCCCCCAAAACACCACTAAGGGAGGGTTGCCCATGCCTACATAAGTTTTCCTCCCCCCCTTGGTAGGTGAAACCAATAAGCTTTAAAAAAGGAAGGATATTATTCCATAAAATGAACACCCAGATACTTGAAGAAATAGGGCTCACAAAAACAGAGATAAAAATATACCTGACTCTCCTGAAGATAGGTCAGTCAACGACAACAAACATTGTCAGGGATGCTGGAATTCATGCCTCCAAGGTGTACGAGTTTCTTGACAAGCTCATCCAGAAAGGGCTTGCTTCATATGTCATCAAATCAAACAAGAAATATTTCACTGCATCTGACCCAAGCATCATAAAAGAATTCCTCCATGAGAAGGTGAGCGAGATTAACGAGAAGGAAAAGGAGATTGACAGGATACTGCCCCATTTGGCAGAGATAAGGAAAGAGGGGGAAGAAACCATCCACTCCGAGATATATGAAGGCTTAAGGGGTGTAAAGAGTGTGTATGAGAAGATATTGTCCACCTTGAAGAAAGGCGAAACACAATACATCATTGGAGCCCCCAGGATTGCAAACGAGCTCGTCGAGGGTTATCTGCTTGAATGGCATAAGAGAAGAATAAAAAAAGGTGTTAGATGCAAATACATATATGACAGCAACGCAAGGGATTACGGCAAAGTCCGTGAGAAGATGCCGTTTACCCAAGTAAGGTATCTCCCAAAAGGCAATGTATCCCCGATGTGGATTGAGATATTCAATGATTGCGTTGCAATAAGCCACATCAAGGGAAGAAACGCCGTTTTGTTCCTCATACACGACAGGGAGATAGCAAAGGGCTACCTTGATTATTTCAAATTGATTTGGTTTGTTTCTGGAAAATGACCAATTTGCCAGTTTTTTCATGATTAACGAAAGTTATAGTAAAGTGCATAAATATTGGAACTTTATTATTGCACTTTACTATACTAGCAGAGCGCACAAATGTTCATAAATTAATGCGATCTGCTATTATGTATATTGCTAACTTTGGTTAATCATGAATATTTCCTGAAATAGCCCTATTCAGAAAACGACTTAACCCCCTCAACCACCTTCCCAACCTCATCATCAGTCATGTCTGGGTACAGCGGCAATGTCAGCAATTTTTTCCACCCCCTTTCTGCAACAGGACAATCCGCCTTAATTCCCTTGAAGACAGGATGCTTATATGCGGGTAGGTAATGGACACCCGAAGAAATGCCATTTTTCATAAGATGCTGCATCAGTTTATCCCTATGTTCTGTTTTGATGACATAATTGTGATACGCACTCTTTGCATAATCTTTCAATACAGGAATCTCAAGCCAATCGAGATTTGAAAACGCCTCATTGTATCTTCTGAAAATTCTTTCCCTTTTTCCATTTAACTCATTAATTCTTTCAAGCTGTGCAATTCCAATAGCAGCCAAAATATCCGGCATCTGGAATTTATAGCCAACTTCATCTATCGCGTAATTCCATTTATAGCTGTCCTTATCCGCTCTGTCTCCCGTCTCCTTGCTTATTCCAAGCCAGCGCAACTTCCTCATTCTTTCTGCTTGCTCAGCATTATTTAAGGTCACCATTCCCCCATCTCCTGTCGCAAGGTTCTTCACCGCCTGAAATGAAAAGCATCCAAAATCGCCAATGCTTCCAAGCATTTTCCCCCTGTACTTTCCGCCTGTTGCGTGAGCGCAATCTTCTATCACCGCTAGATTATGCTCTTTTGCAATCTGCATTATCTCATCCATCCTGCAAGAATGCCCCCCATAATGAACAGGAATTATCGCCTTTGTTTTAGAAGTTATTTTTCTCCTTATGTCATCCGGATTGATGTTCAGCGTATCTTCCTCAACATCAGCAAAAACAACATTGCAGTAATTGTAAATTGCAGCATAAGCAGTTGAGATAAATGTGATAGGAGTCGTTATAATCTCGGAGCCTTT
>DATDYF010000032.1:0-15265 GCA_035289105.1 Candidatus Nanoarchaeia archaeon
GTCAGTTTCTGGAATGAAGTTTGATGACAACGTAAGAATTGTGAAGTTTTTTTCCGCAATACAGGAAATTGACTTGATAGAATTGAATTTAAGCTGCCCGAACCTAGAGGGAAGGCCACAGATTGGGTATGATTTTGAGGCAAGCAATAAACTTATAGGTGCTGTGAAGGATGTCTGCACAAAGCCACTAGGGCTGAAATTGCCCCCTTACTTCGACTTTGCGCATTTTGACATGATAGCGAAGGTTATTAACAAACACAAGCCGGATTTTGTAACGTGCATAAACAGCCTTGGGGATGGGCTAATAATTGATGCTGAGAAAGAGCAGACTGTGATAAAGCCGAAAGGGGGCTTTGGCGGAATTGGCGGGTTATATTGCAAGCCTACTGCATTGGCAAATGTGAGGAGGTTTTATGAGATTTTAGACAAGGACATTAAGATAATCGGAGTTGGAGGAATAAATTCTGGAAAGGATGTTTTTGAACTCATCCTTGCCGGGGCATCTGCAGTTCAGATTGGGACTCAGTTTGCAAAGGAAGGGCTAAACGTATTTGGAAGATGTGTTACAGAACTGCAAGACTTAATGAAAAAGAAAAAATACGGCAGCATTGATGAGTTTAGGGGGAAGCTGAGGGTGATTTCTCAATAAGGTATTTAAATCAGCTAAAATTTTCCTATACTATGCCTAGCAAAGAGGTTGCAAAAATATTATTGAAGCAAAAAGCTGTTCTTTTGAGGCCCGATAATCCATTTACTTGGTCATCCGGGATTAAGTCGCCGATATACACAGATAACAGGAAGTTGATTTCTTCGGTTGATGAAAGGGAAAAGATTGTGAGCGGATTGGTCTCTTTGGCAAAAAAGGAGAAATTTGACGTTATAGCAGGAACCGCTACTGCTGGAATCCCCTGGGCTGCCTTTGTTGCGCAGAAATTAAAAAAGCCAATGATTTACGTAAGGTCAAAGCCGAAAGAGCACGGCACAGGAAGCAGCATTGAAGGGGAGCTGAAGAAAGGGCAGAGGGTTATTGTGATTGAGGATTTAATCAGCACAGGAAGCAGCTCCCTATCTGTTGTTGCTGAGATTAGGAAGGCAGGCGGAATTGTAAAAAGCACTGTTGGAATATTCAGCTATGGCTTTAAATCTGCAAGAGATGGTTTTGGCAGGGCAAAGTTGAAGTTAGTTACGCTAACAGACTTCAGCACATTAATCAAGGAAGCTGTTAGGGAAAAATACATCACAGAGAAGCAAAAATCAATTGTGGAAAGCTGGAGGAAGCAGTTTTTATGATAATCAAAAGGGACAGAAGCATAATCATAAGCTGCGATGTTGACAGTTTGGACAGGCTTAGAAAGTTAGTAAAAGAAACCTGCAGGGTGGAGGGTGTCGGCGGCTATAAAATTGGTTTTGAATTATGCCTAGCATTTGGAATGCCTGCCGTTGTCAGGGAAATAAGGAATATAACGAGGCTTCCGATAATTTACGACCACCAGAAGGCCGCAACAGACATTCCAGACACTGGAGAAAAATTCGCAAGAGTCTGCAAGATTGTTGATGCAGTGATATTGTTCCCTCAAGCTGGTCCGGTTACAGAGAAAGAATGGATTAAGCAATGCAAAATGGCTGGGTTAACTGTAATAGTCGGCACCGAAATGTCACACAAGGGCTATCTCGCAAAAGATGGCGGCTATATTGTTGATGACGCTCCAAAAAGAATAATAGAGATTGCAAAAAAAGAAGGGATTAATGATTTTGTAGTCCCGGGAAACAAGCCGGATAAGGTAAGGGAATACAGGAGAATTCTCGGTGAAAAGGCAGTCTTTTATTCTCCGGGGATTGGGGCGCAGGGAGGAGACATCAGGGAGTATGCAAAAGCTGCCGGCAAATACTGGCATGCGATTGTTGGAAGGTCCATCTACGGGGCAAAAGATATAAAAAGGGCGGCAGAAGAGTTTTGTGAATACGTGAGATAATGGAGCTAAAGAGGAACTATAAGCTGTATGCGTTTGTTGCGTTCTTGTTCATAATAGTTGCCCTCTTTCTCTATGTCATAAGCCCGTTTTTGAAGGCGATACTTGTAGCCATATTTTTGTATGTACTGACACTTCCAGTTTTTATTTTCCTCAGGAGATTTGTGCCCAATGATACGCTGGCGTCCCTGCTGATGTGCATTGCTGTTCTTGCCGTCATATTCATTCCCATACTTTTCCTTCTTGGCGAGATTGTGGACCAGGCGATAGATGTCAGCGTTACTGTCTCAAAAAATTTTCAGTATATCATATCGCTCCCCGAGCAGTGCACCGGCAATGCCAGCAGGACATGTGAGGTAGTAA
Source organism: Candidatus Nanoarchaeia archaeon (assembly GCA_035289105.1). Lineage (GTDB taxonomy): Archaea > Nanobdellota > Nanobdellia > Woesearchaeales > JACQSR01 > JACQSR01. The sequence continues at coordinate 2,334 of DATDYF010000032.1, forward strand.
GGGGGCTTGAGAATTTTATCGGGAGGCTGGATATTGAGAAATATGCTCCAAGACTGCAGGAGATTGGCGGCTATATTCTTGAGAAGAGCACAAGCCTTGTTATAGGATTTACCTCTGCGATGATTGATATTTTTGCGATGATTGTAACTTTATTTTTTCTCTATAGGGACGGAATATCATTTGCAAGGCGGGCAGACAGGCTAGTTCCCCTCCAGAGGGATTACTGGGATGCCATAAAAAGGCAAATCCACGATATAGTTCAGGGGATGCTGTATGGAAGCTTCGTAACTGCCCTAATTGAAGGCGCAATTGGGGCATTCCTGTTCTGGATTTTTGGGTTAAACAACCCTCTCTTCTGGGGCGCCATAATGGCTGCACTTGCATTTATCCCGATGGTTGGCGGGGCATTGGTTTATGTTTCATTTTCCTTGACCATGATTGTTTCCGGAAGGGCCGTTGCAGGCATACTTTTCCTTATCCTTCAGGCAGCTCATGTTATTTATATTGAAAATTTCCTTAAGCCCAGGATGATTGGGGAGAAAGTGGGCGTTCATTCCCTCATAATGTTCTTTTCCTTCTTTGGCGGGATAGTGGTTTTCGGGCCAATAGGCATTATCATAGGCCCTCTTATGGCTGCCCTTCTTGTCGCGTTTTTGAGGATATACTCTGTTGAATTCGGTTAGCTTTTTATAATTGGTAGTGTTCTTGGCATGGATGAAAGTTGCGGTAATTGGGGCAGGGAGGGACTGCAAAGAGCAAATTCTAAGAAAATCATTGGAGATAGGAAAGGAAATAGCAAGAAGAAAATGGGAGCTTCTTATGGGCGGCTGCAGAGGCTATCCGCATGAGGCTGCAAAGGGGGCATTTTCTGGAGGCGGAAAAGTTCTTGCGTTCTCTCCTGCAGTTGACCAGGACGAGCATATAAAAAAATACAATTTTCCATTGGACAGCTTTACAACAATTTGCTATACCGGGCTTGGAATTCCGCGAAGGAATTATCCGCTTGTTTCCGAGGCAGATGCTGTGATAATGATTGGCGGCCAGATTGGAAGCCTGAATGAATTTACGATTGCGTTTCACCTGCAGAAAAGGATTGGAGTTTTGGCTGGAAGCGGAGGCGTTGTCGAGCTGATAGAAGAGATTTCTAGGATATGCGACAAGAAAGGCGAGTCGAAGAATATTGTTTACAGCGAAGATGCGAAGGAGCTGGTGGATAAGTTAATTTAATGGACTCACCGGGACTTTCTTCCCTGCGAAGGAAGCGTCTTAGCCGTTGGACCACGAGCCCATCGGTAAGGTGGGGTAATGTGTTTTTAATCTTTGTCAAAAACCACCAGTCAAATATGCCGATGGTATGCTTCTGACACCTCAGTTCTTAAGTTTTATAAAATAGGGGAAAAACCCTGTTAGATTATAAGTATACTTTGAAGAATTAACAAAATGACAAAAACGCTTGCATTGGTAATGGCAGCCGGAGAAGGGAAAAGAATAAAACCTCTCCTTGAAGAAGATGAGCCGCTAAAGCCGTTAATTAAAGTAGAAAATTTAAGATTAATAGATTTTGTCCTGGGGATTACCAGAGAGCAGATAAGGGGGAATGATAAAGAGATAGATGCAAGGGTTTTAACCTATCCTTCCAGCAAGTACAACGCCTTAGATGATTATGTTAAAGAAATGGGGTTCCAAACTTTAAAGCAAAAAGCCCCTCATGTTTCAGACTCCTTAATTCCAAGTTCCTTACAGCCTTTTTATATCTTGTTTTGGCAATATCTTTTCTCGCAAGATAGCTATCTAAGAGGGTTTGATTCGATAATGACTTTTCCAGCAGACCATCTGTGGAGAGACGTAAATTTTGCTGAAATGATAGAGTTCCACAATCAAGGTCTAGGCCAGAATGAAAAAAGGCTCACTCTTCTCTCGAGAAAATACGGGGAAGGGGAGGAGCAGCAAAGGAAAATAGAATTATTTAGGCTAGACAAAAATAGAATAATGGGTTATAAAAAATTGGAAGGTGAGATTCCGGAAGGATATGAAAGATACATCTCTCCTCCACAGGTTTATATCTTATCGAGAGAATTACTCACGCATCCTTTCTCGTTTTTCTCTGCTTTCTTATCAAATTTCAGAATCAGCAATGTTAGGGCATACCTTTATGAAACGCAGGGAAACTGGGTAGATGTAGGAACGCCTGAAATACTCCAGCAGATAAGGCAAGAAAAATTGCGGTTTTAAAACCTGTTATGCTCAATTTTCCGGGAGAGTTTAAAAATCTTGTTTTAATGAAAAGGGTCATAACCAACAGGGTAATGGCCATGGACATCTATGACGATGGGCAAATCAACTTTTGGGTGTGTTTGGCCTAATACAATAACACCATCCACCATTAAGTGACCATCCAGCGATTGGTCATTTCTTTCCTGTTTGGTTAACTCGGCTTCGAACATTGAGAAAATAGGTTCTGAAAGAAAAACGGTGGTTAAAGAGTGCCTATGCTTAAATCTAGATAGTAAATCTACCTCATCCCCATACTTCCCTTCTGCTCCTGGTAAAATGTACTTAATAAACTCATAAACTCTTATCATGCAGTTTGGGTTTTTGGCGGGGTTTAAAAAGGTTGTTTTATCCTCTCGTGCATCGTAGCAATTCAACTGCCAGGAGGATTCAGGCCAGACTCATAAGGACCAGGATGAAGGGAGTTCCATCCAACTAGATAATTGGAATGAACATCTACTACGAAATCCAAGGCGAATTCCGGATGCTGTTTGGCCAGGACATAAACTCCTCCAACTATTGCAATTAGCTGGTCTCCATCTATTTTTATCCTTCTTTCCTTCTCAAGACCCATTTCGCCTTCGAGCCTTTCGGCCAAAGGTTCGGAGAGAAACACCTTGTTTGGAGAATTCCTGTGCCACCATCTTGAAAGTTTGCAAACTTCACTTTCATATTCGCCTTCTGCCTCTGCAACATAGCTTTTCAAAAACTGCAACACAGTGTCGTGTCCCATGGAGAGGGGGTTCTTTAATTGTTTTTAAAATTATGCCAAAGTGTATTGATGCATCTGTTGCCTCACCATATAGCGCATTTCGAACAGGTGACCACATGCTTCAATTTTTCCTTTTTGTGGTCACCTGCCTAAGTGTCTTTTTGTATTGCTTTACCAAGAATCTCATGGAGGGGGCAAGGGTTTGGTTTTTGTGGTATTCCTGCAAAGTTTGGTAATATTCAGCCCTGTCTTCCAGAGAGATATTTATCGGGGGATACTTGTTTTTAAGCAAGATAAAGTTCAGCAATAGCCTCCCCACCCTCCCATTTCCATCCTGAAACGGATGAATATGTTCAAATTGGTTGTGGATTATTGCAGACAAAACAAGAGGCTTAAACTTATTTTTGTTCTTTCTGTACCATTCGATTAAGTCTTTTAGCTTATATTCCAACTGGGAAAGAGGAACTCCCCTGTGGACTATTTCCCCTTTCCCGTCTTTTATGACAACTTCAACATTCCTGAATTCCCCCGCAAAAGGTTTTGAACCCTGAAAACACAGGTTATGTAGCTTTTTGATTAGCTTCAAAGACAAATCCTCGTTCGTGCTTCTGATAAATCCCACTGCGCTTGCGACCCCCCTTGTTTCCATTTCTTCCGCATTTGCCACTTTCTTTTTATGCAGGATTAAAGGTACCTCCCCCAGTTGGACAGTTGAGCCTTCTATTGCATTTGTGTTGTATGTGAAATTCTCCGTGAACTGCTGCCAATCCCATCCCCGCAGGTGGTAAACATTTACCTTTTTTTCATACCTATTTAGCCTTTCAATCTGTTTTTTCGAAAGTTTGAAATCGAATACCGCTGTGTTAAGCCGCTCCAATTCCAGCTTTATCTGCTTCCCGGCTTCCAGCTGTGATTTATTTAGCCCTTCTTCCGAAAGGTTCATGCCTAGGTATCTCCTAATCTTCTTTACCGTGCCCTTTTCCCGATAAGAATAAACAAGATAATACTTTATGCTCCTTCCTATTCTTCGTTTTTCAATGTACACGGCATGCTATAGGTGACCACATCTTATAAACATTGCTATTTTGTGGTCACCCCAAAATCACTTTCCTGTGTCTATTTTTTCACGCACCGCCGCAACCAGCAATGGAAACAATAATGATGCGTCTGCAACTACCTTTACTCGTTTTGCATCCGGCTTTATTTTAGCCCATGTTATTGCCTCTTCCTGATTGCCGCCGGAATCAGAGCCGTCAAACTCAGTTGCTGTAGTTATGTAGATGCTGTAATCAAAGCCGTCCCTGAATATTGCTGCGTTTAGCAAGAAATGCTTTGCGATTCCTCCGCCCAGAATAATTGAGCCAGCCATTTCCGAGTTCATCATCATTTTAGTTAGCACTTCGTTGTCCTTTACCATGTCGATTGCAAAGTTTGGGTTTTTTTGCCTGAAGAATGTTGCGATATCGCCTATTGTTCCATCTGTAATCCCCGGGCAGAATACAGAGATGCTGTTTTTTGCGCACCAATAGAGGAAAGAGCTTTCTGCATGGTGCTTTGTGGCTTCGTGGCTTTGTACAAGCAGCCCCATCTCACGGGCAACTTCATGGGTTGAAAGGATTCCTTTATCCTTAATCTTCTCAAATAAGACGTTCATAAACCTTTCAAAATATGTATATCTGTCGGCAGGAACAAATATGTTGCCTATTCTTCCGACGCATTCGTCCAGAAGAATTTTTCCTTTGACATCAAAGCTTCCAAGATGGAACGGCTTCATGCACTTGATGACATCCTCTTCCAATGCGCCTGCTGTGGTGGTGATGCCATCTATAATCTTATGCTTTGCAAGAAAGGCAATAATCTCCCGGTTTCCTGAGCTTATCATGTTGGCAGTAAAGGACATAAATATTTTCATTCCCTTTTTTCTTTTTTCCAGCATCTCTTCCATGATTGAAACTGCAATGCCAAAGTTAGAGCCCTGAAAGCCCATATTTTTGTATGATTCGACAAATTTCTGGAAATCAAATTTATCTTCAAAATTGTAGCCCTGAATGACAGGAAACCTTTCCATTTCCATGTAATTCTTCATTTTTTGCTCGACCTTATCATGCTTGTCCCAAATCCACATATAGCATCACCTTTAGTTTTTGATTTTTAATCGAATTTTATAGAATGAAATATACAGAATTACAGCTTCTTAACTCCCATTATACCTTACAGAATCGAACAACATTGATGTGTCCATGGCCTAAAGAGAAGGAAGTTTATTAATAAAGGTTTGGGAATTAGATTAAAATTTCCCTGGGCAGCGGAAAATGAATGTTTTCTTTTATCAACTCCAGGCTCTCTAATGTTGCAGAAGGGAATTTACCGGTTAAAGCCCTGACAATAATCTGGGTAAGTTCTTCCGGAACAGAAGCGCCTGAGGTAATCCCGACCGCAGAAATGTTTGCCAACCACCCGTAATTTAATGCTCTTTCGTCAGGGATAAGATAGGAATTCACGCCATGCCTTTTTGCAGTCTCCACAAGCCTATTTGAATTCGAGCTGTTCGGAGAGCCGACAACCAGGACCAAATCAACAATGCCTGCAAGCTCCTTTACTGCGTTCTGCCTGTTCGTGGTTGCATAGCAGATGTCTTCTTTTGGCGGAGATGCGATGTTCGGATATTTTTCCTTCAATGCTTCAACAATCTCTTTTGTATCGTCCAATGAAAGAGTAGTTTGCGTTACATAGGCAATTTTTTCGTTTCTTATGTTTAGTTTTTTTACATCCTCAACACTTCCAACTAATTCTACTGGCGCATAGCCCATCGTTCCGATTACTTCCTGGTGGTTTTTGTGGCCGATCAAAATTATAGAATAGCCTTCCCTTGCATACCTTACCGCTTCCAGATGGACTTTTGTCACCAAAGGGCAAACTGCATCTATGACCTTTAGGTTTTTTTCCTTTGCTTCTGCCATAACATCCGGCCTGCTTCCATGCGCGCTAAGGATTAAATTGCTCCCTTCGGGAACTTCAGAAAAATCCTCAATGAATATTGCGCCTCTTTTTTCAAGCTCAGAAACAACATACTGGTTATGCACAATCTGGTGCCTTACATAAACCGGCTTTCCGTATATCTCCAGCGCCTTTTCCACTGTGCTTATTGCGCGCTCAACCCCTGCACAAAAACCGCGGGGAGATGCAAGAATAATCCTCTTTAGCATGGAAAGTGGGAAGGAAATTAGGTATAAAAGGGTTTCGCTAATCTCCTTTAATATACCCCTCCCTCACAAGCAATTCAGCGTTTAGTATTCCTCCTCCTGCTGCGCCCCTTATTGTGTTGTGGGATAATCCTATGAATTTGTAATCAAAGACAGGGCATTCCCGCAATCTTCCGACAGTAACCGCCATGCCTTTTTCTGCACCTCTGTCGAGAATTGGCTGGGGCCTGTTTTCCTCATCCCTGTATATAATGGGGTGCTTTGGTGCAAATGGCAAATCGTATTCCTGGGGCAATGCGCCGAAAGACTCCCATACATGGATGATTTCATCAATTGCGGGCTTTTTTCCATTGAAAGATATGCTTACAGATGCCATATGGCCGTCCCTTACCGGAACACGTGTGCAGGTTGCTGAGATTTTCATTCCCCCATAATTCTTTATTTCCCCATCTGAGATTTTTCCAAGTATCTTGTACGGCTCGTTTTCCGTTTTTGCCTCTTCGCCGTCTATGAATGGCACTACATTATCTATAAGGGATAAAGAAGGAACTCCAGGAACCCCTGCGCCAGATGAAGCCTGAAGGGTTGTGATTATTACCCTATCCACCGCATAGCCCGCCTGCATTAACGCATGGATTGGAGTAATGTAAGATTGCAATGAGCAGTTTGGCTTGACAACTATAAAACCTCCTCGATATCCCCTTTCTTTTTTCTGGATTGGGATTATGCCGAGGTGTTGGGGATTTATTTCCGGTATCAAAACAGGCACCAAGGGGTCTTTCCTGTACGCGGATGTATTTGAAACAACTGGCATTTCGGCTGCGTAGGCTGGCTCAAGCTTTGTTGCAGATCCGCTCTCCAATGCGCTGAAGACAAAGTCGCAAATAGTTTTAGCGGATTTGGCGTCCTCTGCGTTATGAACTCTTAGGGAAGCGATATTTTCCGGAAAGTCAGCAGATACAAACCACCCCCTTTCCGCAACCGCATTCCTGTAGGACGATGATTCCTTTGACGCCGCAAGAAAGGTAATTTCAAACCAGGGATGGCCTGCAAGAAGTTCTATATACTTCTGTCCCACTGCTCCGGTTGCTCCCAAGATTCCAGCCCTGATTTTTTGCTCCATGGCAAAAGAAAACACCAGGTAGGATTATAATGCTTTGTTAATATTGTAACAATTTTTGAGAAGTTTAGTATGTTTCAACTTTTAATCCCTTGATTCTGCTGAAGTGTGCAACATTGTCACTAACGATTGTGCTTATTCCATTACTTAACGCTATTCCTGCGATCATGCAGTCATTATCAGATATCTTTTTTCCAGCCTTTATTAGTTCATAGGATATCTCCGCAGATTTGATTATTGATGGATTATCAAGAGGCATAACGCTGATGTCCCCAAATAAATGCATCACGTTTGCCATCCGAGAAGGAGGGATGTTCCACCAGAAAAGACCCCTAATCACTTCAAACATATTAATTTGAGTAGTAAAAAGTTCGTCCTCTTCGATAATCTTCTTTGTTTTCGGTTTCCCATTTAGGAGGTCAATGAGAAATGTTGTATCTAGCACTTTCATGTTTCAACCTCTTTTGGAGTAATTCTATGTTCATTGCACGAATCCTTTTCAAGTCCCTTTTCATGCCTTCTGCTTCATTATCCGTTAAAATTCCAAAGTAGTCGCGCAGATTCGTTTTTCTCTTTTTAGATAGGATTCTCCTAATTTCTTCGGAAAAACTTTCACTCTCCATCTTGTTGTTCAAAAGCAGATTGTAAGCATCCTCCATTATAGTGAGTGTTTTAGTTGCCATGAAAAATTACCTCCATAGACATACGTGTATGTTTACGTGTATTTAAGCTTTTTGGTGTTCTTAAAGTTTAATTGTAAAAATTCTTATATGGCCTTTACTTCCCAAAGGATTATGGCAAAAAGAAAAGTTCAGATAAGGGCTCCGCACTACGGTTCCGTAATAGACTACAACATCTTTGGCACAGAAGAGGTTGTATGGAAAAGGATAGCTAAGGACATGAATGAATTCGGAAAACTCCTGCCTCCGAAGACAAACAAGGATTCGGTGGATTCGCTAAAACTTGAGAATGGGGGGGGTATTTACCAACTTACGCTCGTTCTTGGTTATTCTCAGCTTAACTATGACCTTGGAAAAGTTGAAGTAAGGGAGACTATCGGTGGGCTGGGGTTTAATACACTGCAGAACTTAATAGCCTTAAACTCTTCCATTTGCGAAATGATGGATATTACATCTCAGATAGGATTACCAACAGATACCTTTGATTGTCTTAAGCACTCCAATTATTACATAAATGCTGAGGTAAGAAAAAGTGTCGTGATTCATAGGCATGATAACTCAGAGTTAAACCTTGTTTCAAAGGGTGCAAAACTCTTAGGCGGGGACTATAGGAATAAGGGTGAAATCCCAGATGCAAGGGTATTCACGAGCTATCCGCATGAAGAATATGGGGGAGAAATAATAATGTGCCTTGAGGATAAGATTGCAAATCCGAGTTTAGAGGTATACCTCAATCCTGGCGGAACGCAAATCAAAGAAGGCGCCAATAAGCTAGCAGACATCTTAAGGTCTACAAAGCTTGCTGTAATGTCCGTGAGCGAGGCAATTATTTTCCTTAACTTGGACTTTGACATTTCCGGCAGGGATTATGTTGCAGGGGCCTGTATAAACGCTTTGCTTTCAAGGGGAGTTAAAACAGCAGTTTTGAATGATTCTGCAAATGGCTCATACTCAAGCGAAGGTGATGAAGTTGTGCATCTACCACCTTTTTCAAAGGGGGAAATGGGAAGGATTCTTGGCGTTAGCCATGACAATGTAAACTACAGCGGTTGTGGTGATGGTGTTTTTTCCGCAATGGCCTATATGCAATGCTTCCGGCCTGATATGCCACTTAAGCAAAGGCTTTTATTTGCAACTGCCATTGCAAGAATTATATCCATGATTCCAGAATCGAACCTAGAGAATGTCAAACCGGAAGTTATAATAAAAACGTTAAATAGTTTGTAGCATGCCAGAAGTCTACGAACCCCAGGAAGATTCCTACCTATTAGCCGAAGAGGTAAGGAAATATGCACATGGGATAGTTTTAGACATTGGCACCGGCTCTGGGATCCAGGCTATAACGGCCGCAAAATGCCCTAATGTGAAGAAAGTAGTCGCAGTCGATGTAAATCCAGATGCATTAAGATTTGTGAAGAGCAATGCATTGAAAGAGGGCATTAGGAATATTGATTTCATCGAGAGCGATTTGTTTGAGAATGTAAGGGGAAGATTTGACACCATAATTTTTAACCCGCCTTATCTGCCTGAGGACATAAAAGCCAAAGACATTGCGCTGGATGGCGGAAAAAAGGGCTACGAGGTATTGGGAAAATTCATTTCCGAGGTTGGTGATTATTTGACCGAGAGCGGGATTGCCCTGATAGTTTTTTCCTCGCTTACAAACAAAAAGAAGATAGGGGAATTTCTTGAGGAGAATCTGCTAACTTCCGAGGAAGTTGCAGAACAGGGCCTCTTCATGGAGCAGTTGTTTGTTTACCGTATTTGGAAAAGCAAGATTAGAAAAGAACTGGAGAAAAAAGGAGTCGGGGAGATAAAATATTTCTCGCATGGCAAAAGAGGGCTTATATTTACAGGAAGACACAAAAATAAGAAAATTGCAGTAAAGGTAAAAAGGCCGTCCTCTTTGGCATTAAACCGCATTGAGAACGAGGCTTATTGGCTGAAAAGATTGAACAAGAGTGGAATTGGCCCAAAATTTCTTTTTTCTGGAGAGGGGTATATTGTTTATGAATTTGTAGATGGAGATTTTATCTTGGATTATTTTGAAAAGGCTTCTAAATCAGAGATTCTCAAGGTTATAAGAAGCATATTCTCCCAGCTGTTAACATTAGACAACCTTAAAGTTGACAAGGAGGAGATGCACCACCCGTTAAAGCATATAATAGTAATGAAAAACCAGGTGCTGATTGACTTCGAGAGGGTCCATATATCAGAGAAGCCTAAAAATGTAACCCAGTTCTGCGAGTTTTTGGCAAGAAGCAGCAAGGTTCTTGAAAAGAAGGGAATTGTATATTCGCCTGAAGCTGTTAGGAAAGCTGCGATGGACTACAAGCGGGGCAAAGCAAGTTTTTTATACCCCTTCAACATTAAGCTGTCAAAGAGGTGAATATATGGCAAATGCAAAGTCAACAGGGCAATTATTGGTTATACCAACAGATGTTATTAGGTCTGTTGAGGATGACATAAGGGATATTGTAAACTGGGTTGCGGTTTTTGAGAAAGAGTACGACCTCAACAAGGAGGTTGTCAAAACGCTAAAGGGAAAGCTTGAGGGCATCTCCAGGAAGCTTGTAGGCAGCGCAAAGTAATAATTATTATCGCGTGCATATCTCTCCTTTGATTTTCAGATACTCTCTGGGGGTTAATTTGATGTGCCTCGCGCTCTGAATGGCGCTGTTGATTAGGATATTCTGCTGTTCGCTCCATACCTTGTCAGGATGGGTTCTTACATATTCCACCCAGTATTCGACAAAATTCATTCTCTCTTCCCTGTTGTCTTTTCCCGGTTTAAGCCATTTCATGGAGATTAAGCAACAGCAAAATTTGTTCTTTCGGTCTTTACTGAACCATGGCCTAAATCTAATGTCAGGGGAATTGTTATGTCCTTCTCCTTTCCCTTGAACTGCATTATCAGGGATATATGGACGTAATTTGGCTTGTAAGTCACTATCATTGACGCGTTTTGCAAACCCTTTAATTGCCCTTCCGGTATTTTTAGGTTTGATGAGGCATTTAAGATCTCGATTCCGGAGATAAATCCGCGAGTGTCTACATCGATTATAAAATCCCCTACGTCAATCGAAGACCTTACCTTTCTGCCCTTAGAGAGGAACAAGATATCCTCTTCCTCATCGTAGATTATCTTTGTATTGATTTTTGCCACTTTTTGTGCTATAGAATAAAAACTTAACCATACGTCTCCTGGTTGTTGCTTTTGTAAGGTTCTGTTGGCAATGTTGAGAGCTCAACATTAGGTGGGGTGTTTGAGGTGCTCCACACAATCCTTTTTCGTGCTGCAGTATCGCAGATTGAAATGCTTTTTGTGTAAGAATATGAATACACCTTATACCCTTCAGGGGTTGTTGTAAGAGTTGTTCCTGGCTGGCAAGAGGAGTACTTGGTGGTGTAACCTAATGCCTCAAGGTCTCCATCGCTATCAACATCGACAGCAATCCAGCACTTGCTTGATGAAGAGCAGCCATTGTAGTTCCCATTTGTGACGTTGGTCCTAAACACAACTTTTTGAGAAACCTCATTACATAAACCACCATTGCATGTCTGGCCAGAAGAACAGTCTAAAGGTTGGATATGATAGCATCCATCACAGCGAAGGACGCATTCCCACTTCGTATCTTCGTCAAGGCAGCCAGATTGGCCTTCAGAACATTCATCTGTGCAGCCGCATGATTGCGGCAATGTGCAGTCATTTTTACAACCATCCATATCGTTTGAATTACCATCGTCGCACTCTTCATTAGATCCATCACCATTAGGTGTCTGAACAATACCATCACCGCATGAGCCAATATTAACAAGTGTAGGGATATTAACAACTGTATGAGGAAGAAAAATGAATGGTGTAGTTGAAATATATAGGTTATCAACATAACAATCTTTACCATTTGCAGCCGCACTTATTCTAAAATATTGCGTAGATCCTTGTGTAATGTTAATAGGCCACTTACGATTATTGTTGGTTGTAATGTTTCCACTCCCGCTCACCAGATTTAACTCATATGAAAAATGATTCCAGCTATTTTGGCCATCTAGTAGATAGTTATCGGGAGCAAAATATGAATTCTCCAATACCCCTCCAGAATAAGTATAAAATGCCCCTACCCCATCCCAGGGCGTTAAAATGAAAGCAGTATCGGCTAACCCATCAGGAGAGTCTGCTAGATTGAAGCTACAGTGCTGTGCATCATTACCGAGGGGTGCATTAAGGTACCAATCAATGTATAAATCATTACCCTGAGTTCCAATATTAAGATAAGCATGTTTTTGATCGTAAGTGGGCCACCTAAGAGAGTAAGGTTCTGAATTATAACGAACAGCACTAGTCGAAGGGATATACCAGGTACTTTCCCAACCATCTGATAGAGTATCATCAAAATCATTCGCATAGAAAAAAGCTCCAGGATTACTTACAAAAGAGGTAGTATTACAATAAAGCCAATAGTCCTGATTTGGAACATCCAAATCAAAAGTCACATCATTTGCAATAAAAATGACCCTGTCCCTATTTGAATTTGTAAAGTTCCATCCTTTTTTAGTTGTGTTGAGGTAAACAATTGCGATATCTCCTTTATCATTCTCGCAATCTGTATCGACAATGCTGATATTCACCCCGAGGTTACCAATACTTGGCGTATCTTGGTTTACGATTGTTATTGGGTAGTACCTTGTGTGCCCCTCTTCTGAAAAATACGCTGCTTCAGCGGAAAAAGCAATAAATATCATTATGGAAAGGTAAACAACCGCAGTAAGTTCAACTCTTTGCATTATGAATAGCCCCCAATAGCAATGAACAAACTGTTGATGTTTAAAAAGATTTATTGCCTTTAGGATAACAATTAGTGATTGCAGAATATTTCTTTCCAATCCCTCAAGTGACAAGTACTTACATTCAGGAATGAAAACCGGAAAAAATCGACTGTAAACCT
>DATDYF010000033.1:0-9489 GCA_035289105.1 Candidatus Nanoarchaeia archaeon
AAATATAACCGCTTGTGGAGCCAGATTACAGCATGCAGTTCCCTGCTAATCCAGATAATTGCTGGTTATGTGTTTGCAATGATGGCCATTCAGGTTCTTCAGCCACCAACTTTAGTCTATTCATTGCTGTTTGTCGCATCCATTATAATTTTCCTTTCCCTAATAATCACAAGGCTCGAATCGGAAAGGATAAAAACCAGAAGACTTCTTGCAAACATGCTCAAAAGGTAATCCGATTTTGTACTTTGTTGCAATGCTCTGCACATTTAGAAAAGTTTTATAAACCACCTGATGAGGGATAAAAAGAATGGCCCAGAAAATACTTGTTGTTGACGACAATTTAAGCGACCTTGAGACAATGAAGCAAATCCTCAGGAAGGCAGGCTATAAAGTAACGGCTGCATCCGATGGCGCACAGGCATTGGACTCCCTGAAAGCCAGCAAGTTTGACCTTATACTAATCGACATACTCATGCCGACCTTTTCCGGCTACGACCTTGTAAGGGTGCTTCGCAGCCAGCTTGATGGCAAGGTTAGGGTGGTCTTTGTTTCAATTGTTCCAAAGAAAGAAGTGGACATGGCTGACATTGACGGCTTTATACAGAAACCATTTGATGTAAAGTATTTTGTCGCAGAAGTCAAGAAAGCCCTAAGAAAAGAATTAGAGGTATAAAAATGGCAAAAACAATAATGGTGGTTGATGACGAGCCTGATATAAGGGAGACTGTCAAGACGGTGCTCGAAAAGAACGGCTACAGGGTGGTTACCGCAGTTAACGGTGATGACTGCCTTAAGAAGCTTCCAAAGCAGAAAGTTGACTTAATCCTGATGGACATCATGATGCCGGGCACCCCTGTTGGCAAGGTTGTTGAGAAGATAAAGAATACCAAGATTGCATATCTCAGCGTCGTGAGAACTTCAGAGGCGGAAAAGGAAGACTTGTTAAAGTCAAATAACATCGTTGGCTTCATCCAGAAGCCGTTCGACATAAACGATTTGCTTAAGAGGGTGAAGAAACTTACAGGTTAAAGCATGGACATAGCAAAAGAGCTTGAGGAGAACCAAACGATACTTCTGCTAATTCCGAGCACCGAATACGCAAGGGCGGAACTGGAGATTATGCAGAGCCTTTCAGGAAAGAACGTCTGCTATGTCACCCTCAACAAGACCTGCGAATCGCTTGTTGAAACATTCAAAAAAAAGGGCATAAACCTCGATAATATTGTATTCATAGATGCAATTGCAAAAACATTCAGCAAGGCGCCGGACCAGAGGGACAAGTGCTATTACGTCAGCTCGCCGGCGGCTTTGACCGAGATAGCCATTGAGATTGATGTCTTCCTGAAGCACGGCTATGACTACCTCGTGTTTGACTCATTGACAAATCTCCTCATTTACGAGAAAAAGGCCCCAATTGCAAAGTTTGTCGCGTCCTTGGTCAACAAGATAAGGCAGAGCAAGACAAAAGCGGTATTTTACGCGGCATCCATACACGAGCAGGACGCAATGATAGAGGAAACAGGGATGTTTGTCGACAAGGTTATCGTGTGGAAATAAGTTTTCTCAGGAAACGAATGTGGGAATACCGCCTTGAAGAAAGCCTTAAATAGGCAAACTGCAAACAGGAAAATAAAAAAAGAGGCATACATGGTTTTCAGCCTAAAGGAATTTCTGTTCAGAAAGATTAGCAGAAAATTACTGCTCGGCTTTCTTTTCACCGGGCTGGTGCCTCTCATCGTTCTGGGGATTCTCATAACCGGCATAGTCAGGAGCCACTTAATCAGCGAAGCCGGCGAAAGCTTCCGTGCGATTGCAATGTTTAATGTTGAAAAAGCGGAATCCTACATTTCCTCCCTAAAGTCAAAATCTGCCGAATTTTCGAATGACGATTTTATCAGGGGCAAAATAAGGGAGGGGAAAGCCGGAGAGCTGAGCCGGTACCTAAGAGACAAAATAGCCCAAGACGAGTCAATCTTGGGCTCATTTATCATAAACCCAAATGGAACTATCATCGCGGCAACCGATGAGGAAGAGATTGGCAAAGATGAGTCTTCGGACGATTATTTTGTGAAAGGCAAAAAGGGAGCGTATATAACTAATCTGATTGGGCACGAGCATTTCAGGAGCGCAGGCCAGATTGTGGTTTCCGCACCGATAGCCGAAGGCGGCAGGATTTTGGGGGTGGCTGTAAATTCCTTCAGCACTTTGGAATTGGGCGAGCAGTTATCCGGCAAACTGCCAAAGAATGCCGAGATTTACTTTGTTGACCGCAAAAAAGTAATGTTTACTCATCCGTATCCCAGCGTGCATATGCCGGGCATGGTTGTTGACACCCTTCCCGTAAAAAACTGCCTTGAAAGGAACGAGGATGCAAGTGGAATCTGGAAAAACTATGAAGGAAAAGATGTTATCGGCTCTTCCAAATGCTTCCCGGATGCCGGATGGTCGCTTTTGATTGAAGCAAAGACTGAAGACGCGTTCTCGGTACTCAACAAAATCTATTTTTATTTTATTGTTTCCGGAGGGATTTTGCTGGTGTTTGTAATCATTACAGGTCTTATCCTGACCAGAAGAATCTCAAGACCAATAACTGAGATGCATCATGCGACTGAAGAGATAGGAAAGAGAAACTTCAGCGTGAAGGTTGACATAAAGACAGGAGACGAGCTTGAACAGCTTGGCGAAACGATAAATGAAACCGCAAAGGTTCTTGAGAGATTTGATGAAGAGCACAGGCAGCTTGAAAGCGCAAAAACAAGGTTCCTCAGCATAACCTCACACGAGCTCAGAAGCCCGATGACGCCCATGAAAGCCCAGCTCCAGATGCTCGAGCAGGGATATTTCGGCGGGATGCCGGAAAAACAGAAAGAGGCATTGGGGATTGTGATAAAAAATGCCGACAGGCTTGACAGCATAATTGCGGACTTTCTTGAAGTGTCAAGAATTGAGGCGGCAAGGCTCAAGTTTTCCTTCAGAAAAGCCAATCTGGCAGATACTGTAAAAGATATCGCTGGCCTCATGAAGGGGTTCATGCCAGAAAAGGAAATCGGCATTGTGACTAACATTGCAAAGCTTCCGGCGATAGAATGCGACCCTGACAGGGTAAGCCAGGTTCTCAGAAACCTAATCAACAACGCAATAAAATTTTCCCCGCCGGGAAAAACAGTTGATGTATCTGCGAAAGTTTCCGGAAACTACCTGCTTTTCACAGTCAGGGACCACGGAATCGGGATTTCAGAAGAGAATTTGAGAAGGATATTTGAGCCGTTTTTTCAGGCGGAGCAGACAATATACAGGAAGGCAGGAGGCACGGGGCTGGGGCTTGCAATCTGCCGGGGCATAGTTGAGGCTCAGAGCGGCAGGATTTGGGCTGAAAGCAGGCTCGGGAAAGGCACTTCATTCCAATTTACAGTTCCTCTCAAGCCGGTAAGGGAAATCAGGCCGATAAAACTGCTGTTTTCCGCGGCCGAGGATGTTGAGAGAAAATTAAAAGCCGTGTTCAGGGATTTTTTGGGCCCTGTCGGCGAGATTGAGTTTGAGAGGCTCAGAAGGGAGCGCGGCATGTCCCGGGAGGGCTTTTTGCAATATGTGAATTCGCTTTCGAAAGACGGCATAATCCAGAGTCAGATTGAGGCGCCTTTTGTGGAGAGCATTATGCTGGCAATGGGCGGAAAGTCGAAGGAGGACATGGTCAGGGAGCTATTGATAGAGTTTGTCGGCCCAATAGGGGAAAGAAAATTCCAGGAGATTGGCGCAAACAGGGAGAAAATCCTTAAGATGATTGCTGATTTTGAGAAAAGGCGCATCATGAAAAGCAGCGAGGCAGGGAGATTCAGGGAGGAGCTTGCAAAGATTCTTGAGGTCGGCAGGCACGGCATCGAGGCAAGGCGCAGAAAGCTGATTCAGAAGCTGGTTAAGTCTGTTGCCGAGCTTTATGGCCCGATTGCAGTCCAAAAGGCAAATGCCCTGAAAACGCTTAAGGTGGACGAAAAAGGCAGGATAAGGAAAATAGAGGGCGACACAAAGGAAATCCTCGACGAGCTAAGGCGCTCTTACCTTGATTTGGCCGGAGACCTGAAAAGGTTTATAAAAGAAAAAGAACTAAGGGAGGTTTTGGAGGTTTAAAAAAAAAGGATGGTGGATTACACTATAATTGGGCATGCCCTCCAGCTCGCCGGGATATTCCTTGCGTTTATCGCCGCCGGAATTTCATTTCTTTTTGCGCTGCAGATTAAGGGGGGCGCCATGGGAAAGGCTGCCATACTGAGCGCCATTGGCTTTGTGGTGCTTGCATTCGACATACTGATGACATACCTCGGCGCAATAACCGGGCAGCTTGACATGATTCATATTACTCTTTTCTGGCCGCTGCTGGGATTCATTACGCTGGCAGGGTTCGGCATAATTGCATATGCGCAGTACAAGATGTACAGGGTGGTGAAATGAGGCCGCACAATGCATTTTTAATCCTGGGGCTGGCTCTTCTGGCCCTTATACCGCTCTGGCTGTTCTTTATCCTGCCTGAGCTCACCAAAGTTCCTGCAGATTACTCCTATCATGCAAGTTTTATCTCAAATGTCAATTTAAGGCCTGAAATCAACGGCGAGTGGCTGGGAAGCGAGATACAAAATACATATGTAGATGTACGCCCATTGCGCTGGGACAATAAGGTTATGCTCCTCAACGAGATGTTCAGGGCTGAGAGCGTAGAAGGCGAGGTTTCTTACGAGCTCGAGCTTAAATTTGCAGTTGACAGAAACACAAGAAAGAATGCAGAAGGGCTTGGTGAGGGGCTGAAAGAAGGCTTCTTTTTGCTTCCTATGCATGTTGAGAAAACAAGCTATCCGATATGGGCATTTGGATACTATCACAGCGCGAAATTCAGTTTTGCAGGGGAAGAAGATGTTAAGGGCATTAAAACGTACCGGTTTTCTGTCGTTAATGAGCTTTCCGACGACACGGAAGGATTTGCGCATCTCGAGCTTGTGCCCGAGAGATACAATGCGCTTTCTGAATATACCTCAAACATCTGGGTGGAGCCTGTTTCCGGCATTATTGTTAAGTATGAAGATAAGGGGATAAGCTATTATGCAGAAAAGGAAACCGGCAAAAGGGTTTGGGATTTTGACGAATGGAGCAGCAGGTTCAGCGAAGATACAGTTGCGAACATGGCGGGAACTGCAGGAAGGGAAAGGCAGAAAATAATCGTTTTTGAGCTGATAATTCCGCTTTTGCTTGGCGCAATCGCCCTTGCGCTTTTTGCAGTGGCATTTATTGGGGGGGGGCGTAGAAGATGAAGATTACCTCTAGGATGATTGCCATACTAGTGGTAATGGCATTAATCCCCATTATTTCATTAGGCATGCTTAGCTATTTCGGAGCAAGTGACCTTTTAGTGCATCCAAGCAAGGACATGGTAAAAGGCATTGCTGGGTTGGAAGCAGTTTCTGAGCTCAAGGTAAAAATTATTGAAGACTTTTTCAGGGAGAGAAAGGCCGATATCCGCGTTGCGCAGGATTTCTACAACATAAAAACAAACCTGCCAATCGTCACAAAATACGCATCCGACAGGAGCAATCCTGAATATCTCGGGGCAAAAAAAATGCTTGACGGCCAGCTCAGGACATTCCAGAAGGTTTATGGCTACTTGGACATTATGCTTGTAAGCCCGGATGGCAGGATAGTGTATTCTTCAGACGAAGTGGACGAACAAGCAGACCTTGGCGAGCCCCTTGACAATATTTCATTCTCACAAGGCAGAAGGGGAGTCTACCTTAGCGATGTTTTTGTCCACGCTATTGGGGGCAGGGAGCGTGTCCAGATGCTTATGACAGCGCCCGTTTACAGCCTCAGCAACCAGTTTATCGGAGAGATAGCATTTGAAATCGGCATGAACGGGATTTATGGGATTGCCAATATAACAACCGGCCTCGGAGATACAGGAGAAACTGTAATTGCAGCGAGAATGAAAAACCATGAGGGAAAGTTCATTATGGGGCACGAGACGTTCAGAAAAGGGGAGCATGCATTGGTGCTGAACGAGCTACGCAACAGGCCAAACTCCGCCATGCGCACGGAAATCTTCTTTGGGGACGAGTTCGGGTTTCCATTGCAGGAGGCTGTACGCGGCGTCGAAGGCTCCGGAATCTCGGTTGACTACAACGGCGTAAAGGTGCTTGCTGTGTGGAAGCATATCACTGAGCCCGACTGGGGGATTGTGACAAAGATAAGCATGGAAGAGGTAACTGAAGATTTGTATGTCCACCGGGACAAGATATTGCTGGTAGCCGTAATTTCTATAATAATTTCGGTTTTCATAGCGCTTCTCCTTTCAAGGTCCCTGACAAAACCTATTCTGGATTTAAAGGAAACGCTTGAGGCTATTTCGCATGGCAAACTTGAGGCAGAGACTGGAGAACTAAAGGAGAGGCCTGATGAGATAGGAGACCTCGCAAGGTCATTTGAAAGGATATCGAAGACCATGAAGGTTGCTGTCATGGAGAAAAAAATAGCTCCGTTTGGAGAGGAAAAGGCAAGGCCTGAAAAGGAATTTGAAAAGGCATTCAGGCTGAAAAGGGGAAAGCATGGAAGATAGAAATGTGGTACTTGCAACATTTGCCGTAAGAATCGCAGTTGCAGCTTTTATATTTCTTGTCTACTCAAAAAACAGAAACAAGCTTGCACTCTACACGGGGCTTTTTGTGCTTTCACTTGGGTTAAGCGCACTTTTCAGGTATCTTAACATGGTGACAGGAAGCCTGTTCATGTATTTTCTCCTCAGGTTTTTCGTCTACATCGGACCGGTATCCCTGCTGTGCGGAATTGGCTCTGTCGGAGCTGGCTGGGTAAGAAGGTACAAGGTTGCCCTGATTTCGGGGATTGTGCTTTCAATCGGCGCCTTTGCAGAAACCTACATTTTTGGCGGCCCCGCCGCCGAGGCTACCTACGCCCTTTTCCCTTCGCAGATTATTGGCGGCATCATTCTGCTGGTGTGCGCTTATTATTTTCTAACCTCTGGCGCAAGGATTCATCCCCTGGGAAGATTCCTTCTGGGCTGGGGGATAGCCCTTGAAGGCTTTTTGTTCCTTTTAGGCGGATTCTTGCTCCAGAAGGGCCTTGTGTCAACCGCATATTACCTCGGATTAATTTTCTTTCTTATGATTGGGGCAGGCTGTGCGCTCTGCACAGGGTACAAAAAATGAGAATCGGAGCATTGATAATTGCAGGGTTTGTTTTGCTTTTGGCTGCTATGACGATTATATGCCACCTCATATTGTCAAACGCATTTGAAGAAGCCGCTTCGCTCCAGAAAATTGCCGACAGCCAGACTGACCATCTTGTGACTACAGTTGGCAACATTGCGCCTGCAATGAGCGAACTTCATATCGAGGTTGAGAGGGTGATAGAAGAAAATGCCAGCACGCAGAGCATTGATGAACTGCTTACTGGGTTTGAGCGGTCAGTGCGGGAGCACACTGAAAGCATGGAAAGGACCGAATACGCCAGCATTGAGGGCTATTACGCTGAAGCTGCTAAGGAACTTGAGGCAAGGGCAGAGAATCTTTCCTTTATCGCCAGAGAAATTATCGGGATGAGGGCAGATGCAGCAAGCGAGCTTGAGCGCAGTAAATTCCACGGAGCGCTTTCGGAGCTGGCTGATGAGGTAAGCGAACACGTGGCTTTCCACGCAGGCCAGCTTGAGGAGTCCGGCGAAAGGGTTCTGGAAGCCTATGAAAAATACAGGAATTACAGCATAATATCCTCTTTATCAGGATTGATGCTTTCCCTCATAATCGCCTTTTTTGCAACAATGGCAATTTCCCGCCCACTGAAAAGGCTTTCAAAAAGCCTTGATGAAATCACAAAGGGAAATCTTGGGATACAGCTCCCAAAAAGCTGGATTGGGGAGGTTAATGATTTGGCAAACTCCCTGAACAGGATACTTGCCAGCCTGAAGCTTGCCGTGATGCGCGTCGGCGTGGCAAAAGAGGAGATTGGCATAGGGGAGATGATTGAAGCAAAAAAGAAAGCTGAAGAAAAGTCAAAAAAGCGGGAAGAGCAGATTGAGAGGTTTGCAAAGCTTGCAGTTGGCAGGGAGCTCAAGATGATTGAGCTGAAGAAAAGGATAGCGGAGCTTGAAAAGAAAAAAAGAAAATGAATGAAGAAAAACAAACTGAAATGACAGAGCCGGAAGAGCTCAAGCCGGAAGCGCTTCTCAACATGCTCGAGGACTTGGAGGAGGCAAAAAAGAGGCTTCAGGAGAGCGAAGAAAGGTTCAGGAAATTCTTTGAGAGCGACCCAGACATGTCTTTCATAGTCACCAAAAACGGGATCATAACGGAGGCAAACACCACGGCAATTCAGCAGTTGGGACACAAAATGGAAGAGCTTGCCGGAAAGGATATATTCTCATTTTGCACGCCGGAAACAGGCAAAGACCACAAAACCCTTTTGAAAAAATGCATGAGGCTGGGCGGAATCAGAAATGAAGGGGTAAACTTAATGTCAAAAGGCGGCAAAAGATACAGCGCCCTGCTCAGTGCCGAGCATGTGAAAAATGAGCGCGGGGAAGTATTGTATCATCTTATGGTATTCAGGGATATAACAGAAATTGTCAAAGCGCAGGCCAGCCTGAAGATAAGCGAGGCAAAGCTAAGGTCGCTTGTAAACTCCTCTCCCGACTGCATAAAGATGTTTGACCTCAAGGGCAAGCTCCTTTACCTAAGCCCCGGCGGATTGAGGGAGCACATGCTGAAAGAAGAAAAAGAAGCTGTCGGCCTGAACTACCTGTCTACAGTTATCAGCGGGCAAAGGCCTTATTTCAGAAAGGCCATAAGGGACGCCGCAAAGGGAAAAACATCAACAATGGAAATCATGCATGTTCCCGGAAAGGCAACAAGGGAATGGTGCCTCATGACGATTGCCCCAATCAAGGACGAAAAGGGAAAAGTCAGCGGAATTTTCGGGGTTTCAAGGGACATCAGCCAAATCAAGGAGGCAGAGGCAAAGCTGAGGGAAGAAAAGGAGATACTGCAGAAATCACTTTCCGTCGTAAGCGGGATTATGGTGGCCCTGAACCCAAGGGGCGAGATTATTCTTCTGAACAAAAGGGGATGCGAAATTCTTGGAGTCAGGAAGGGAAGCGCGATTGGCAAAAACTGGTTTGACAGGTTTATTCCGGCAAGAAACAGGAAAAGCGTAAAGTCTGTTTTCAGGTCGCTTATGGCCGGAAAGGCGAGGCTTGCAAAGCACTACGAAAATACAGTCATCACTGCAAGAGGCAGGGAAAAGATTGTTGCATGGCACAACACCATACTCAGGAACGACAGGGGAAAAATCATTGCAACCCTGAGCGCAGGGAAGGTTATGAAGAAGAAAAAATAAATTACCCCTTAAGATATTTCTTCGGAAGGGTCTTGCAGATGCTGTTGACCCTGTAAAAGCCGTAAAACAAAAACCCAAGCGCGATTAGGTGCAGTCCGCGGTGGA
>DATDYF010000034.1:0-26082 GCA_035289105.1 Candidatus Nanoarchaeia archaeon
AAAGACGGCGATTCATGGAAAAAGGTAAAGGACGATGGCCTTAATCCTGCAGTGGTTTCAGATGCCGCTGCAAAGGGCGATATAATCCATATTCTCATCCCTGACGAGGTTCAGGGCGATGTTTATGAAAAGGAAATCAAGTCTCATGTAAAGAAAGGAAAGACATTAAGCTTCAGCCACGGCTTTAACATAGTCTTCAAGCGAATAGTTCCACCGACCGATGTCGATGTGATAATGGTAGCGCCAAAAGCTCCCGGAACAGAGGAAAGAAAAAGATATCTTGAAGGATTTGGAGTTCCCGGCTTGGTTGCAGTAAGGCAAAATTATTCTGGAAAAGCTCGCGATACTGCGCTTGCAATTGCAGCTGCGTGTGGTTTTACAAGAGCCGGAGTTATAGATTGCACTTTTGAGCAGGAAACTTATGAGGATATTTTCGGCGAGCAGGCAGTTCTTTGTGGTGGACTCTCAGAGTTAATCAAGGCAGGGTTTGAGACTTTGGTTGAAGCCGGCTATCCGCCCGAAATGGCCTATTTTGAATGCCTTCACGAAATGAAGCTGATTGTGGACCTCGTCTATGAGGGCGGCTTATCCTATATGTACCAGGTAGTTTCCAACACCGCAGAATACGGCGGAAGAACTCGCGGCAAAATGATCATAACTCCAGAAATCCGCAAAAACATGAAGGAAATACTGAAAAATGTTGAGAATGGGAAGTTTGCCGAGGAGTGGATTGCCGAATACAAAAAAGGCCTTCCAAACCTGAAAAGATTGCGCGAAGAAGAGGCAAAGCATCCGATTGAAGTAGTTGGGAAGGAGATTAGGGCGCTGTTTAGGAAGAAGTAGGGAAAATTTTGATTATCCTTTGCGCTTCTTTCTTAGGATATAAATCATGCATACAACTATCAGGACATAATTT
The DNA here is from genome assembly GCA_035289105.1 of Candidatus Nanoarchaeia archaeon. Classification (GTDB taxonomy): domain Archaea; phylum Nanobdellota; class Nanobdellia; order Woesearchaeales; family JACQSR01; genus JACQSR01. The sequence continues at coordinate 917 of DATDYF010000034.1, forward strand.
ATCAGCATAAACCACCACTGTCCCCAGCTTATGCCCGGAAATGTCCATTCGGAAACCGGCCAGAGGAAAGGAGTTGGAAGGAATTCCCTGCTGTGGGTGAAGGCATCAATGATTATTTCTATTGGCGCTGCAAGCGTGTAAATAAAATATTTTTTGTTGATGAAGTAAATGATGGCAATAATTAGCGCCCAAACGAAGATGCTGTGCCCGACTCCATACAAGGTATAAACCCAATCAGGTATCTTCTCAAGAACAGGTTTTCCAAAGCTAAAGTCAGTAAACAGCCTGTAAACCATGTAAGGACCCCACGAAATAATATCCGGCAAAAGCCCAAACAAAACAGCATAGAGGGGCTTTTTTGTCTTATGGAAGATAATATAGCTCCAAAATCCATGCGCGATGAAGTCCATAATTAGACAGTATACTTAATGTTTAAAATTGTTTCTATGCCTTGTAGTTTGTTACGTGGTAAGCAAAAGAATGAGTCAATCCTCTTCCCAAATCCCACCCTGTCTTTCCAATCATGCTTTTTCTTGCCCCACCAATCCTGCCCCTCAATTCCTTATTTCCGCCCGGAACAAAGAACTCAATTGCGGCATGATAATCTGGAACAAGGTCTTCTGGAGTCCATGAAGAAAGCAATCTTGTCTCGCTTGCCACGTATATTCTTCTTGAATCATCCCATCTGATTTTAGGCTGATAAAGCTCTGCGTAAGGGTGCTTTGGTTCAGCTGCTTTTCTTCCCCGCTTCTCCATAGCAAAAATATCAACTCCCTTCTCAGGAATAATTTTATTTTCCTGCTCAAGAGGGGGAAGGTCTCCAAAAAAGAGAAGCCTGATAACACTGTTGCCTTTCTGGTATTCCATCGCGACCATCTCGAATTGTGCGTCTTTCTTCTCAAAAGTCAATCCGGCAAAATTGTACCCCCCTGAAGTAAGCCTTTCATGGGCACGGTCATAAGATGTTCTTGTTTCCGGAGGAATTTCCCTGCTCCTGTCAAAAATCCATTCGTTGTGCACCACAACCATTCTTGCATAGCCCTGCTCAAAAAATTCCCTAAGCCTTTGGTCCCAGACAGCCGGGATTTTGAACAGCTTGTCATTTATTGTTGTCTTTGTCTCTGTCTCAGAAAGGTAAGCAACCATCGCATCAATCATCAGGGAATCCATTTTTGGCTTTTCACCCTGCACCATCGTCACAACATCGTCCAGAAATATATTCGGATTTTGCTTTGGGTGGAATGGGAGCCAAATATCAGCGCCCCTCCTCCCGGATACTTCACCGAGGTTTTCAACAAGCTTCCTCATGTAGTGCGAAAAAACAAGAAGAGCCCCTGCCTCCGGGCATAAATATCCTGTGCAGTCCCTCCCATACTTATTCCGGTTATATCTCGCTTCTTCATCGCCGTGGCAGATTATGGAAGAAAGTGGGGGGTTGCTGTCCGTCAATGGCCCCTGTATCTCGACAATATTAAATGCATGTCTTCCTCTTTTGTTTCTCACATTGCCGTGTAGGGTTATCTCTCCCTGGTATGGTGCAATGTCAACACCACGGAATATTTTATCGTATTCATCCGGTGTTGCGCCCTCTCTTGTAAGATTGCAATTTCCATATCTCGCCTTAGTCCACCTTTCAATTACCCTCCACGCTTGGCTAGGGGTAAGGTCATGAAATTTTCTTCTCCTGCTGACCCATTTTCCTTTCTCATTTACTTTAAGGTAGATTTCCTTGCCTTGGTCAAACACGGGTGCAAATCCCGTATGCTCCGCCTTTAATGAATCTGCAAGTATCTTCTCCAAATTTTCTTTTGTGAGCACCCTAAACCTGCCGAAGAACATTGAAAACGGGTCTAACAAAGTGAAGGCACCATCTGTTCTTAGGCCTTCAGCATCATGGAACAATGCAAGATTATAGTTCCTTGGAGTAAATCCCACATATTTGGCTTTCATTTCCGGGTTGTCTGCCATGCTATTTGGGAATCTGGGCTGTTTTAAATACCTAATCCTTACCTTTAAAAATCCACTATTATTCTCAAAAAACCATGGGAAAAAGTCTGCTTGACAAAGTCTGGGAAATGCACAGGGTTGCTGAATTGAAGTCTGGGTTGGACCAGATTTTCATAGGGCTTCATCTAATCCACGAAGTCACAAGCCCGCAGGCGTTTTCCATGCTTAGGGATAGAAAGCTGAAAGTCATGTTTCCCGAGAACACAGTTGCAACAGTCGACCACATAGTTCCAACAGACAACCAGTCGAGGCCCTTCAAGGATAAGCTTGCAGAAGAGATGATGAAAGCTATAGAGCAAAACACGAAAGCAAATAAAATAAGGTTTTTTGGCCTCGGAAGCGGAAAGCAGGGGATAGTTCATATTATAGCTCCAGAGCTCGGATTAACACAGCCAGGCATGACAATCGCATGCGGAGACAGCCATACATCTACGCATGGAGCATTTGGAGCGATAGCATTTGGAATCGGAACTTCGCAAATCAGGGATGTCCTTGCAACAGGCTGCCTTGCAATGTCAAAGCCAAAATTAAGAAGAATATCAGTAAACAAGCCATTGCAAAAGGGAGTTTATGCAAAAGACGTAATCCTGAGAATAATCCGGGACCTCGGAGTCAAAGGCGGCATAGGATATGCATACGAATATGCAGGAAAAGTCTTTGACAATTTCAGCATGGAAGAGCGCATGACAGTATGCAACATGTCCATAGAGGGCGGGGCAAGAATGGGTTATATAAATCCAGACGAAACAACCTATGAATACCTGAAAGGGGGGGAATTTGCCCCAAAAAACTTCGGCAATGCAGTAAAATTCTGGAATTCCATAAGGTCGGAAAAAAACACAACATACGATGACGAAGCAAGAATAGAGGATATCGAGCCGATGGTAACTTATGGCGTCAATCCGGAGCAGTGCATTGGCATTAGCGAGAAAATCCCTGAAAATGCGGATGAGGATGCATTAAGCTATATGAAATTCAGAAGGGGAGAGCCAATAAAGGGAAAAAAGATCAATGTCGCATTCATCGGCTCCTGCACTAATTCAAGGATTTCTGATTTGAGGGAAGCCGCGAGGGTTGTGAAAGGGAGAAAAGTCCATAAAGGGGTTCGGGCGTTAGCTGTTGCCGGCTCCGGGCAGGTAAAGCTTCAGGCAGAAAAGGAAGGACTTGATAAAATTTTCAAAAAATCGGGATTCCAGTGGCGTAATGCCGGATGCAGTATGTGCCTTGCAATGAACCCCGACAAATTAATTGGAGATGAAATCTGCGCATCCACGTCAAACAGGAATTTCAGGGGCCGCCAGGGAAGCCCGACTGGAAGAACTTTGCTCATGAGCCCCGCAATGGCAGCAATTGCGGCATGTGAGGGAAAGGTTGTTGATGTGAGGGAATATTTGTGAAAATTGAGGAAATTAAGGGCCGAGGAATCTTTGTAAAAGGCGACGATATAGATACTGATAGAATCATTCCTGCGCGCTTCATGAAAGTTTTGGACTTCAGCAAACTGGGGAAGTATGCATTTTACGATGAAAGGGAAAAGCACCCAAATCATACATTTAGTGATGCCCGCTACAGGGGAGCATCGATATTAGTTGCGAACAAAAACTTTGGTTGCGGCTCGAGCAGGGAGCATGCCCCGGCAGCATTAATCGGTTTTGGAATAAAAGCAATAATTGGGGAAAGCTTTGCGGAAATCTTTGCTGGAAACTGCATTGCAAACGGCGTACCGGTAGTCACAGCAAAAAAGGATGACATTGAAAACCTTATGGAAGTAATCAAAGACGACCCTGCTTCTGAAATAAAGATTGATTTGGCAGGCGACAGAGTGGAGTATGGGGATTTTTCATTTGGCATCTGCCAGAAAGAGGGCCATAAGAAATGCCTGATAGGGGGCACATGGGATGTTATTGGGGAAATGCTGGAAAACAAAGGTAAAGTGTTAAAAATCCGGCATGGGCTTCCATACGTGAGGAGATTTTAATGGACCTTAAAATAAAGTCAAAAGTTGTAACAGAGGGAGATGCAAGGGCTCCAAACCGCGGAATGCTTCGTGCAGTCGGGTTTTCAGACGAAGATTTCTACAAGCCAATAATAGGCGTTGCCTCAACATGGTCTGATGTAACGCCATGCAATATGCATATCGACAAGCTCGCGGTGGAAGCAAGGCGCGGCATAAAAGAAAACAAAGGGGCAGGATTGACTTTTGGAACTATAACTGTAAGCGATGGCATTGCAATGGGCACCGAGGGAATGAAGTTTTCCTTAAATTCAAGGGATATTATTGCAGATTCGGTTGAAACTGTCTCGCAGGCAGAAAGGTTTGACGGCTTGATTGCAATTGGCGGATGCGACAAGAACATGCCAGGCTGCCTGATTGCAATGTCTCGCCTCAACATTCCAGCAGTTTTCGTTTATGGGGGAACAATATTGCCGGGAAAGTATAGGGGAAAAGACATAGACATTGTAAGCATTTTCGAGGCTGTTGGCCAGTTCAGCGCGGGAAAAATAACAAAAAATGATTTGCACGAGATAGAATGCCACGCATGCCCAGGAGCAGGAAGCTGCGGCGGAATGTACACTGCAAACACAATGGCATCTGCAATTGAGGCTTTGGGAATGAGCTTGCCTGGCGGGGCTGCAACACCTGCCGAAGACCCTAAGAAAAAGGAGGAATGCTACAATGCGGCAAAGGCAGTAATGAGCATGCTCGAAAAAGGGATTAGGCCAAAAGACATAATCACAAAGGAATCCTTTGAAAACGCAATTACCCTCGTCATGGCGTTGGGAGGCTCAACAAATGCAGTTTTGCACTTGATTGCAATGGGGCATGCTGCCGGAATTAAAGTCACACTCGACGATTTTGGCAGGATTTCCAAAAAGGTTCCGCACCTTGCGGACTTAAAGCCGTCTGGAAAGTATGTCATGTACGACCTTTACAAGGTTGGCGGCATTACCGGAGTCATGAAATTGCTTCTTGACGCAGGGCTTCTGCATGGAAACTGCCTGACTGTAACCGGAAAGTCAATCGCAGAAAACCTGAAGGACGTTAAGCCCTTGCAGGCGCACCAGGAGGTTGTAAGGGATTTGAAGCATCCGTTAAGGCCAAGCGGCCCAATAGTAATACTTCGCGGCAATCTTGCTCCTGCTGGCGCAGTTGCAAAAGTTTCAGGGTTGAAAGGAACCTCTGTTACAGGACCTGCAAAAGTCTTTGATTCGGAAGAATCTGCGCTGGACGCGATACTGAAAGACAAAATCAGGAAAGGGGATGTTGTTGTAATTCGATATGAAGGCCCGAAAGGAGGCCCCGGAATGCGCGAAATGTTAGCTCCGACTTCTGCGATTATTGGCAAGGGCCTTGGAGGAAGTGTTGGCTTGATTACCGATGGTAGGTTTTCCGGCGGGACTCATGGATTGGTGGTTGGCCATGTTTGCCCGGAAGCCCAGGTTGGAGGGCCAATTGCAGTAGTCAATGAAGGAGATACTATAACAATTGATGCAGATAAGCAGCTTCTTCAGCTAAACATTCCAGATAGCGAAATAAGAAAAAGATTGCAGGCATGGAAAGCACCTGAACTGAAATACAAAAAAGGGGTTCTCTATAAGTACGCAAAATTGGTCTCCTCAGCAGACAAAGGGGCAGTAACTGATTTGTAGCTTCTTGTAAGTAGTCACGATAACAACCTTTTTAATGCCATATCAGTTACTATGCCTTATGCAAAACATAGACGATACACTTGACAGGTTCTATGAAGCGCTTGAGACGGAAGAAGGCAGAGGCATGCTCGTCATACTTGCCGTAAAAAACAAAAAAACTGAAAACCTGGAGTGGATTCTAAAAGCGGCAGGTGCCCATGAAAGGAGATGGGAGTTTAAGGAAGCGGCTGAACGGTACCATGCGCTTGCGAAATTAGAGAGGGAAGCAAACCAAGAAAATGCAGTCCAGCAATACGAAAACGCAGGCAGATGCTTCAAGGGGGCAGGCAATTATGCTCTTGCAACCCAGATGTACAGGGAAGCGGAGATACTGGCAGAGCTTCTTGGAGACCATGAAAGGGTAAAAACCAACGGAGAGGCATCTCATGTTGCGAGCATAGAAACACCACGAATGGTTGAATCGCCCTGGCAGATGGAGGAAACGATGGGGAAGATAAAAATGTGGGAAAAAAAGAGAAGCTATGAAAAAACGCAATGGGAAAGAATTAACAAGTATTTCATCAAGCGTGCCGAAGATTTCATAAAAGAGGGCGATGCTGAGAAGGGAAGAGAGGAAGATTTGGCATATCAATTATACAACTCGGGAATTGTGCTCCTGGAACAGGCAATCAAGGCTTTGCAGGGCGACAGAGGCACAGATTTTGGATTTCCTTCTGTGCACTACGAGCATTTTTCCCTGAGCACCGCGAGATCGTTTGTAAATGCAGGGGATGAAAAGTTAAGAGAAAAAAACTTTCTGGAGGGGCTTAAGCTCTATGAAAATGCAGCGAAGGCCTATCAAAATGCAGCCAGAACGTATCTAGATGGCGAAAGTCCTGAACTTGAATTCCAGCGTAAAGATATTGAACTTGCCAAAAGGTTTGCAGGGCTTGCTAAAGATAGGGGAATTATAGGGGAGCATGGAGCTGCAATTGAATGCTATCAAAAAGCCTTTCCCCTTTACGAAAAGGCAGTCAAAAATCTCTTTGGCCCTGAAAACCTGACTTTTGATCCGAATCCAAAAGCCCTTGGCATTGCAAGGCTGTACTTAGCCAAAGCACAAGCCGAAAGGAAAATAGGGATTGAGGACAAAGAAAAGGAAGACAGAGAGAAATCAAATAAGTGGTATGGCAAAGTTCTAAATGAAGCCAAGGAAAAGGCAGATGCTCTTTTTGGCTATGCAGAATATTCTCTGAAAGAAGACAGGATGCTGGAGGCGGCAAGGTTTCACAAAAGCGCGGTGGAATGGTGCGTTGGCATGGCAGAGATTTACAGGGAAAAGGGCGACATAGAAAATTCAATTCAGAGCTATGAAAGGGCAGGAAGATGGACAGACGCTGCGAAGCTTGCTGAGGAAAAGTTTGTGGGCAGGGCGATTACCGACTACGAGAAGGGCGGCAATTTTGCGGATGTTGCAAGGCTATGCCGCGAAAAGGGGCACTTATTAAGGGCGGTGCAGTACGAGAATCTTGCAAGAGTGTTGGGAAATTGAATAATTTTCTGACTAAGATTTATAAATAACAACTTTGTTCTAACCAAAATGGAAAAAACAGACTTCATTTGGCTTAACGGGAAGCTTGTAAAGTGGGAAGATGCAAAAGTGCATGTTCTAATTCACGCATTGCACTACGGCTCTGCTGTTTTTGAGGGGATAAGGTTCTATAAAACCGACAAGGGGCCTGCTGTGTTCAGGCTAAAAGAGCATATGGCACGGCTTCTTAAGTCTGCAAAAGTCTTCAACATGAAGATTCCCTTTACCCAGGAGCAGCTTGAGGAAGCAACTTTGGAAACGATAAGGAAAAACAAAATCGACGCAGGATACATAAGGCCAATAGCATTTTTTGGCTATGGCAAGATGGGATTAAATCCGGAAGGGGCTCCTGTTGATGTTGCAATTGCAGTCTGGCCGTGGGGCTCGTATTTGGGCGAAGAGGCAGTTAAGGTAAAAATTTCAAAATACATGAGAATACACCCTAAATCGCTAATCTCTGACGCAAAGGTCTCCGGCCATTATGTCAACTCAATACTTGCAAGCCTGGAGGCAAAGGAAGCTGGCTATCAGGAATGTTTGCTTCTTGATTATACCGGCAATATCGCAGAAGGCCCGGGAGAAAACTTCTTTTTGATAAAGAAAGGAAAATTGTACACCCCTCAGTTGGGGAATATCCTTCCGGGAATTACAAGAGATTCGATAATGAAGATTGCAAAGGATTTAGGCTATGATTCAGAGGAAAAAGTAATCTCTGTCAAAGATGCAAAATCCGCAGATGAATGCTTCTATACAGGAACTGCGGCTGAAGTGACTGGAATAAGGCAGATAGACGATGTGCAGATAGGAGATGACAATTATCCAATCACGAAAAAACTCAAAACAGCATTCTTGGATGTTGTCCACGGAAGGAACAAGAAATACGAAAGCTGGCTGAGCTATGCGAAGTGAATAGAGAAGAAAGTGCAGGCATCCAGAAATCGAATACCACAAGCTGTAGTGGTAGCCCCTGACCCTTCCTCTGCTCTGCAACCCTGAAGACACCAATGCTGGAGGTTAGTGCTGCTTCATTCCTGACCTGACACATTTCCCAGAAGCATCAGCCCAACAGGACAAAGCGTCGTCGTCCAGGTCAAGACCAATGCAGTCTGTAATACCCTCTTTCCGGCATTCAGTCCTCCCTAAGCACATCTGGAGTGACAGGAGAGTGCTATCCTCCCAACCTAGCCTGCAGTATGAAATAACCCGGGTGTGTTTTTAAAAGTTAGCTTAAAATTAAGCCTTATTCTCAAACAAAGGCGCCAATTCCCTCGCGTCAAGATAATCAGCAACCATGCCCTTCGCTTCGTTCAGCTCTTGAATAAGCAAACTCGCAGCATCTTTCTGCAAGCCCCTGCTGCGGATTCTGTTAAGGGCTACATTATAGTATTTTGGCAGGCATCTGAGGGAAACAATTGCAGGGTCATTAATGCCCATTACCTTTAATGCGTCCACACCGCCCCACTTTCCCATAGGCAACGTTCTTTCAATTCCATTTGCTTTTTTTGGGCCTCCGGAAAATAAAACTCTTTTTTCATCTCCATACTTGATGCATCCAAAACCAATAACATCCCCCGAAGCCAAATAACGGCAGCCTTCATTTGCCATTCTAATCCTGGTGTCAATGCATTTTTCAGGATTTTCTCCAGTTTTCATCCAATGCTCAAAAGCGTCTTTTAATTCTGCTTCTAAATCATAACCTAACTTTTCCCCCTTGACAGCCGTTCCAGCCCAGCTTCCTAAATCATGCAAAACGTAGCTTCTTTCTCTGCCCGCACCTTTGCATTCCAAGGCTGCATGGCTCCATGAAATGCTGCTTCCAGAAATGTAATGTATCATGAAATTAACCAGGTCTCCATGTTCATTAACTAGCTGTTTTGTTCCATAAACTTCCCGAAAGCCCGGGTGTTTTATGTGGGGGTCGAATTTTCCAAAATAGAGAACTTCTCCATCGGCCATCCGGCTAATATCTACCCGAAGTGGCGCCAAATCGTTCTGGCCAACTAGCTCAATCTTCTCTTGCCTGAACATTTGCACAATCTCTGCCAACCTTATCATGATAAAGGGCAAAACAAGGCGAGTTTTTAAATCTTTCTAAAAAGTACTACTTACTAATAGTAAATGTATCCCTAATCCAATCCAAAAAATTTATTAACTTTGGAAATTACTCGCATCTTGGGGTGTAAACATTTCATCAGCAATAGCATTTCTCGGAACTGCAGGAGATACTTATGTGTTAGGCAGGCAGCTAAGGTCCTCAGGAGGCATTGTTCTGCAGGTGAATGAAAACCAATTCCACATAGACCCAGGGCCAGGCGCACTCGCAAAGGCAAAGGAATTCGGGGTAAACCTAAGGGCAAACACAGCTATTTTAGTCTCCCATTCCCACCTCAATCACTCAAACGACCTGAATGTCGTAATTGACTCGATGACCTACCGCGGGTTTGACAAAAAAGGCGTCTTGCTGGCATCCGATACAGTGATAAACGGGAGGGAAGGCAAGCAGCCGGTTTTGCAGGAATTCTACAAAAGCTGCTTGGAAAGGTATATTGTTCTAAGGCCACACCAGCGTGTCGGAATAAATGATGTTGAGATTCAAATGCTTCCCTGCGACCATTCAGACCCTACAACCTTGGGCTTTAAGTTCTTCACCCCGGAATTCACCCTTTCGTACAGCTCAGACACAATGTACTCAAGGCGGCTGATAGAATTTTACAAAAACTCAAACGTTCTAATATTGAATGTGGTTTCAGTTAAAGGCGATGGAAAGAATCTTTCAGTAAATGACGCCCTAAAAATTATCTCTGAAGTCAAGCCAAAGCTGTGCATAATAACTCATTTTGGAATTTCGGTGCTTGAAGCAGACCCGATAGCTGTCGCAAGGGAGCTTCAAATAGAAACCGGAGTGCAGGTTATTGCAGCAAAGGACGGCATGGTTGTAAACCCGGTTTCATACTCAGTTTCCCAGGGGCAGACAACACTCAATGTCTATGCGCCCCCAAAAAACACAGAAGTTACCGTTTCTCCCGAAGGAGAAATTGACATTGAGAAGGCACTGGAAGAGAACAGGACCTTAAACGAGCTTTTTGGCTCAAAGCAGTAAAATTATCAAATACCCGATAATGCATCCCGCAGTTATAAACGGCATTGCAGGATAAAATTTTCCTTTCTCGCCTTTCAGCAAAAGATACGCAACTGCTGCTGTTGCAAATGCTACGATAAATAAAGACTCGTAAAAAGCCCCGAGTTTTGAAACCCCTTCTTGCATCAGCCACTCCATAACAACCCCGCTGAACATTAATGGGAATGCAACATCCCCGCCGCCAAGTATTGCAGTTCTGCCCTTTGCTCTTCCAGCCTTTGCAGTTATCCTTTCGCCTTTATACGGTATCGCAAGCCCTGCAAAAACTTTGGAGTCCATTGTGAACCTTGCCATCTTAATCATATGTTTGCTCTTCCACACTGCATAGGCGTCGTACAATGCAACTAAAAGAAGGATTACAATCATCCATTTAACGTCAAGAAGAGGCACAAAAAGCAACGCAATTCCGGAGTACATCATGACTTCAGTCACATTATGCACAATTAGATTGGGCCTGTACATTTTCAGCACCGCAAGAATCAATGCAATTATCCCGGACGGGATTGGAAGAAGAAAAACCCCGATTGTTATTGTCAGGGTGGCCCAGACAGCAGTAAAGTACCAAAGCTTCCACAGCACGAATTTCTGGTATTTTATCAGAACCAAAAGTATCAACGTCCCGATAATCAGTGCTCCGAGGATATAAGCTGTTGTAGTGCCGCCCTTAATCTCTGGCCTCTCGCCAAGCGCAGTTTCCTTGTGTGTTACTTCAATTTCCCCGCTTGGAAGAACATTCACATTTGCATCCTTGTTTATAACCGCCAATCCAACAATCTGCGACACTAAGAAAATGCCAATCAGCAATAAGCTTACAGGGAGTGTGTGCTTCATGATTCGCTGTTGATTCAAGCGTATTTATAGGTTTGGTTTTGGAGTTACCGGTAAATTCTCCTTTTTAGAAACATATATATAGCAAAAATATCAATAAAGCCCTTAATGGCTTTTTTGGACACAAGCTTCAGGGAAATCTTCGCTGCACAGATGGTTTCCATATTTGGGGGATTAATCGCAGGAATACTTCTTGCAGTCTACACTGATAAGATTCTTCTCATCCCCGGCATGCTTATACTGCTTCCGGGATTTCTGGAAATGCGAGGCAACATTTCAGGAACACTTGCCTCAAGGATTAGCTCAGGCCTGTTCCTTGGGATGATTAAGCCAAGTGGAATAAAATCAGGAGTTATAAGGGCAAACATGCTTGCATCTTTCCTTCTTGTTATCGTTGTATCTTTTGCCCTTGGCATTCTCGCCTCCTTGTTTAATTATTTTGTATTTGATGTGTTCATTGCAAAAATAATATTCATTCCGGTAATAGCGGGAATAATTGCCAACTCTGTCGAAATACCGCTGACATTGTTTGCAACCTTTTACATTTACAGAAAAGGCCATGACCCGAACAACATAATGGGGCCGTTTGTGACATCAACCGGGGATATAACAAGCATCCTTTCCCTGCTTGCTGCGTTGTGGTTGGTATGAAAGATATAATAACCCATCTGGAAAAGATAAGAAAGCTCGAAAGAAAGAGATTGCACCCCCTGATACACGAAGTGCACAAAAAGCACAAAATCTCCAAAAAAACGCTTCTTTACGTCAAGGAGTATGGCCCCCATTCGCACGCGCTGCGCACAATAATCAGGGAAAGCATTAAGATACTCCTTTTGGCTTCACTTATAAGCTCCTTTGGCGGGCTTGCCCTTGAGCATGTCAAGCTTGTTTTTGTCTCGATTCTTCCGTTGGTAATCCTCCTGCCGACACTAAACGATATGCTTGGGGACTACGGAACAATAATCTCATCAAGGTTTTCCACAATGCTTCATGAAGGAAAAATAAAGTCAGACCCGTCAAAAAACAAGGAGATGATTAAGATGTACAAGCAGATACTCGCAGTAGCCATGTTAACGGGCATTTTCAGCGCAAGCATAGCCTTGCTGATATCCACTCATTCGGGCTATGAAGCAACTCCGGAAATAATCCTTAAAATCCTCCTGATAATAGCGGCCGACATCATAATCATCGTAAGCCTCTTGTTCCTTATCGCAGTAAACGTTGGCTGGCGCATGCATAAAAAAGAGGAAGACCCCAACAATTTCCTCATCCCGATAACAACCTCGCTTGCAGACTTCGGCAACATGGTGATTTTATTTGTGCTGATATCGATGTTTTTTTGAGAATGAAGCTCGCACACACAATACAGGTAACCGTTTTTGCAAAGGCGGATGAAGATAAGTATGAAATAGAATCCAAACTCAAAGAGCTTTTTCCGTTCAACCTTATAGAAGAAAGAATACAAATCGAGCAAAGCAGGGCAACAGGGGCGGATGACAGGCCCATTCTGATTTATAAGGTTGTGCTGACAAAAGAGCGCCATACCAATCCCTTTATTGAAAATCTAAGGGAAAAATTGCCTAGGGAGCAAAAAGACTTGGTTCTGCGCCAATTGCATTCCAGGCTTGACGACGATATGGATTTCTTCATAAGATTGGACAAAGACAAATTAATGAATGAAAATACTTTCTTGGTAACCGATTCAGGCAACTGCTTCCACATAAAAATCACCATTGCGTCTTTCCCAAAAAAGAGAAGCAATGCAGAAAAAGTAATCCGGGAGATATTCAGGTAACAGGTAGAAAGGTTATTAAAATGGTATTAAAATTTATTGTCCATGGACACATTAAAAGATCTGGGAAGAAGAATTAAACAGATTGAAAACAGGAACAAAAGAGTTGAAGCAGACAAATCATGGGAAATTAGCTACACAAGGAGAATCTTGCTCACAATATTTACCTACTTGACTGTTGGCTTTTATCTCAATGCCATAGAAATCTCGAGGCCCTGGCTTAATGCAATTATCCCCGCGATAGCATTTATGCTGTCAACATTGACGCTTCCAATCTTCAAGAAGCTGTGGTTAAGATACCAGAAATAATGCTAATATGGGGCCACGGGGACTTTCATTAAGGGTTGCATCTTTCTTCACTTCAGCAAAGTCCGTGGGATTGAGCAAAGCGAAATCCCACTTAACTGCCAGCGTGTGAAGAGTGCAGTCTCTCACGGCGCAGCCCTTACCTTTGAACCCCGAGCTGAGTCCCCCGAAGACCCAATGTTGGCCAAGTTACACCATGGCCCCTTAGCAATGTGTTAGAAATGTTGGGTTTATAAAATTACACAATTTTATTTGTAAATCCCCTGAACCCTTCTACAAGGCTCTAGTCCTAAACATGCATCCTAATGTCAAATGGGCCATGATAGCACTCTTCCATTAAAGTGTTGAAAAACTCCGTCATTTGTGGTATAATCTCTATCTCGGCCTTGTATTCCTTATACGCAGATACCATATCCCCCCTTTTAACGCCGAAGTGCTTTATTATATTTATCGCATCTTCCAGGTGGGGCCCCCTTTGCTAGCAGCTTCGACCTTCACGAGCGCAAAATATTTCGGTTCAAGGATGTGGATATGTAGATTGCGAAACTTGTATGTGTGAAAGAATGTCTCTTCGATGCCGGGCACCACCTTCGAATGCTTGAACATGTCCTCATTTATCAGCATAGAGGCGAATCTGCCAGACATCCCGTACTGAATCTCTACCTCATTTACTTTTGAATAATCTTCAAGAAAATGCGAAGATTCTGCCAATCCTCCCTTGTCAAAAAATACTATATCAATGTCGTGAGTAGAAGGTCGAATTTTGAATATTAACAGAGCAGCGCCGCCAATCAATCCGATATGGGTTGGTTTTTTAAGAAAATTGTCAAATGATATCAGGAATTTTGTAACATCCTCAAGAGTTAACCTTCCCATAAAGTCTGAGGAGTAGCGCGTTTTATATATTTTTCTATCGTGCTGGCAAAATCAACTTCCCTGTCATAATCAACCACATTCCACTTAGTGGCAGTTTTAGTTCTTTTCCCCCTGAGAACTTCAAGTGTGCTTTCCTTAAGTCCCCGAGGTATGATAAATTCTTTCCCAATAGGCGCTAAAAAGTTATAGCCATGCACAAGAGAGTCAACACCATCACGTCTGCCGCTATTTTGAATGCATCCAGACACCGTTTCGTAAAGATAGCCAATTGGATTTTGGAGGGATTCGGCTTTTGAACGTTCAGATAACTCCTCAATCTCCTTGCCTTCAGCATTGTGAAGGATTACCGGTAGACCGTTAATGACGTGCCTTTCTGGGTGCTGGCGAATTATTGCTATCACGAGGTCTGGTAAACTTAAAGATCCCTGAGAAGGAAAGTTTTCTGAATGGATAAGTTTGTAGCCTCTTTTTTCGAGAGCATCATAAACCTGAGTAAGAGGAATCGCCATAGCTGCGGGTAGTAGAGGGGCAGTTAAAAGATTTATGGAAAGTGTAGCTTGTGGACCGAATACCGCCCAAATCAAAACCTTTTTAAATCCGCCTTATTTACCTCTGTCTTGGGATTAAAATGTCAAGTGATTGTCTTTGGCGGTAAAGAAGGAAGATTTGGGTTCTGTTTAGTCAGAAAGCCGTTAAATGAGTCCATTTCATCAGTTGGACAGTTATATTGCTCTATTTGCTATCTACCGTTAAAAATCTTTCTATTTTCACCTGAATTTTTCCTAAAACTTAATAAATTTCACCATAATTTTATTTTACCAATATGATGGACCTAGAAACGTTGAAAAAAGCGAAGCCGGGGGCAATAATCCCCATTATAGAAGAAGTGCCAACTACGGACGCTGTAGGGCTGTTTTCGAGGCTTTCAGACTATGGCAGAAGGAAGCATTCCCTTTTCTTTGAATCAGCAGACTTTGTGGAGCGCTATGGGGAAAAAAGCATAGGCTCGGCAAATCCCTCGCTTCACATAGTGGGCAGGGGAGAGCAGTTCCAGATTAAGGCATTAAACCAGCAGGGCCTAAATATGCTGCATCTCATCAAGAAAGACTTCAAGTTCTGCGATTCAGCAGTCTTCAAGAAAGGCGCAATTGCCGGAAAACTAATCCCAAAAAGAAAAATGGTTAGTGAAGACCAGCGCCTTAAGCTCAAAACACACATTGACATCCTTAGGACAATCAATTCTGCCTTTAAGCAAGCCTCTCCAACCCCATTTCCGTCATGCGGCTTGTTTGGAGCCTTCTCATTCGACTTCATAGACCAGTTTGAGGATTTGCCAAAAAGCCCCAATGACCCCTTAAACGATCCGGATTACGAATTTTATTACCTCGACAACCTCTTCCTCACAAATCACAAAGAAGGGAAAACTTACATCGTTGTCAATGCGATTGTCACAAATGAGCCAAGGGCAACACTTCACAAAAGGCTGCAGAAAACAATCGAATCATACAAAAAGGCAATTAACGCGCCCAGCCCAAAAGTCCCGAAGTTCAAGCCGATAAAGCGGGTCATTGAGACTGATACGCCTCAGGAAGAATTCAGGAAAATAGTCCTGAAAATGAAGGAGCACATAATAAACGGAGACATTGTTCAGGTGGTTCCATCAAGAACCATAATCACAAACTACAATGCGGAGCCATTGGACATTTACAAAAATCTGAGAAGGCTAAATCCCTCTCCCTACATGTTCTACATCAACGGAAATGAAGGCATTCTTCTCGGAGCTTCTCCAGAAATGTCGGTAAGGGTATCAAACGGCATGGTGCAGATAAGGCCCATTGCAGGAACCAAGCCGAGAGGAATCGTAAAGGATAAAATAGACGAAGACCTTGACTCAAAATACGAAGTGGAGCTTAAAACAGACCCGAAAGAACTGGCAGAGCACACCATGCTTGTCGATCTGGCAAGAAACGATGTTGCAAGAGTTTCAAAGGCCGGCACAAGGTATGTTGACAGGCCGTTCTTTGTTGAGAAATACTCCCACGTCCAGCATTTAGTCTCAAACGTAAGGGGCGAGCTGAAAGAAAACCTCGATGCATTGCACGCTTACCTTGCCTCAATGAACATGGGCACCCTAACAGGCTGCCCCAAAGTCATGGCAACAAAGCTAATCAGGCTTGCAGAGAAAAACAAGCGCGGATTCTACGGCGGAGCGGTAGGTTATCTAACATCGTCAGGAGAATTCGATTCCGCAATTATAATACGCTCAATGAGGTTAAAAAACAAAAAGGCGCACATCCGTGCAGGTGCAGGAATAGTGTTTGACAGCATACCCGAAAGCGAGTTCATCGAAACGGAAAAGAAGGCGCAGGCATGCTTAAGGGCGATAGAGCTTTCTGGGGGGTTTAAGTGAACGTCCTCTTTATAGACAATTTCGATTCATTCACCTACAATTTGGTTGATGAATTCGAAAAGCGTGGATGCAATGTCCTGGTTTACAGAAACAATGTAGACATGAAAATAATTCAGGAAGTAATCAAGCAATTCAAGCCAAAGTTAATTGTCCTTTCTCCAGGCCCAAGCAACCCTGCAAATGCTGGAATATGCATCCCGCTAATAAAAACATACTATCAGCAAATCCCAATCATGGGAATCTGCCTCGGCCATCAATGCATAATAGAGGCAATGGGCGGAAAGGTTGACAGGGCTCATGAAATTGTGCATGGAAAATCTTCAATAATACACCACGACGGAAAAA
Organism: Candidatus Nanoarchaeia archaeon; assembly: GCA_035289105.1. Lineage (GTDB taxonomy): Archaea > Nanobdellota > Nanobdellia > Woesearchaeales > JACQSR01 > JACQSR01. Next base: position 17,841 of record DATDYF010000034.1, read on the forward strand.
CAATATTCGCAGGGATTCCAAACAACTTTAAGGCAGGGCGCTACCACAGCTTGGCGGGCATAGATGTTCCATATGTCCTTGAGATTTCTGCGCGCTCAGAAAGCAACGTTGTAATGGCAGTCAGGCATAAGGAATTCCCTCTTGAAGGCGTCCAGTTTCATCCTGAATCTGTTCTAACACCCGTAGGCGGAAAAATAATAGAGAACATGATTGCGAGGAAGAAATGATTCAGGATGCTGTCAAGAAGCTTGTCGATGGCAATGACTTATCGTACAAGGAAGCCGAAGAGTCGATGAATGAAATAATGTCTGGCATTGCAAGCCCAGCTTTAATCTCTGCTTTTCTTGTCTCTTTGCGCTTAAAAGGCGAGACAGTGGATGAAATTACGGCATTTGCATCTGTAATGAGGAAAAAGGCAACAAGAATCCATCCAAAAGCAAAGATTCTTGTAGACACCTGCGGGACTGGCGGCGACAAGGCAGACACTTTTAACATCTCCACAACATCAGCCTTTGTAGTTGCAGGCGCGGGGCTTCATGTTGCAAAGCACGGCAATCGCTCAGTTTCCTCAAAATGCGGCTCTGCCGATCTTCTTCAGGAACTCGGCGTTAACATCAACCTGCTTCCGAAGGACGTTGAAAGGTGCATAGACGAAGTTGGTGTTGGCTTTATGTTTGCTCCCTTATTTCACGACGCAATGAAGCACGCCATGCCTGTGAGAAAGGAGCTTGGCTTGAGGACAGTCTTCAATATTCTGGGGCCTTTGACAAACCCGGCAAATGCGTCTGCGCAGGTTGTTGGCGTTTTTGACGAAAAGCTTGTCACGCCCTTGGCAGAGGTCCTTGGAAAGCTCGGGTTGCAGCACGCTTTTGTTGTTCACGGCAACGGCATAGACGAAATCACCATAGAAGCCCCAACAAAGGTTGCGGAATACAAGAAGGGCCACGTCCTGACATACAATCTTGACCCGACTGATTTTGGCTTCAAGCTTGCCTCCCTCAATGAAATTAAAGGCGGCATGCCTAAGGAAAATGCTGCTATTACGCTCTCCATTCTAAAGGGAAAAGAGAAAGGGCCCAAGCGCGATGTTGTTTTGCTCAACTCTGCTGCTGCAATCATCGCTGGCGGAAAAAAAGACAACTGGCATGACGCAATTGCATTGGCGGAAGATTCCATTAGTTCTGGAAAGGCGATTGAAATCTTGGACAAGCTGAAGGAATGGAAGCCATAGCACGATGTTCTTGAAAAAGATTGCAGGGATAAAGAAGAAAGAAATAAAGGCGTTGAAGAAAAATGCCCCTCTTGATAGTTTCATCTCCAAGCTAAAAAAGGGAAATCATTCTTTCATCAGGGCGATAAAATCAAAAAAGCCCTCAATTATCGCTGAGATAAAGTCATCATCGCCATCTGAGGGAAGGATAAGGAAATCATTCAATTTAACACAAATTGCAAAAGACTACAATAAATCAGATGTTCAGGCAATCTCTGTCCTCACCGAAAAAAATTACTTTGGCGGCGATATTAACTTTATTGACAAAATAAAAAAGATAACAAAAAAGCCGGTCTTGAGAAAGGACTTCATTATAGACAAATACCAAATCTATGAATCTCGCCTGCATGGAGCAGATGCAATACTGCTTATTGCGGAAATTCTGCCGCTTGGAAAAATCAATCAATTCATCGCTATAGCGCATAGTTTGGGAATGGGTGTTATTGTAGAGGCGCATGAAAAGGCAGCCCTGAATAAAGCTGTAAAGTCAAAAGCAAAGATTATCGGCATAAACAACCGAAACCTAAACACCCTCGAGATGGACAAAAGGACTGCTTTAAGATTGTCAAATAATATTCCAAAAAGCAGAATCCTTGTTGCAGAATCCGGCATTGAATCGTCCTTAGACATTGCCTTGTTGCCAAAAAATGTCCAGTCTGTATTGGTTGGAACCACAATAATGCGCTCCGAAAACATTCCAAAGAAAATAAAAGAACTAACATCCAAATCAACAAAAGTCAAAATCTGCGGGAACACAAACATTAACGATGCGAAAGCCGCATTGAAATATGGTGCGGATTTGCTTGGTTTTATAATTAACGTTCCCTCATCTCCGGATACTCTGTCCATTAATCAGGCAAAAAACATTATCAGAAAAATTGGCGAAAAAGAAAAAGTTGTTGCTGTAACCAGAACAAAGAACTTTGGCGAAATAAGGAAAATATGCAGGGAAATCGCTCCGAACGTTGTCCAAATTCATGATAGAATAAAGATTAGCGACTTGAAAAAGCTAAAAAAAGAATTTCCAGATATCATAATCCTGAAAACAATACCCGTAACTGGAAAAAGCTCAATAAAAAAAGCAATTCGATACGCAGTATATTCAGACCTTCTTCTTCTCGACTCAAAGCACGGAGGCTCTGGAAAGGTCCATGACTGGTCTATCAGCAGGGAAATAGTCAGAAAATGTAAATGCCCCGTATTACTTGCTGGCGGCTTGAATCCGGATAATGTAGCAAAAGCTATAAAAATGGTAAAGCCCTTTGGCGTGGATGTGAATTCGGGAGTTAGATTGAAGCCAAGAATCAAAGACCACAAGAAAATCAGGCTGTTCATCAAGAGAGCAAAATGAAATCAAAAGGCAAGTTCGGAAAGTATGGCGGGATGTTCGTTCCTGAAACATTGATGCCCGCATTGGAGGAATTGGAGTCAGCTTTCAACAAATACAAGAATGACAAAAAATTTAATCGCGAGTTAAACGAACTGCTTAAAGACTATGCAGGACGCCCAACACCCCTGTATCATGCAAAAAAATTCTCTGAAATCGTTGGCTTTAAGGTTTATCTGAAAAGGGAAGACCTCCTTCACGGTGGCGCTCATAAAACAAACAACGGCCTAGGACAGGGTTTGCTTGCAAAATATATGGGGAAGAAAAGGCTTATCGCTGAAACCGGTGCAGGCCAGCATGGATTTGCAACTGCACTTGTTGGAGCATACTTCGGGATTCCTACAGAAATCTACATGGGCGTTGAGGATATTAAGAGGCAGCACATGAATGTTTTAAGGATGCTTGTATGCGGCGCAAAAATTAATCCGGTTTCCACCGGAACAGGCACACTGAAAGAAGCGATAAATGACGCATTGCGCGACTGGATTACGAACATAGAAACAACTTATTATGTATTTGGCACTGTTGCCGGTCCCCATCCTTACCCGACTATAGTCAAGCACTTCCAGAAAATCATAGGAAAGGAAGCGAGAAGGCAAATCCTCAAGGCAGAGGGGAGACTTCCAAACGCAATTGTTGCATGCGTAGGCGGCGGCTCAAACGCAATCGGGATTTTTGATGCGTTCAAAAAAGACAAATCCGTGAGGCTGATTGGTGTTGAGCCTGGTGGGAAAGGCATAAATACGAAATATCACGGGGCTTCACTTACAAAAGGCCGTGAGGGAGTTTTCCAGGGCTCGTTGTCCTATGTTCTTCAGGACAAGGAAGGCCAGATACAGGACACGCATTCAATATCTGCAGGATTAGATTACCCAGGAGTTGGTCCCGAGCATCCTTTTTTGCGGGATATGAAGCGCGCAGAATACACAACAATTACAGATAAAGAAGCTCTGCACGCATTCAAATTGCTTTCAGAGGTTGAAGGCATTATTCCTGCATTGGAATCTGCCCATGCAATCGCTTATGTTCTGAAAATTAAGATGAAAAAAAGTGACATTGTTGTGATAAATCTTTCAGGGCGCGGAGACAAGGATATGGACCATGCCTGCAATGCATTGGGGATTAAAGGATGAACCGCTACAAAAAGGCATTTGCAAAAAAGAATGCATTCATACCATTTGCAGTAGTTGGCGACCCGGATTTAAAAACATCGGAGCAGATAATCAGGGCAATGATTGACTCGGGCGCAGATGCGCTTGAGCTTGGAGTGGCATTTACCGACCCTATCGCAGACGGCCCTACAATCCAAAAGGCTGATGACAGGGTCCTGAGAAGGCATATAAAACTCAATGACATTTTTAACCTCATTAAAAGAATAAGAAAATACAACAACGAAATTCCAATAGGGCTTCTTACCTATTACAACATCATCTACCAGCGGGGGATAGAAAAATTCTTCCGGGATGCCAAGGCAGCCGGTGTTGACGGCGTTCTTGCAGCGGATTTGCCGATTGAGGAGGCAAACGATGCAGTAAAAGCTGCAAAAAAGGCGAAAATAGACCCGATATTCATAGTTTCGCCCACAACAACCGCAAATAGATTGAAGAAAATATTAAAAAGTGCAAGGGGCTTCATTTATGTTGTATCCCTGCTTGGCGTCACAGGCACAAGAAACAAAGTCAACCCTGCAGTCTATAAGCTTCTCAAATTTGTAAGGCCAAAAACGAGGCTTCCATTGGCGGTAGGATTCGGAATCTCAAAGCCGGAGCACGTTAGAACAATTCTCTCTACAGGCGCAGATGGCGTGATTGTTGGAAGCGCGATTGTGAAAATAATTGAGAAGAATTTGGGCAACAAGAGGAAAATGACTGGCGGGATTTCTTCTTATGTCAAAAAGATGAAGGCAGCAACTATACAAAATCCTTGATGGTGTGTGTTCTCTCCCATTCAAGAAGTGCAGCGATGTCGCTTTGGTTTACACTCTGGCTAATATTTGGTATTACAACAACCGGCCTCCTGGTTTTTAGCTCCTTTTGGCCGTCATAATCGAGTGACGTAAACTGCGCAATCAGAAATAAGGTGGAATGGCTCTTCTCCATAATTCCCTGAATTTCAGGGTCTTTTTTCAGCATCCTGACCATATGCTCGGAAGAGTAAATGCCAGCTACTGAAAGAAAAAGATGATAGGCCAGGTCGGTATAACTCGGCACTTCAGGTTTCCAATCAAGGGAAAAGACCCTCCCAAGCGATAAGCTGTAATCGACTCCGGAATCGGGTACTGTTCTTCTGCAGGGTTCCGGCCTTAGAAGCCCGTTATGGACCCTGGAACCCTTTAAGCCCATCAAAGCATCAAGGTAGTCGTTAGCAAATTCGCTGAAGTGCCTGCCAAGCTCATGACTTACTAAGCTGTCCACTAGTATCCTTGCGTTATCATATTGCATGGTTCTCGGAGAGCACAATGCATTTAAAAAATCTTGTATGATTGAGAAAATAAATCCCAATCTTTAAATATCGGCATTTGGTGCAAACGCTAATGAAAATCAAAGTCTCGGTTTCGGTTCTGACTCTTTTCAAGGATGGGGATGACAAAGTCGAAGAGGGCATAAAGCAGATAGGGGATTGCGCTGATTATGTCCATTTTGACATCATGGATGGCAAGTTTGTGCCTCCGGTCACTATAGGCTCAAAGGAAACAAGAGAACTCACCACGAAGCTTCCCAAGGACGTGCATCTGATGGTTCAGGAGCCAATCCGCTACATCGACGATTTTATAGATGCGGGAGCAAGCATAATCACAGTTCATGTTGAGGCCTGTCTGGACGTAAAAAAAACGATTGATTACATAAGGAAGAAAAAGGTACATCCAGCCATCTCGCTGAAGCCAAAAACACCACTCAAGGAAATAATGCCTTATCTGGATATGGTTGACATGGTCTTGGTAATGTCTGTTGAGCCAGGTTATCCAAGGCAGAAATTCATGCCGGAAGTATTGAAAAAAGTCAGGGAACTACGAAAGCTCAAGCCCAAATTAGACATAGAAATTGATGGCGGCATTAATAATGAAACGGCAGAGCTTGCGGTAAAGGCAGGTGCAAACGTTATTGTATCCGGCTCTTTCATATTCGACTCAGGCAACCCAAAAAAGGCAATTGCACTGCTCAAAGAATGTAAATAAATAAAAAGCCGCTTTGGATAATGGCCTTATGACACATATAGACCCCTGGTCTTCTGTTGAAATTGAGGATTATGAGCACATTTTCTCGGAGTTTGGAATGGAAAAAATCCCTGATGCATGGCGCAAAAAGCTGGACCATCCTTTGTTCAGGCGAGGCATGGTTGTTGCGCACCGTGATTTTGGGAAGGTTCTTCAGCGCATAGAAGCAAAGAAGCCATTCATCAACATGACCGGAATTGCAACTTCCGGAAAGCTTCATTTGGGCCATAAGGTGGATATCGATTTATTTCTCTTTCTCAAAAAGCTTGGAGGAAAAAGCTATTTTGCAGTCTCCGACATAGACGCATACGTTTCACGCCCTAAAATAGAAACAATGGCAGATGCAAAGAAAATTGCAGCTGACAATCTGGCGCATCTGCTTGCATTTGGCCTGGAAAAGGAGGACATTTATCTGCAGTCAAACAAAGAGCCAAGGTACTATGAATTTGCATTTGAAATCTCAAAAAAAATAACCGAAAGCACTTACAGGGCAATTTATGGGCATACGGACTTAGGCAAAATCTCTGCAGTTCTTCTTCAGATTGCAGATATACTGCATCCGCAGCTCAAGGAGTATGAAGGAAAAATGCCTTCTGTTACCGGCATTGGATTAGAACAGGACCCGCATGCAAAGATTACAAGAGACGTAGCAAAAAGGCTGCCTTACAGCCTTGAAATGCCGTCCTTCATCTACTTCAGGCACCAGTCAGGGCTTCAGCAGGGCAAGAAAATGTCATCTTCGGAGCCTGATACTGCTATTTTCCTTGACGATTCCGCAGAAGAAATAAAAAGAAAAGTCAACAAGGCATTTTCAGGAGGCAAAGATACTCTTGAGGAGCACAGAAAGCACGGCGGAAATCCCGATATTGACAAATCTTTTGAGATTCTAAAGTTCCACCATCCGGATGACGGGCTTGTGAAGTCTGCCTACACCGACTACAAATCAGGAAAGATGCTGACAGGCGAATTGAAATCCATCTGCAGGGAATTCTTAACCGAAACGCTTTCAAAGCATCAGGAAAGAGTCGAGAAGAAGAGAAAGATTGCGGAGCAGATTGTGTTGGGCTAGAAAATTGTTGCATAGAATTTGAACCTCTTGGATCTAGCTTGTTAGAGGACCGAAGAAGTAGAACCTTATGGTAAAATACCCTAGCATGTAAAGATAGATAAAAATCAAAGAACAGTAGTAAAGCCAAGGCTGTTTGGTGCGGTAAAAATAATAGAAAACACCAATGGCAAATAGGGTGCTAAGAGTATAAACAGCTACAGGCCAACGGATTAAAAGTATTTCTAATATTAGGAAAACCACAGCCAAAGGCACCATCATGTAAATTGCTTTGTAAATCATGGCAAGTTTTAGTCTAAGAATGAACCACGAAATCAGGCCAATGAAAACTACAAAAACGGCATACATAATTGGTAAACCTAAGTTCACAAAAGAGGCGTAGGGAAAAAGTGTAAGGCCTGAGAGTATATAGCCAAATCCAGCTAAGGCGGTGACGGATAAAATATTTTTTACAACTGGGTTGTTTAGCGCATTAATTTTCATTATAACCTTTACAATCTAATTAAGAATTAATAAATCTTTCTCTAAGTTACAACCCCGAGAAGGTCGGAAAGTTCGAAGGATAGTGAAGAGAAAGCTTTTTAAACATCAGTGAAGCATGGTACTCAATGGCGTCAAAGTACCTTCTTTGGGCAAGAAATTTAATGATTTTTGTTGTTGTATTTGCATTTCTCGCGGCTGTCATCACTGTGTTAGATTACTCGGCTCTCCAAGAGAAATATGCTTGGCTTTCTAGTATTTATGCTATACTTATCAATGTCGGAATGTTCATGCTATTCGCATTTTATGCGGCTATTCTATTGGTAATCTTATACCTTATGAAGAAAGAGAAAAAATAAGGGCGGGCAGGATTTCCGTTGAATCTATAATCCCATTTACAACTCTTTTGTTCTTTAGTCACAGAAATCAGCAATCTTTAAATACTTCTGAAAGGGAGAAGGTGGTATGAAGCTCAGGAATATTGTGCCTTTGTCGGGGACTTTCATGCTTACAGGCCTTCTTGGGGCAGTTATCTCAATTATCCTGACTAACTCCGGAAGGATTCCATTGCCGTTTGGCTTTGCGTTTACAGTCATATTCTTAGTGATGGTCATTGCCTCAATGATTTCAATGACTTATGCTCCTACCGGCTTTATGAAGAAATAGTTACTGACTAAACTTCTCCTTCGCCTTGTTCTCCTTCCAGTAAACTACATGGCTGCCCCTCTTCTCAAACAGCGCAATTGCAACCCGCACGAGGTTTGTCTGGAATCTTTTCAGTTCCATTGCATCGATTATGTGCCTTGAATCCTCTATGCACTCTTT
>DATDYF010000035.1:0-11505 GCA_035289105.1 Candidatus Nanoarchaeia archaeon
AATGCATGCCATAAACTTAGCACATATGGGCCCTTCAAGATTTACTGATGTATACAGAGACAACCCCGGAAGGGCTGTTGGAAGCGATTATTGCTATCCAATAAAACAGACTGGCGGCAGGCTCGATAAGCAGGACATGACCGGATTTGGCGATGGGTGGAGCAACAATGCTCAGCTGTTTTGGATGGGAGGACAACCGGGCGATATTCTCCAACTAAGCTTCGATGTACCGGCCAGCGGGAGTTATGATGTCAAAGCAAGGTTCACGAAAGCAGGAGATTACGGCATCTTTGATGTCCTAGTTGACACTTTCCCGCCAAAAACTACAATTGACCTGTTTAACCCGGCAGTTATTCCCTCCGATGAAATCTCCTTGGGCACATACAACCTTAATGCCGGAGAACACTCTCTCAATGTAATAATCAAAGGAACGCAGGTTGGAGGTTACCTTTTCGGCCTGGATTACTTCTCTGTAGGGGGTGAAGTTATTGAAGGCGAGAGTCTTTTTGTAGAGGTCGCAACCCATGCATGCTATGAGCAGGCCCATGTTGTTGACGGAGTTCCAAGAGCAGATATGTATTTCCCAGACTCTTACAGGAGAACCATGCCGATGTTTAATGAGAAGCCGTTCGTGCCGTACACTGAACGCTCAGATTGGGTTTCCTATTGCTTCGGGATAAAATGCGATTGTTCCGATCCCAGCTGTGCGTGCGAAGGTCCGCAGTGTGTTGGCGGAGAAATATGGCCGAAAGTAAACCCGATCGACCCAAACGACCATTATGAGGATATAATGCCAATCCAAAACCCGCCAACTTCAATGACGTCCCACAAATTTGCCTTCCAGGTTAATTTCCAGCCGGATTGGACCCCTAACTATTACGGCTCCTACTGCAAAAACAAGTATTTTGATGAAAGCTCATGGAGCATTCCTGAGAATCTTGAATTCACAACAGACAAGGGCGGATTTTGCCTGGCTAAGAATTATAGTTGTAATGGTCTTTGCTTCGACTTGCAGTTTGGCAGTAATGGCCCAATTGACCGGGTATTTAATCTGCCAATGAAAGTAACCAACGTTAATGTTGTTCAAGACCCCGCCAGAGGATTTGTTGGCCAGTTCAGCCCTGACTCGAAGATTTTGCTTTCTGCAGCCGATTACTTTGGGAATGAGGGCCAGTTTACGCTGGAAGTCGAGGCCCAGCTGGACAACCCTATGCTCTTTACGCCCCTCTTTTTTAACCAGGACAGGTATTTCCTCTTTATAGATGCAGGCCAGATTAAATTCCAAATATGGGACAAGTATATGTCCGACTATTTGGAGGCTGCTTCATTGCCCTTTGAAGTTAGAAATAATACTTGGCACAGATACAGCGTTCAGCTGAAGAACAAAAGAATTACTTTCTACCTTGATGGGATTAAGCTGGGTACCGGAACTCCCTTCACAGGAAAGCCAATCCACCAGAACACCGACAGCGTCATTGACCTGCCTTATATCGGCGGAGACCAGCTGAACGACAGGATAAAAAGCGTTAGGTTCTACAATCAGGCAGTGTATTAGCCAGACCATACAAATTTTTATATACTTGCACGCTACACCCAAGCCATGCCAATACTTAGCCGGGAAGATATACCTCCGGATGAACTGAAAAGTATAGAAGCTGGAGAGCTTAGTGACATTCTTTCTGTGGATTTTACCGAAGAGGAGATAGCAGCCGTGAATAAGGGTTACATGGACAAGGTTTTCCATTCAAGAAACTTCCGCATTTTCCAAAAAAGAAAATCAAATTACGAACAAGGGACATGGCTGGCGATTTACTGGCCTGACAACCTGGACCCGATTATCGGCACAGGTGTAAAATTAGGTGTTATTGCTAAGCTTATTCAATCTTATATCAAAGAACATGGGGTACGATTCCAACATATTGGCCAATTTAGGATTGATGACGGCACGGTGTATTAACACCAATATTTAAAAACCTCAACTTCTTCTGAAAACCAATGAACATTATCTTAATCGGCTACCGCGGAACTGGAAAATCGGCATGCGGAAGGATTATTGCGGAGAAGCTGAAAATGAGGCTGGTTTCCACGGATGAGGAAATAGTCAAAAAAGTCGGCATGACAATTTCTGCTTTTGTCGAGGAAAATGGATGGGTGAAATTTCGAGATGCGGAAACGCAAATTGTCAGAAAAGTCTCAAAGCTCGACAACTGCGTTGTCGATTGCGGTGGCGGAATTATAGAGCGCGATGAAAACATTCCGCTGCTGAAGAAGAACGGAAAGGTATTCTGGTTTACAGCCAGTGTCGATACAATTGTAAAAAGGATAAAGCGCTCAAAGGAACGGCCGAGTTTGACAGGAAAGTCATTTGTTGAGGAGGTTGCTGAAGTTCTGGAGCGAAGAAATCCCAAGTACGGGGCTGCTGCAGATTATATAATAAAGACGGATAAGCTTACTGTTGAGGAGCAGGCGAGAGAGGTTATAAAGAGATTATAACGAGTTTAAAAAGGGCGCCAGCGCGGGGATTTTCAAGCTGGAAAACCGAAAAGTTTTTGAAATGTCAAAATTCGAAGAATTTTGATCAACTTAAAAACCGACAGGTTTTTAAGTCCCGAAGCCTTTTCAGGCACTAGGTTCTGAATCTAGCGGCTTACCGAGTTAGCCTACGCTGGCGCGTTTTTCTTGGTAGTACTCACTCCTTAATATACCAGTACGACATATTTTCCGCTAAAACTGTAGATTTTCCGAATCCTTGATTTGGTTTAGTAAGCCTTAAAAACATCGCACCTATTTCCTTCAGCATGGGAACAATTGGGAGTATCAACAAAATTGCTAAAATCAGTTTAATATTACTCACCGCCTCTTTGCTGCTCCCCCTATTGACTTATTTGCTACTGGCGTTGTTCCTTGGCACTAAGTCGATTTGGGAAAACTCTTTCCTTGAATACCTCCTCCTATCGGTCATGTGGATTATACCCTTAACATCGTTTGTTTTATCTTTTCTCATCTCACTGTTTAATTTTATAATTAACACTCCAAACAGGAAATTTCTCTCTGTCCATTATTATTGTTTTATTGCATCATCATTGATACTTGGATTAATCTTAGCTATAGCAATATTTGACTTCAGAGTTAGGTCTATTGTAAGTATATTTGCCCTTTTCGCAACCTTATACGCCTTAGTTACAATCGTAGAGCTAATCACGCCAATAATATCTGTAATCTATGGAAAGAAAGCCATAGCACAAAATCCTGAATGGAGCCTCCAGTATAAGGTAAACAGCATTTTCTGCGCACTTGCCTTGCTTGCAGGGATTTTACTATTAGTTTTTGGTTCCGCACTCACCCTTTCAAGGATTTTCTAAAGGTTAATAAATAAGTTTAAATCAGCGAGACAATATGGGATGGCAGAAAGGCTTCTGGATTGGTGTCCTTGTAGCTTTGCTCATCTACTTTTCTTTTACCCTCCTGTCCATCAACAGTTGTGATGGAGAACAAGAAGCGATATACAACGACATAAAAGCGATGTCCGGGTACTACTTCTGTGAATGGGTACCGAGCTTCGAGGGCAGTGGCTTAACGTATACATTTTCAGAAGAAAGAAGAGATTATAATTTGTACAGCCAAGGGGGTAATGCTGGAGGAATTACACTTGCCCAGTTCTTTTTTTGGAATTTTCCCTTTTTTTCTGTTTTATCGCTAATATTCGGTTGCGTTGGCTCTCTGGTTGGATATGCTGTTTCAAAAAAGAGCAGTAAAAGTTCAAAACCGATAATAGCTACGGTAATTTTACTTGTACTTATGATACCGCTTTCCTTTGCAATGGGCATCTATCTCTCTAGTGTAAAAGAGATACCCCAAGCAAGTGCAATCATAAAAGACGCAGCTGAAAAAAGCGACACGAGAATCTGCGAGGAGGTTGACTACAATATTCTCCAATACTCATGCACTGTTGCAGTTGCGAAAGCAAAATCAGATATAGGTGCATGCACTCCAATAGACAACATGCTCGTTAAGGAAGACTGCTTCAAACAAGTTGCATTGCTAAAGAACGATTCTTCAATTTGCGATTCCATTCAGGAACAGGTAATCAAAGACCATTGCTATAAGGAGATTGCAACTTCAAAAAAAGACCCACTTTTATGCAAAAAAATCAGCCGTATTGGCATAAGGAGTAGCTGCTATTTAGATTCTGGTTTAACGGACCCGAGCGTTTGCGTTGAATTCTTAGATGGACAGGGAAAAGACGATTGCTATTTACGTGCCGCACAAATTACAAGTAATTCTCAGCTATGCGAGAACGTTGCTAACATTGATAAACGAGACAGGTGTTATAATTCCCTTGCTATCGGAACCGGCAACAAAGAACTATGTAATCATATTCTAGACTCAACAAGAAGAAATTCTTGCTTGGAGTTGGCCTGAATTAGGAAGTGTACAAAAACCTTAAATATCCTCCGAATTAATATGCAGCCATGAGCTATTCCACCTTCGGCAAATATTTCCGTGTCACAACCTGGGGCGAGTCTCACGGTAGGGCTATTGGCGCAGTTATTGACGGTGTAAAGCCGAATCTGCCATTAAGCGAAGAGGACATTCAGAAAGACCTCGATAGAAGAAAGCCAGGATTGAGCGCATTTGTCAGCCCAAGAAAGGAGGAAGACAAAGTTGAGATACTTTCAGGGGTTTTTGAGGGAAAAACTACTGGAACTCCTATTTCGCTGATTATTTACAACAAGGATGTTGATTCTTCAAAGTATGAAAAAATTAAGCAATTGATCAGGCCCGGCCATGCGATGTTTACTTACATGAAGAAGTATGGAATTTATGATTACCGCGGCGGCGGAAGGGCGTCTGCAAGGGAAACTGCAATGCGCGTTGCAGCAGGAGCAATTGCAAAGAAGATTCTCGCAGAGAAAGGGATTAAGATTGTGGCTTACGTCAGGGAAGTTGGAGGCATAGTTGCAAAGAAGATTGATTATGCTGAGATTCAAAAAAACCCGGTAAACTGCCCAGACAAAGATGCAGCAAAGAAAATAGAAAAGGCAATCCTAAAAGTCCGCGGAGAAGGTGATTCTTTGGGCGGAATTGTTGAAGTGGTTGCAGAAAATGTTCCCGGCGGAATCGGTGACCCTGTTTTTGACAAGCTGGATGCTACAATTGCAATGGCCTTGATGTCGATTCCCGCAGTCAAAGGCGTTGAGATTGGCGCAGGCTTCCAGGCGGGAAGAATGAAAGGCTCTGAGTCAAATGACGTCTTTGCAAAAAGAGGAAACAAAATAATAACCGTAACAAATAATGCAGGGGGAATTTTAGGCGGGATAAGCAACGGCATGCCTATTTTGGCAAGAGTTGCAGTAAAGCCAACCTCCTCAATTGCGAGGGAGCAGGAAACTGTCGATATTGAAGGAAGAAAGCAAAAAATCAAAGTTGAAGGCAGGCATGACCCGTGCATTGCAATTCGCGCAGTTCCTGTTGTGGAAGCCATGATGGCGCTAACAATCATTGATGCATTGATGAAGCAGGAAATGGTAAGGGGAGCTTAAAGTTCTAGACTTAATCATTACTAAGTGGTTACAAATACAAAGATTTAAATATTAATTAGCATACATCTTGTTTTTATGCCACCAACAGATATTTTTGACCTGAAAGATATAAGCTCGGTTGTCAGGGAAGTAACTAGGCAATCCGGACCTGTTTCTTTGGAAAATTTTAAAGTGTATCCTTTTGCCGTTCCTGAAGACTTTGAAAGGGTGGAGCTGGAGTTCTCGCCTAAAGATTACAGGGAAAAGATAAAAAGAGACATAAAACCATTTGTAGACTATGCTTGCTTCCATGGAATTCCAGAAAACATCTACACGGCTCTCTATGAAGCAGTCCTCAACGCATTCGAGCACGGAAATGGGAAAGACCCCCATAAGAAAGTCACGCTGGCTTATAAAATCTCAAATGAAGGCGCGGAGTTTGCAGTTATCGACGAAGGCGGGCTTTTAGACCCGGAATTCATGCCCTTTGTTTTAATGCACCGCGCATATCCGGAAGGGCAGCATAATTTTTATGAGTTTTCTAAAAGGGATAAGCCGGAAAATAACAACGGAACTGGAACTTTGTTTATGCACTTGTACGCAGATTTAGTTTCCTACTACAAATCCGAAAATGGCGGCCTTGTTGTGCTTCTAAGGAAAAATGCCAAAGAAGAATAGCTGGGTAAACTTAGTTTTAGCATATTCTTTAGGAACCGCTGTGGGAGTAGGTGGTGCCTGCTTTGCATTTAAGGACAAGATTTCCAGCCTTGAAGAAGCATTAAAGTTCTACATTTCTGCCAATGCATCAAATGCAGCCTCTAAGCCAAAGGAAGACGCTCAGAAAGGGATTCAGATTATCAGATTGGAAGATTTCATCGAGGGGGATTTTGAAGAGTCTTTAATCATGGTCCAGCTCGGAAAAATTGGTGGCAGGGACCGGATAATGCAGGTTAGGGCTTCTGAATACCTTGACTACAGGAATCGGAGCCACGTCACAACCAGCAGCGAAAGCTTCGCAAATTATGTAACATACGGCAGCGAAACAATTAAAAAAATCTCACAAGAGCTTACCAGCGGCATTAAATCAGATGAAGCGTCTGCACAAAAAATTCTTGACTTTGTAAACAAAAGCATAATTTACGACTGGACTATTGAGAAAGAAAGAAATTATGCCAGATACCCCCTCGAAACCCTTGTTGAAAGGAATGGGGATTGCGAAGACATGGCGATACTTGCTGCCAGCCTTATGAAGTCCAAGGGCATAGATGTAATCTTTGTTGAGATACCTGGAAGTCCGGGGCACATAGGGGTTGGAATTTCAGGAGGCTACAAAGGAAAATATTATGAGCTAGAGGGAAGGAAATATTACTACGCCAATGCTGCCGGGATTAGCGAAAACCAAAAAATATGGAAAATCGGTGAAATTCCGAAAGAATACTTGGATAAAGAAGTTAAGCTGATAAAGATACCCTGAATTCTTGCATTACCTTTATAAATACCTCTTGAGCCCATTCCGGCATGAAGATTGGAATCATAGGCGGAACTGGGCTGATGGGCCAGTGGTTCAGGAAATTCTTTGAGTCTCACGGATATGAGGTAGCCATAGCTGGAAGGAAAACTGCATTGTCAATGGAAGACTGCGCAAAAAACTCCGATGTGGTTATTGTATGCGTCCCAATCGAATCAACGATTGACATCATAAAAAAAATTGGCCCGTTTGTCAGGGAAGATGCGCTTCTGGCTGATTTTACTTCGTTAAAATCAGCGCAGGTAAAAGCGATGATGGAATATTCAAAGGCAAGCGTAGTTGGAATGCACCCTGTTTTTGGGCCAAGCGTTTCCACCATAAGAAACCAGACGGTTGTCTTGACGCAGGGAAGGGGGGAAAAATGGCTTAAATGGGCAAAGGATTTGTTTGAGAAAGCCGGCGCAAAGGTAAGGGTTACAACTCCGGAAAAGCACGATGAGATGATGTCAATCATACAGGGCATTACCCATTTCAGCGCAATCTCAATTGGCTATGCCTTCAAGGAACTGGATGTTGATTTGGAGGAGAGCATGCACTACACAAGCCCAATCTATAAGCTAAGGATGGACATGGTCGGCAGGATTTTGAGCCAGGACCCCCAGCTTTACGCAGACATTGAGATATACAACCCGCACACTACAAAAGTTATAAGCGCATACATCAAAGCTTCTGAAAAACTGCAGTCCATAATCCAGAAAAAAGACAAGGCTGCATTCATAAAATATTTCAAGGAGGCTTCCGACTTCCTTGGAGACTTCAAGAAGGAAGCCGTTGAATATTCGGATTACATTGTTGAAACGCTGGTCAAGAAAAGAAAATGAAAATATCAACATTGGGCCCTAAAGGAACTTTCTCGCATGAAGCTGCATTGAGGCATAATGATAAATCCAATATTCTTTTCGAGAAAACAATATGGGACGTTTTTGAGTCTGTAAGGTCTGGAAAAAGCGATGCAGGAATAGTTCCGCTGGAAAATTCTGTCTCAGGAACAGTAGGCGCAACAGTAGACTGCCTGCTTGAATTCGATTTGAAGATTCAGAAAGAGATAATTGTGCCCGTAAAGCACAACCTTGCCTCAAAAGTGCCGCTTAATAAGATAAAGACAGTCTATGCAACACAGCAGGCATACGAGCAGTGCGAGCAATATTTACGGAAGAATATTCCGGCAGCTGAAGTCATTTACACAAGCTCTAATTCAGTCTCTGCGGAAAAGCTTGCCGCTTCGAAAGGCAATGTTGCGGCAATAGTTCCAACGCTATCAGCTGATATTTACAAGCTCAAGGTAATTGCCCCTTCTATCCAAGACAGCAAATTCAATGTCACAAGATTCATTCTCATTGGAAAGGGATTCTCAAAAAGAACAGGAAGAGATAGAACAAGCATCTCAATTTATCCCCAAGTTGACAGGCCGGGATTGCTTCATTCCCTTCTTGGCGAGTTTGCAAAAAGGAAAATTAATCTTTCAAAGATAGAATCAAGGCCGTCTAAAGGAAAGCTCGGCGATTATGTTTTCTTCATCGACCTTATTGGGTATAAAGATGACAAGGAAATAAAAGAAGCTTTCTCAACCATAGAAAAGAGTTTCTTCCTCAGGATTCTGGGGAGTTATCCGAGGGAGTATTAAACCCTAATCCTCAAACCCATATTTCCCGTACATCGGCGTGAACAAGAATGGACCGTAGAAATCGAGGCTTAGATGCCCGTCTTTGCCTTTAATGCCCCTCACCATCTCCTGCTGTTCCCTGTTTCCTACCGGGCCGACAATTATGCCGCCTGTTTTTAGCTGTTCGAGCAAAGGCGGTGGAAATTCTTTGCATGCAGAAGTGATTATAATTTTGTCGAATGGTGCTTCTGATGGCATTCCCTTCGAGCCGTCTTCTTCATAAATGACTGCATTGGGTATGTTCGACCTCGCCAAATTTTCCCTTGCAAACATCACAAGCTCAGGCACTACTTCTGTGGTGATTACTTTTCCCTTTCCTACAATCCTTGCAATTATTGCAGCCTGATAGCCGGAACCGGTTCCCAGTTCAAAAACCTTCTCCCCGGGCTTAATCTCAAGCAGGGAAGTCATTAGCATAACAGTAGTTGGCTGCGATATTGTCTTTCCCCTGATTAAAGGAAGTGGAGTGTCGTGGTAAGCCTGCATCCTAAGCGACTCTGGAATAAAATCTTCCCTGTTAACTTCAGAAAATGCCCTAATCTCCGCATCTTTAAACTTGAAATTTTCCTTCCAGAACCTTATCAATTCAGTTTTTTGGTCCATTGTTGCTCGTGTATAATGGTTCGTGATACTTAAAGTTTGTGAGAAATCACAGCAGCGATTCATTTCCTGGAATCAGGTATGGGCGGACATACGATATTCCTGCCCCCTTTGAGCGATATTGTGTAGTTGCTTTAACCCTGTAATCCCCTACCAAATATTCGAGCCTTTGTATCTGGTTCACCCCCATTCTGCTTTTGTCTTCCAAGTATTGCAGGGCTAGTTCAAGCATCTCGTACCTTTCAGACCTCAACTCATTTTCCAAAGAGGTTCTATTGGTGGACATGAAACGCGATATTTCGTTGAAATCCATTGGCGTACTCTGATATCCAAAATCTATTCTTTTCCACCAAGGCCCCAATTCAGCAGTGGTTGAGCTGTCATCTATGTGCTGGTAAATAAGGTTCTTCGCTATGCTCGAAAAAGGATCGCAAACGTCTTTTAACATGTCTATTCCAGCGCTGTTGAAGCACTCCACAAATCTGTTCCACTCGAATAGCCTTACCTGCACTATGTTGCCCACATTTGGGCCAGAATCACTAATTTCCCAGGGGAACCCCTCATGGCCAAACGCCCATTCATAATAGCAAGCTTCTATACCGTCTTTGCTAACTGAGCCAAGAGGCCTAGGAATATGGTCCCCATGATAAGACCCTATTTTAATAAAATAATCTTCAAGTTTTTTTATTACCAAATGCCTAAGATACGTTTCGTGGCCTTTTTTATCCACCGCATTTTTCTCTTGCCTGAATGCGAGGTCAGCTCCGATAATTGTCACAACTGTTCCGCCCAAACCGGGAATATCATCCCTTGTCTGTATGTCTACAACTGCCTCATCTCCGGAGCCGCCATATTTCGAGTAGATTAGCATTTTATTCCTTCCTTCTGGAAATGTGCTCCGCAATCTTAACTATCAGCTCCGCAGTCCTGTTTGCATATCCCCACTGGTTGTCAAACCACGACCTTACCCTAATCCAGTGTTGGTCGTTCCAGGGATTTGAAGTTGCCAAACTCTCAAGGACCGAAGAATGAGGATTTCCCTTCAACATTGTAGAGGTCATGTGTTTTTCTGGAGAATATTCCAATATCCCCTCCAGGCTTGCCTTGCTTGCTTCTAGAAATGCTTCGTTGATTCTGTCTTTCGAAGCCTCCTCCCTTACATTTAACAACAATTGGGCCATTGATACTACAGGAACTGGAACCCTGTATGTGTTGGCTTCTATAAGGTCTACTTTATCAACCAAATTGGGAAAAATGCTTGCAATTGAATCCGACAAACCGCTGCCGGTAGGCGAAATGTTCAGACCTGCAGCTCTTCCTTTGGTAAAGTCTTTGCTGTAGCCATCCTGCAATTCCTGGCTGCCAGTATAAGCGTGGATTATTGTCGCATCCCCTTTTTCAATTCCCAAAGCACCAATAACATACAATAAGGGAACAATGCAGTTTGCTGAGCATGAAGCATTTGATATTGCCCTATATCTTTCAAAAATTGGTTTATATGTCTCTGGTTTTCTAGGGTCAAAGCTTACCCCTATAACAACTGTTTTTGCCAAATCATCTTTCGGCGGTGCTGAGATTACCACATATTCAGCGCCCTGTTCAATGTGGTCCATATAGCCGCCCTCTCCGCCCTCAGCCTTCCTGAATCTTCCAGTTGATTCAAGAACAACCTTTACGCCCAAATCGCCCCATGGCAGATTCCTTGTGCTTGATTCCTTTAGAACCTCAACATTCCTGCCATTCACTATTAGATGTTTATCATCATATTCCAGCGAGCCGTCAAACCGGCCATAAAGAGAGTCCCATTTCACCAAGTATGCCATTTGTTCCGGAGTTCTATTCCGGTTATTGACAGCAACAACATCTATAATACCCACTTGCTGATAGGCCTGCAGAACCCGTAATGCTAACCGGCCTATGTTGCCCATTCCATTTATCCCAACACGTATTGGCTCCATAGCTTCCACTATACCCCAATTCTCTGTAATATGTTAATCGTTTTGGATATTTAAATGTTCTCTTTAAAAATAGCCGCCCACTGCATGCAGGACCAAAAAAATAAGTTTAAATACTGAAGATTACTGCCATCAGCTAAAAAGAGGCTTAAATGATATCATTTATACAGGAATTTGCAATATTGTTCCTTGTCATTGTAGGATTATCCCTGATTGTAAAGTTCCTGAGGCAGCCAA
>DATDYF010000036.1:0-6428 GCA_035289105.1 Candidatus Nanoarchaeia archaeon
GCGGAGAGTAATTTGGAGGATAGCAGTCGGAATTTATCGTACAGGTATTTTCTCCTGGACAGGGCGCAAATTCGCAGTCAGGCCCAGTCCTGTAAACTCCAGTTCCATCCGGGCATATCTTGGCTTCCTTGGTGCAGGCTATTGTTTCGCAGTCCTGAGGGCATGTTCCAACACGGCAAGGCATCATGCATGCTGGTTCCTGATAAACGCAAGGTGGACAATAATCATCTTCGCCCCCTTCGCAGATTCCATTGCCGCAGGAAAGGTTGAAGTTGTACTCCAACATATGCAAAGTCCCGTTGTACTCTTCAAATAAGACAACGACTTTTGAGGTTGTATCTTCAACTGCGACCCTTATAGGGGATAAATCAAAATTGAAATATCCGGAATATCTGGAATAATTATATGTCTCATATGTCTCGCACATATCGCCGCTATCGTATGAGATATATACCTTTACCTGAGGGGGGCTCGATTTCAATATTGTACCATCCCAAACTAGATTAGGTCTATTCTCGCTGCAGCGACTATACATGATGAAAAGGTTCAGTGTATCAGTACCTCTAAAGATTTGGAAGTCTCCATTACGAAAAGTGTAAGGGCTAAGAGTGTAGGGGTCTTTGGGCATTTCCTTTTGGGTAACAAGGAGTTTCCCACCAAACACCGGAGGTTCACCCTCCACAATCGCAAGCGTCGAAACAGAGAGCACTGCTAGAATAATACAAAACAAGGCAATGGATTTGAATTTCATAACCATTTTCTCAGGGGTATGGAAATTGGATTTATATAACTGCTAGTTAACTTCCATCCTGATTGAAGTTAATAAAGCTATCTGACGCTCCCGGTAGAAACTTTTTCAACAGTTACCTGCTCATTTCCGACTGAAAGAATATCGTCCTTGTGGTGCACCTTGCCTTTCCTGACTTCGAGTATCAGCTTTTGGAAATCTTCGAATGTAACCTGCTCTTTTGAGTTTTCCGAACTGCCAAACCTTGCAGATTCCCCATCTTTTGCCTTTGAGACAGTAAGTATTCCTACCCTGCCTTCCCCGTCCCCTCCGGCAAGAAGCATTCCCTGGCTTTCAATTCCGCGCAATTTTGCAGGCTTCAGGTTTGCAACAACAATGATGTTTTTTCCGGTGAGCTCTTCTCTAGAATAATGTCCTTTCAGTCCAGCAACAATCTGCCTTTCCTCCTTTCCAATCCTGATTTTAAGGACGTAAAGCTTTTCGGCATTCGGATGGTCTTTAACATCCATTATCTTGGCAACTTTCAAATCCAGGGGGAAAGTTTCCTTTTGCTTTATTTCAACCTTGTTAATGAGTATCTCTGCATTATTGATTGAATTGTTTGCAATTTTCTTTTTTATATCGCCCCACCTCAAGTCTTTCATATTTAGCTGCTGCTGAAGGTTGGCAGAGAAAACAGGGAGAATTGGCGCTGCAACAATGCTTAGAACTTTTGTGAGATACACGCAAGTCCCAATGACGCTGTGGGCTTTCTTCGGATTGCTCTTTATCAGCTTCCAGGGCTCGTTTTCCTGAAAATACTTGTTGCCTAAGGCGCCGATTGCCAGAATGCCCTTTACTGCCTCGTTGCAATTTAAGTCGCTATAGCTTTGTTTTATCTTTTCGACTGCCTTTTCAACCTCCTCGAGCATTTTGTCATTTTCCATCCCGCCGATTTTTCCGGCAAAGTTCTTGTTTGCAAATGAAAGAGTTCTAAAGCAGAAATTTCCGATGTTGGCTGCAAGCTCATTGTTGACTGAGTCTCTAAATTCATTGAAATTCAAGTCCAAATCCGCCATCTTCTTGCTCAGCATTTTCGCATAATAATATCTTAGGTATTCCGGATTGTAATCCTTTGCAAAATCCCTTGCGGTGAAAAATGTTCCCCTCGACTTTGACATCTTCTGGCCGTTTACTGTGAGAAAGCCGTGAACAGCTATTTCATCGGGCAGATTAAATCCGGAGCCCATCAGCATTGCAGGCCAGAACAGGAAATGAAAGTAGATTATGTCCTTTCCGATGAAATGGATTATCTTTGAATTTTTTGATTTCCAGTAATCCTTTTCTGCATCCAGCTTGTGCCTCTTGCAGTAATGCTGTGTGGATGCAATATAGCCGATAGGGGCGTCAAGCCAGACATAATAGTATAAATCCTGCGGGCCGGGAATCTTGAAGCCAAAGTAAGGCCCGTCTCTTGAGATATCCCAGTCCTGCAAACCATCTTTAATCCAGTTTCTGATGTAGTTGACTATTTCAGGCTGAAGAGATTTATTCTTTGTCATCCATGAATCCAGCTTGTCAGAGAAGTCGCTAAGCTTGAAAAAATAATGGGTTGATTTTCTCCTTACAGGCGGAGTTCCGCAAATCGAGCAGTGAGGCTCAATTAAATCTGTGGTGCTGTAGGCTGCATTGCAGCTCTCGCATACATCACCATACTGGTCCTGCGCATGGCATTTTGGGCATCTTCCTCTGACGTATCTGTCCGGCAAGAACCTTTTGCACTTGTTACAGAAGGTAAGTTCGACCTCCTTCTGGTAAATGAGATTCTTTTTCTTCAGCTCATTGAAAAAAAGGTTTGAGAAATGCTCGTTTTCCGGGCTGTTTGTGGTATAGTAGGAATCGAAAGAGATGTGGAATGAGGCGAAATCATCTTGATGCTCCTGATGAAATCTTCCTATTAGCTCTTCAGGAGTTATCCCTTCCTTCATCGCCGCAATTTCTATTGGGGCTCCGTGGGCATCATCCGCGCAGCAGTAGATTGCATCTTCGCCAATCAGCTTCAGAAACCTGACGTAGATGTCTGTCTGAATATATTCAACCAGATGGCCGACATGAATTGGACCGTTGGCATAGGGCAATGCCGAAGTGATTAGTATTTTCTTTTTTTGCAGCATTCTTCAGAAGAAAAATACTGCATATAAAAAGGTTGGGTTTTGCAGTTTATTCCGGAAATCTTCCGGAAAATTTGGGAAAAGGTTTATTAAGGAGAATAGCATATCTGCAAGTATGACAAGAAACGCATCCATACGAGAGAAAATTGAGTACCTTCTTAACCTGCCTGAAAAGTATAAGCTAATTGAGAAAGGGATGTTGGTTCTTTTTATACTTACTTTTATATGGCTAATATTTATGCTAATGGGGAAAGGTTGATGACAATTAAATTCGGCAAGTTATTTGACTGGTTGCTTTTAACCCTAATAATTTGGATTGTTTATGAGCTTATCAAGAAAATATTGGGCGGGAGCCTTGGTTATAATGAAATAATGACAGCATTATTGGCCTTAAATCTTGGGCTGTCCTTCAATCTGACCCGCCAGATTTCAGGCCACATCGGCTGGCACAAGGGCATGGACTCAAAGAAGCATTAATCCACCTCCAATGTGCCTTTCTTCTCCTTCATCTTTTTTGTCGTTTTTTGTTGAAGAAGCTGGGTGTGAAGCCACCTTAAAAAACCAATTATGAACAGGAAGATTTATATATCAGAGTAAACATCTGAGGTTTACTGAAAAGATGGCTAAAAGAAAAGTAAGGCATGTTCACCATCTAAGCGATGACGGCGGTGACTTGCTGGACGTTAATCTCGACATTGAGAAGGGAAAGGTCAGGAGGTTTGCGCTCAACTACAGGGCATCAATAAATGGAAAGTGGCATATTGTCTATAGGGTGGATAATTATCACGGTTTTTTGCACGAGCAGAGGTTTTGGATATCAAAAGAGCTAATCCCCCTAGAAGAAGAGGAAAGAACATACAATACATATTATATTGTTGAAATGTATTCAGAGAGAATAGCCCTGAATTACACAAGTTACAAAAAGTATTATTTGGCAAAACTGAATGGAAGGTGATTAAAGGTGAACAAGAATCTCAAGATTAAAGCAAGGGCGTATGCTGTAAGGTCTTTTGTAAAAGGAGTCATTGATGGCACAGTTAAAGCCCCTGACAATGCAATAGTATTTCACATAACTGATGACCAAATGTTTGAGACAATCACAAGGAAAAGGCTTGAATTAATCAGGGTTATCAAGAGAAAGACTCCACAATCGATAATAGAATTGGCTCAAATGGTAAACAGGACAAAACAGGCTGTTGACAGGGACTTGAAGATATTGGAAAAGAACGATTTAGTTAGCCTCGAGAGAAAAGGAAAGAATGTAACCCCTGTAGTCGAGAAGGAAGCCTTGATATTCTCTTTTTCGGGCACAAAGCAAATTGAGGCTTAGTTCAGATTAATCTAATCCTCATTCACTGCCCCTTTCTTCTCCTTCATCTTCTTTGTGATTCCTATTTTCTGGCTGCAGAAGATGCATGAGAAGACATAAGCCTGAATTCCGTTGAAGGATTTTCTTTTGTATTCTGTGGTTGCCTCTCCGGATTTGCTGCAGTGCGGACAGGTGTATTGTATTTCCATGGTGAGGCTGTCCTCATGCCCTGATTTTTCTTCTGTATAGCCGCAGCCTGGGCAGACGTATTCAAGTGCCCTTATCTTTTTTTTCCCCTTTTCAACGGGCTTTCCCATGGTTGCCTTCTTGCACTTCGGGCAGGGCTTGCGATAAACCCACGCAACAGCCTTTCCGCTTCCAATAGTCCTGTTAGTAAAATAAATGCATTCGTTCATGCTGTTAGGGAATTTTAATGCCATTCACATCACCTTCAATCTTTTCACTTCAATGCTAATTGCGTTATCCAGCACCCGGATGTATCTCGGGCACAGGGTAAATTCTAAGCCATTGCCTCTGCAGTAATTTATAAGTTTTTCCTTTTCGCCCTGGCTGGTAAATTTTACAACAACACTTATTCCGCTAAGAGTTGGATGGATTATCTCATAAGTGGAAAGGTCTTTTTTTATTTTTTTTGTTATTTCGCTGTATTTTTTGTATTTGTTGTTTAGCAGGCTAATTTGTTCTGCCAACTTTTCGGCATATTTATCATCAAACTCTTCAAATTCTTTTGCAGATTCATTTAGCATATCATCGTCAAATGCCAAACAGCCTCCATACCCAACATCGATGGGCTTCCATTTCCCGAAAGAGCAGACTGCAATATCGCAGAATTTGGGATTGTAAAGCCTGCTGCCGATGCTTCCTGCAATGTCCATAATCACAATGCACTTTTCTTTGCAAATTTCATAGATTGCCTCGGTGTCCTGCTCAGCAAAGTATCCGGCAGGCTGCTGGTAGATGAAGCAGTCTGAATTTTTTGCTTTTTTCTTCAAATCCTCCAAATCAATAATCCCAAAATCTGTTTTTACCTCTTCAACTTCATACCCCAATTTCAGAGGAAGTTTCCTGTAAGAAAGCCAGCCAGCTTGGTCTGGAATGAGGCATTTCTTTCCCTTGAGAATTGAGAACACTGCCTTGATGGCGTGGTCGCCTGAGGGGGTGAGGATTATGTGTTTCTTTCCTGATAATTGCTTTAGCTTGGATTCATTCTCCATAAAGACTTCAACCCAAACTGAAGTTATGGCTATATATTTAAATATGGATGTTTTACAGGATATGGTTAAGGAGAGTGATAGACATGGGTAAGCATCAAAAAATTATCTTAATTGGCTTATTGGTTGCATTAGTTGTCATTGCAGGCTGCGAGGAGGTTGAGATTCCAGGAGAGCAGCCAAAGGTGCCGGAAGAGGAAAAGGAGGCTCCAATAGAGTTGGAAGCAACGCAGGAACTGAAGAAGTTTAATTCTGTAGAGGAAGTCAAGGAGTTTTTGCAGAAGAATTCGCAGCAGCAGCCGATGTACAGGAGAGGTGGAATAATTTCTGATATGGCGATGATGGAGAGCGCTGTGTCAAAAATGTCAGGGGACGTAGCTCCTAGTGCCGCACCAGCATCAGAATATTCAACAACAAATATTCAGGTGGAAGGGGTTGATGAGGCAGATTTTGTAAAGAACGATGGGAAGTATATTTATGTTATTGCGCAGAACAAGCTTGTGATTGTTGATGCCTTCCCTGCGGATGAGGCGAAGAAGCTCTCAACAACAGAGTTAAAAGGAAGGCCGAGAGATATGTTTTTGAATGGCGACAGGCTGATAGTGTTTACTGATGATTATGATGAGATTTACACCATTGCAGAGTTTGACTTCCTGCCAAGGCCAATTCCGATGCAGAGAACTCATGCAATAATCTATGACATTTCTGACAGGAGCGATCCTGAGAAAGTCAAGGACTTTGCAATCGACGGCTACTACTTCCAGTCGAGAATGATAGGGGATTATGTTTACCTTATTTCAAAGAAGGATGCTTATTATGGTCCGGGGCCGATTGTTCCCGTAATCAAGGAAGCGTCAACAAGGATAGTTCCGGATGTATATTATTTTGACAATCCGGAGTCTAACTATGTATTCCACACAATTACCTCAATAAACCTGAAGAATGAAGAGACAAAGGGAAAGTCATTCCTGATGGGGTATTCCAACACT